>JAUYEF010000035.1 GCA_030691635.1 Bacillota bacterium
CGCCGAATATGCCCGGATCATATCTGTAGGGCCCCTTGCAGCGGCTGATGTGGATCTCTGCTGTTAGCTTCTCAGGTG
This sequence comes from Bacillota bacterium, assembly GCA_030691635.1. Taxonomy (GTDB): domain Bacteria; phylum Bacillota; class Sulfobacillia; order JAUYEF01; family JAUYEF01; genus JAUYEF01. The sequence goes on from JAUYEF010000035.1 coordinate 79, forward strand.
TCAGCACGTAGTCGCCAAGCTCGATTTCCTTGGCGAAGCGGAAGACCTGACCCACCGACCCAGGCGTTCCACTTCCGGGCTCAGCTTCTTCCATTGCTGCCTTGAGCTCATCGCGAGTCGTGATTTTGCTGACGTCGCCGACTGTTCGCCAGCCTATGGCGACGGCGCCTTTCGCCTTCACCTGGCTGGCAAGCTCGTTGTAGTTGCCTCCGCGGACGACCCATACTCCTCGCGTAGCGATCGTCACCTCCTGTCGTCTTGCGTCACAGTTTCCCCTTGAATGCCTTGTCGAGTACGGACGGCAACAGCATCGACGACGGCCATTTTGCGCCGCTCCGCAAACGACTTTGGGTTCTTGCCGGGCCCCGGCGGCCGATACTCTCGACTTATCCACGTCACGAGACCGGTTTCCCACTCCGACGTGGAGGGATAACGGATCAACTGTCTATCCAGCCGATAACGGGAGTCCGCTCGACCTTCACCCGGCTGGGTAGTGCGTTGTAGTCCCTTCAGAGAAGTATCCACACCTTGGCTCCAACCGTCAGAGTCCTGCCCTGTCGATGCGCCTCACAGTTCCCCGCGAAATGCTTTTGCCAGGACAGAGGGCACGAGCAGGTCCAGTTGCGCGACGATATCGGCCTGCAGGAGCTTGGCCTGAGCCACCTTGAGCTGTACCTGGGACAGCAGTCTCTCAATGCCCTCCACTATCCTCCCTTGGTCTCCCAGGGAGAGTTGCGGCAGGCGTATCGCCTTGACGTGGCTGTCTTTCATCGCGGGGTAGTGAGACCCTCGCATCATCTCTTCACATTGGTCAATCACATGGGGGGAGAGTAGCATGTAGAAGACGAACCGCGGTAGGACAGCCCGAGGGCATGTCAACACGGCGAAGCCGGTCGAGCAAATCGCCCCGTCATACTCTGGCGGGATGATAGCGTGTCCACACAAATAGGGACGCACCGTAGAGAAAATGACGTCATCGGTATGAACAACGCGTCGTGCGCGTGACGGCGCGTCGGCACCTAGAAGAACTTTGGGTGGCGATATGACTCCTTGGGTGACGCTAGCCAGATCAATGTACTGAAACGCTGTGTCAGGCGACGTTCTCCCTGGGTTTCGGGTTTCCCGATTCACCACTATGCCCAGGTCTTCCACAGTCGCGGTTGGCTGTGGTGAACCTACGACCGTGGCGACCTGCAAGGACGTTGCGCTCCCTCGGAGATCCTCCAGCAGACGCTGAATTCGCCCTTGCTTGTCCACTATGTCCAAGAGGAGAATAGAAGGCTCCTTGATTTCGACAACTCGTCTCGATAGTGGGTTCTTGATATCGAGGTTGTACCCGTTCTTCACCACATCTTGGACCGAGACGCGCCAGGCTACCTCGTTTTCCTCTCGGTTGTGCCACCAGGCGATGCAGGGGGCGAACTCCTCGAATTTCAGAGGCTGAGTCTTTGTGTAGTTCTTGCGGCCACTCGGCAGCGGGTGTTCATAGTACCAGATCTCTCTGGTGGGGCCGCCTCGGTCGAAGAATATTAGGTTCGTCGATTGCGGAGTGTATGGCGCGAAAACGCCATTTGGCAGCCGCACAATAGTGTGGAGGTTGAACTGCTTGAGCAGTTCTTCTTTGATTCGGGCACAGACACCATCCCCAAAGAGGACGCCGTCGGGAACGACCATGCCGCAACGGCCGCCCTTGTGACCCCCCACGGGGCGGCGCAACTTGCGCATAATCAATTGGAGGAACAAGAGCGCTGTCTCGGAAGTCTGCTTATCCTCCGGAAAATTGCCAAGAATGCCGCGCTCCTCCTCGCCGCCAAAGGGCGGGTTGGTCATGATGATATCCACCCGGTCCTTATCTCCAATTTCCCGCAGCGGGAAACGAAGAGCGTTGCCGTAGTCGATTTCAGGATATTCGAGGCCATGCAGCAACAGGTTCATTTGGCACAGCAGATACGGCAGCGGCTTCGCCTCTATGCCGAGCAGGGTGCCGCGCTGAAGTCGCTCGTGATCTTCGACCTTGCCGCACTGCTTTTGGAGATGCTCGAATGCGGACACCAGGAATCCGCCGGTGCCCGCGGCAGGATCGAGAATCGTTTCGCCCAGCCGAGGGTCGATGGCAGTCACTATCAAACGCACCACCGGACGAGGAGTGTAGAACTCACCCGAGTCGCCTGCGGCATCGCGCATCTCCTTCAGCATGGACTCGTAGAACATGCCGAGTGTGTGGATCTCATCGCTTGACCTGAAGTTGATCGCGTTAACCTTGTTAATGACGTCGCGCAGCAGATACCCGTTGATCATGCGGTTGACAGTGCCTCTGAAGACATTTGCTATGACGTCCCGCCGATCCCCGCCGTCAACGCCCTGAAGGGAGCGAAGGTAGGCAAAGAGACCTGCGCCTCGACTGCCATCGGGCCGAACTGCCTCATCTTGGTTGATGAATGCGATGAGCTCATCGCCCTTTATGCCGCCGGGGTCAGCGGCCCAGTCCCGCCAACGATAAGGGGGTTCAATGGCCGGACGGAATGGCTTGCTCTCCAGGGCCGCTTCGGCTTCGCGAACTTGTTCCATGTCGTCGAGGAACTTGAGGAACATAATCCACGTGAGCATAGGGAGCCTGTCTAGGTCCCCGCTTAGGCCCTTATCCTTTCGCATGATGTCGCGGGCGGACTTGATGACAGATGCCAGTTGCTGGGCGCTTGTTGTCTGATTAGCTGTGACGGCTCCGCGTGCCATGTTCCCTCCCCTACGCGGCGTAGAGCGCTGCCTGTAGTTCGGTGACCGCCCTCCTTAGCTGCTTGGGGCCACCAAACTTCCTGGCGATCTCTAGCACGTTGCCGAAGCTTGAGATCGGCGGCAGTTTCAATATGTCCGGCAGTTTGAACTGGGCCGTTCCGTACTCAATGTATTTGTCCAGAATGTCATCGAGGATCTGCTTCGCCTCGGGACTGTACCGCTCGAAGAAACTCCTCTGTTCCTTCCTCAGCCTCTCAGCACGCTCCCGACGGCTGCGCAGAGGCGCATTGAACGCAACATGACAGAGAAGGTCAAACGGATCGGCATCGGGCTGTCCTGTCGCGGTGGCGAGCGCATCGAATGAGATCCCGCGCTCCTCCAGCGATTCGATAATCGCCGCACGCTCCTCGGCATTGCTCCACTTCGACCGCAGTGCCGCCGCCGACGGGCACATGCTGCGCACCTTCTCAGCGGTGTAGTCAGTGAACTTGACGACGCGGATCTGCTTGCCGTCTGCGTCGAGTTCGTACACAAGGTGGGCGGCAATCTCAACTGAGCCCTCGTCTACGTAGTACTTCCTCCGCTCACCCTCGGAGTCGTCGCTGATCGACGCGAGTTGGACGGCTTCCACCTGCTCTTCTTCCAGGGACTCCTCGCCCTGAACCACCTCCTCGGTGCCTTCGATGGTCTGCCCGTGCTCATTTATCTCCTGCTCGGTAATCAGGGCAGGCTCGCCGTCAAACTCGGGGTCAGCAAACAGACGGGTGGCGCTGCCCGTGTAGTCGAGGATGTTGAAGTACAGCTTGCCGTAGTCATCACGGACTCGGGTCCCGCGACCGATGACTTGCTTGAACTCAGTCATAGAGTTGATGACACGCGCAATCGCAACATTCTTGCACATGGGCACATCGACGCCAGTAGTAAGGAGTTGGGAAGTCGTTACTATCACGGGAACTGCCGTTTCAAGCTCCTGGAAGCGACTCAGGTGCCCGCGGCCGATGTCGCCTTCGTCAGATACGACTCGGCAAACGTAATCCGGGTGCTCCCGGGTCACGTCGAGGTTCAGGTTGTTGAGCGCCTCCCTCGTTGCTTCTGCATGCTCCTGGTCGACGCAGAAGACGATTGTCTTGCCGAATCGATCCGTGCCCTTCAAGAAATCGGTTAGATGGCGGGCAATAGCCTCAGTTCTAGCCTTGAGAGCGATCATGCGCTCGAAGTCCTTGGTTGTGTATTCGGCATCAGGAATCTCTCTTAGGTAGCGGTCTACCTGACCCTTCGTTGGGCGCCATCCAGCGGCATCAACGGTCGTGACGACACGGTGCACGCGGTAGGGCGCTAGGAATCCGTCTTCGATTCCCTGGCGAAGGCTGTAGGTGTAAACGGGGTTGCCAAAGTATCGATAGGTATCCCGGTTGTCCTCACGCAGGGGCGTAGCTGTCATGCCTAGCTGGTAAGCAGGCTCGAAGTACTCAAGGATTTCCCGCCAGTTGCTTTCGTCGCGGGCGCTTCCCCTGTGACACTCCTCGACAATCACCAGGTCGAAAAAGTCCGGCGGATACTCTCGGAATAGGCCGGGGCGACGCTCATCCCTGGCGATCGCCTGATACGTGGCGAAATACATCTCACGGCTTTTGATCGCCTCACCCTGGATCTTCCAGCGAGCGTCGCCGAATGGCGGAAAAAGCTTGTCCTTCGGATCGTCCACAAGAATGTTGCGGTCCGCCAAATACAGGATGCGCGGCCTTCGGTATTCGCCCCTCGTGTTCCACCGCGTGCTCCAAAGCTTCCAGCAAATCTGAAAGGCCACCAGGGTTTTGCCGGTTCCGGTCGCGAGGGTCAGGAGAACCCGTCGCTTGCCTTCGAGGATAGCCTTCACCGCACCGTTAACCGCGATCTCCTGATAGTAACGTGGAGGCTTATCGATAAGGTGATAGAAGGGGGAGAGGAGACGTTGTTCGACGCCCTCCGAAATGCCTTCGCCGAGCTTTAGACGTTCCCAAAGTTGCTGAGGGGAGGGAAAGATCTCCAGGACGGTGTCCTTGCCTGTCACGAAATCGTGCTCGATGATGCCATGGCCGTTGGTCGAATAAGCGAACTTCAGGCCGAGCACTTGAGCGTACTCTTTGGCCTGTTGAAGGCCGTCGGCGTAGTGTTTGTAGGCAGCCTTGGCCTCGACGACCGCGATCATGAAGTCGGGACGATATCGGAGGAGGTAGTCGGCCCGCTTTTGGCGCCGCCGCGTGGCCTTATCCCCAGCGACCACAATGCGGCCATCCGTAAATGTCTTCTGCTCGCTGATCTGGTCGTCAGTCCAGCCGCCGTCGTAGAGCCTCTTGACTACGTACTTGCGGCAGGTATCCGCTTCAGTGATCGCCATTACCAGGGCCCTCGTCGCACACGGCCACTACATATGGGCTCCAGCCGGCCCCATTCGTTGTCTGGTTCGCAACTGCTGCTAGTCTACCCCCAACTAGCAAGAATCGCCAAATTCGAAAGTTTGATGGGGTGTCCTCTGTCGAGCCGTCACAAGCTCAGCCGGGGAGGGAGGAAGATGTCCTTCATGCGCTGCAGGAGTGATCGCTTAGTGAAAGCCCTAATAGGCTCCTGCATTCGGCGGTTCTGCTGAGCGATTTCCGAAGACATAGGAGACGGAGCTCCGTCCTGCCAAGGGTATCACACCGGATCGTGCAACGAATGATTGAGGGACGAAGCTGGGAAAGTCACCGTTGCTTCGTAGTGGACCGTCTGAGTCTTCCCTTCACCTGCGCTGGAGCAGATCGTTGGCCACCGAACCGAATTCCGGATGTGAGCGGAGTCGACGGAGCTCAGTCTTGACAGCCTGGCTGAACTCGATTTGCGTCAGACGTGCCAAGAAGCCCAGGACGACACGAACATCATCATCTGGCTTCGCGGGCCCAAGAGCTCTACGACCGAGATCGTTCGCTTTCTTGTATGTGTCCGAGTTCAAGGCGTCTTCGTACGAGGCGACCACGTTGAGATACTCCGAGTAGGCGACCAGTGACTCCCCAGCCCTTTCATGGGCTAGGAGGTCGTCGAGCAATTCTTCAGATAGCGCGCGTTTGCGTTCTTCAGACAGAACTGCTGTAAGCTTGATCAGGGCTGCGCCGCCAGACGGCCTGTTGTGCTTGATCAGCTCCCCACTGAGGTCCGCAACCAGGTCGACCAACCCTTGACTCTTAGCCAGCGTCGGCTTGTCCGCTATGAACTCCGCCAGCATCACTAAGGGCGCCGCTCGGAGGGCAACCATCCCCCTCACAAACCTGTTGAGGAGTTCAACCGCTAGTCGAGCAAGAACGCCCGGGCGCAGCTCATTCTGACTGAAGGCGTCGAGCGCAGTCTCAAACGCGGCCTCGACGTCCCAACCGAACTGCCCGTCGACAATCTCCGGCAAGACCTGGGCCAGCTCTGCCTTTGGGAGGCGTGAGAGCACACTCTTGCGATTCTGCTTGGCACCTCCAGCATACTGGGCATCGAATTTGGACGCTTGCTCCTTGAGAGCTCTCCTGACTTCCTGGAGTTCTAGCAGCTTCCTGCAATCCTCCGTGCTCAACTGGTCAAGGAACTGCCCCACTTGACTCGCATCTGGCTGGCTGACTGTCTGGCCTACAATTTGCCTGAAAGGACTCTTATGCGACTCTGGGATGATATCCCACAGCGCCAGGGCTGTGCATGTCCATGGCCCTCTAAGGGCCGGCGGAGCGTTCTGCATCTGTTGAACCAAGCTGCTCCCCAGCGCATCCGCCTGGGCTCCGTCAAACCCCTCACTGCCAAGCTGCTTCAACACATCCAGCGCGAACTGGCCGATTTCGTCCAGGGAGGCGCTCCGCGAAGGAGCAAGAGCCGCAACTAGTTTGGCGCTAAGGTCGCTCTTTGCATCTTGGTCAGCAGATGCTCTCACTTCCAGATACGCGCCTATCCTTAGCCTATTCAGATCGTCCGGCTGGACCGAGAAGTTTGCCGCGATGGCTGCGGGCAGACTCGCCGAGATCAGGCCCGCTTCGCAGAGTCGACGGCCGAGGTGCTCCAGAATCGGAAGCATCGCCGCTTCGTCCTGTGTGTACCGCTGTGCCAATAGGGTTGCGAGCCTATCGATGTGCTCTGGCGACAGGAAGTGTCCCTTCTCCACAAGGGCCTCGAGGAGACCAGAATGGAAATCCGCCGCAGCTACTGAGGGCTCGAATGCCTGAAGATAGCTTTCCAGTAGCCGCACCTGCTGCCATTGCCTGAGATCCTCCGCGAAGTCGAGAACCTGCGATACTTCGAACTTTCGGAGCAACCCCTCGAACGACTCGCCCTTTGCCACCTCCCAAAGAGAGCCCCAAACAGCATCAATGAAATCGCTCCTTAGAACCTCCGGAATCTCAGACCTCGCGCTCATCAGGACTCGGACGGCGTTCAGTTCCTGTAGCCTGCTCCCCCGATGCCAATACCTCAGCTTGTCGATTGCCACCCTCACCGCATTCTCCGCCCTCTCAGGGCTCTCCCTTAGAAGACCCACGAAACTCGCTTCGTCAGCCTGTGCAAGCGAGTCAGTTACCCGCGCCACCAACTCGGGATCACGCTCGTATTCGGCACGTTTCAGATATATGAACGGAAGAACATTGGGGGGCGTATCGACATCTTGCGTGGCTTTCAGAAATGCGATCAATCCCGCATCGAGATCGTATTCCGAGGGCGCAGCTGCGCCAGCGCGAAGCACTTCGGTAACGTCCTGGAGGATGTCCGGGTTCGTCTTTATCTTCTCGATCGCCTGTGGCCATTCGTGATAGATGACGACCATCTTGGCCAGAAACTCGAGATGGCTGGTGATAGAGCCTAGCTCAAGCTTCCCAGCCCCCTCCAGAGCTTGTCCCAGGATGTAGTACCCTAGAAAATCGTTGATGAACCGCTTGACCTTGCGAGGCGTTTCGCGGCCATACGCAATCAGTGCGATGTCTCGAGTTCTGGGGCTGAGGAAGTCGCACGCACCGGCAGATTCGACTTGGACGTCGATGAAGCGCTCATAGTCTCGTTGAGCGATCTCGGGCAAGCGTAGAGCCAGCTGGAAGAATTTCCGCAGGAACTCGCGAGCAAATTGCCTCCCTTGTTCCGCGGTTTGGCCTTCACGGACCTCAACTGCACCGGTTTGGTAGCTCTCATAGGACCTCAAAATGTGCGTGGTGAGGGCCTCTTCGTCACAAGGCACGATGTACACACAGCCCGGTACTTCAAGAAACGTCTTGATTGCTGAGAGAGTTTCCACGGCCGCGTCTTCCGGGCACCGGTCTAGATTGTCGAACACGACAATGAGCTTCCGGGTCGGGTCCGGGCCCAAGGCCTTTCGCACCATGTCGATGAAAATAGCTTCGAACTTTTCCGGAGAGAAAGCCGGTACCGATTTGATGTGCTTCACTTCTTGGCGTACGACCAACCTTGCAAGAAGGCTGAGGAATCCCTGAACCAACAGGCTCAACAACCCCAGCCCAGAGAGGGTCCCAACAATGCTGCCGGCGGCGATCAGGCCGCTGGCTAAAAGCCACGCGGTCACTCCGGCGCCGAGAAGTACGATCGATGCTAGGATCAACAGCAGCTTGCCCTGAAGCCGTGGAAGTTCAAGAAATGGGCGGCTCTCGGTCACGAGTTCCTCTTCGAACTCAAGGTGGCTTTGTAGGGTCCTCCCCTCGAATGTGTAGTCCTCAAGAGCCAGCTGCTCCTGCATTTGAAGGAGAACCCACCTCTTGACCGGATCTCGAGAGAACTTCCAAACATCCAGGTTGACCCAGCGATGTCCGGCCTGCTTTACAAGTGGCGCAAGAAAGTTCACCACGCTTGTCTTGCCCGAGCCCCATGTGCCAAAGAGACCGATCGCAAACGGAGTTGTGCAGGTCTCAATCGCCTGAGCTAGCGCCGTTGCGTATGCCGAATGAACCCTGAAGATATCCCGATCGGCGGTCTCTATCGGGCGGTCGTCGAGAAAACGGAATGTGCGCTCAGGATGACTCATGACCTCGTGACAGCTTCCTTTTTCGCCCCACGCAATCAGGGTGGCGCGGTCTCTGAGAATGAACCAGGGTCGCACGTATTATATCCGAAACGTGAGGGGCGGCAATGCGCGGCGAAGCTCACGGCAGCGACTCTTGTGGGTCAAAATGGGTTCGATGCCGTATCCAGTGCTAGGCACGCGGCAGGACGAAGGTGAAATTTCGCGCGGCCTCGTCCTGTTCGAGCGTCAGGAAATGGAGGGGCCTGTTGCCGAACTCGACGGGAGATCTGATCAATGATATGATCCATACGGGCCGCTTGCCCCGGAAGGGGGGAAGCAGCCCATGATGGGCTACCGCCGGTTCGCTCCCAAGCTCTACTACCAGCTCTCCCTCGACCGCCTCGTTCCCCAGAACCACCTCCTCCGCCGCATCGCTGAAGTCATCGACTTCTCCTTCGTCTATCCCCTGGCCCGGCCCTACTACAGCCACACTGGCCAGCCCTCGGTCGACCCCGTCGTCCTCTTCAAAGCTCTCCTCATCGGCTACCTCTACGGCATCACCTCAGAGCGCCGGCTGATGGAGGAGATTCAGGTCAACCTGGCCTACCGCTGGTTCCTGGGCTACGACCTGGATGAGGCCATCCCTGACCACAGCGTGCTGTCCAAAGCGAGGGTCCGCTTCGGCATGGAGGTGTTCGAGGCCTTCTTCAATCGGTCGGTGGAGCTCTGCCAAGCGGCCGGCCTGGTACGGGGTGAAGCAGCATTCCTGGACTCCATCCTGATGCAGGCGAACGCTGCTCTAGCTTCACTGGAATCGACCGACGGCCATCAGCCTCCAATGCCAGCCAGACGATACGTCGAGCAGTTGTTTGCCGAGAATCCCGTGCGCCCCGAGGAACCCTCTCCCACGACTCCCTCTGGTTCGTCGGATAAGAAGCCGACGGAGGCTGAGCAGAGAGCGGAGCCGAAGGCCCAGAGGCCGCCGCTCAATCAGCGTGCCCGCAGTCGAACCGACCCCGAAGCCAGCGTTATCCATCACCCCACGTTTGGATTGCACCTGGCCTACAAGGCCCACATGGCAGTGGACGATCATCCGGCCCGCGTCATTACTGCGGCGGTGGTGACCCCTGGTGCCACGGCTGACGAGTACCTGCTGGAAGAGCTGCTGTGGCGGCATCGTCGGCAGGTGGGACGACTCCCTCGTGACGTGGTGGCTGACCGGCGCTACGGTACGCTCCACCACTATCGCTACCTGGCCGAGCTTCGTATTCGAGCCGCTATTGCCCACAGAGCGGGAAAGAAGCGCAATGCTGGCGGGGTGTGGAACATCCAGGACTTCCGGTATGACGCGGGGTCCGATACCTACACCTGTCCCGCCGGCCAGACACTTGACCGCCGGATGGTGCGACCTAGCAACCGAACCATCGTTTACAGGGCGCCGCTGGGGGTCTGCCGAACGTGCCGGTTCAGGAGCCAGTGCTCCCCAGGTGGGAAGGAGCGCGGCCTGAGCCGTTCTTTTGACCGCGGCTTCCTGGAGGAAGCGCAGCGCTGGCTGGCGACCGAGGAGGGGAAACGGAAACTGCGGCAACGGAAGGTGTACGTGGAGACAGTCTTCGCCATCGCAAAAGACCGTCACGGGCTGCGGCGGGCTCAGTGGCGGGGCAAGTGGAAGGTCCAGATTCAGGTCTGGCTGACGGCAGCCGCGATGAATATCAAGAAGCTAGCGCGTATCACCGCGGCGGCGGGCGGTGCCAGCGCCGGGGCAATTCGGGCCTTTTCTCGCCGTCTCATCTGGCGGCCAAGGAATCGGCTCCCTTGCTTGTTCCGCGTTCTGTCTGCCGCCGAATGAGCCGTGGGCAACAGGCCCATTCGATGCACGAACTGCACGCCTCCCGATCCCTCCTGTGCAGTCTTCTGTAGTCGTAGAGAGCCCGCCCGCGAAGCAGGCCATCGTCGAGCGGCCTGCAACCGTCCGAGGCCGTTGAAAAAATCTAGAGGCTCCATGTATCTTCCCGTATGCTCGCATTAGCAAATCATCTTGAGCGGACATGGAACTGACCTGTAGCGTCGCAGCTAGAATGTCCGCCTTTGTGTCGCAGGTAGAATGTCCTCCAGCACCTGCTCTACGGTCAATGGGGTATCACGAAGCCGTCGTTTGTCTATGTGAGGCAACTCCGCCACCAAGCAGCCAGCATGCCATACTCGGAGCCGCTCGCCCGGGTGGATGTGGAGCTGTACCTTGAAGGCGACAAGGCAGGGTTCGCTGGGCAGGGTGTAGGTGACCCCGTCCAGGGTGATGGTGTGGTCCTTCGCCACCTTGCGCTCCTGCTTCAGGCAGAAGATGTCGTCCTGGTTACCCTCCAGGGGACGGGCGACGCTGGGCTGCAGCCGTTGGGCCGGTGTGCAGCCTGTGCCCCGATGGAGATGCTGGGTGTTGTAGGCGTCGACCCAGCGGTCCACTGGCGTCTGAAGCTCTTCCAGGTTGGCCGCCTGGTTGTGATCCAGCACCCGTTCCTGAAGGAAGCGGAAGAAGCGCTCGATCTTCCCCTTGGCTTGGGCGTTGCCTGGCAGGTGGGAAAGGAGCTGGACATCCAGCTCCCGCAGGGCACGCCCTATCTCCGTCTCTACCAACCCCTCCAGCGTCTCCTGGCGGTAGGTGTAGAAGCGACTATGCTGATAGCGGGTGAGGCGGAACTTGGAGTCATTGTCCGTGTAGAGTACTCGTGGCCGGCCGTAGAGCTCCATGGCCTGACGGAGAG
>JAUYEF010000061.1 GCA_030691635.1 Bacillota bacterium
TCCACGCCCACAACCTGTGGGAGTCGCCGGTGGAGGAAGAAGCCCTGGGTAGGGTCCTCTACCAAACGCTGCGCGAGCTTCTCACCCCACGGGAGGATGCTCTACTGGCGCTCGTGCTGCTGGGCTACCAGCACAAGGAGGCTGGGGCCCTCCTGGGTCTGACAAAGCAGCAGGTCCACCGCACCCACCAGTCCATCCAGCGCAAGGCGGTGGTCCTGCTGGGGCTGGATGGCGAACGTCCACCGTCCTCAGCGCGTCAGCGGGCTGCGCGGACGGCTGCCGTGGCGCGCTGGGCACGCCGCGACCCCTTCGTCGCGCCGGACACCGTGCAAGCGCTCTTGGCGGGGCTCTTGGAACCTGTTGAATGACCGACCAACCCGGTCCGCTCTGCCACACCTCAACGCCGCCGCATCGAACCAGCTATGTCAGGGTTCATGGCTACTGAGGAACCACGATGCTACACTAGAGCCAAGGTGAGAACTACATGGCATCTCGTATGTCATATGGCATGTCACGGCGACTCTGCGGGTTTCACCTTGGCTTTAGTTTAGGATGCTGAAGTCGCTGAGCCAGGGTCGGGCGCAATCGTTCGATGTGGTTAATCTGCTCCTGTACCACTCTGATTCGTACCGTGACTGAATCATCAAAGCGTCGATCCAAGAGGAATCCAAGCAACGCGGCCACCCCGAGTACAACAGTGATAATCAAGGAACTCGTCCATGCTGCGGGTGGAAGGCCACCGAGTAGGGTCCCCATAGTCGCGGATATTCCTGCCAGCATGGCTCCGAAAGCTCCACTCCAGAACAATCGCAGATACTCATTGCCCGCCTTGACCGCGTCGACCGCCTCGCACAACTGTGTCCATTCCGCGATGGTGACTACGGCTGATGGCATTTCCTGCGGAGATTCCAATTGGAGGATCTGTTGGACCTCCAGCGTTGATTTGTGTTCTTCGATATGGCCAAGAGTCATGTGCACCTTCCTACGCGAGATAGCGGGTTCGCGCCCGACTCTCCAAGGCCGGTCGGAGGCAAGATCACTGCATCACACCGATGGTCTTTGCGTTGAAGAAAAGGACGTGCCCGCACCAACTACAGGCCAGGGCCACCAACGGAAAACCGGCCATGTAATTGATCCGGGTAGTTTCTGGATCGATTGAGTTCGTCATGGCAATTGTAGTATCTACTGAGAATGCTTGCCTTTGACATACGGGGCATCGGAGTTGCGGTGCCCGTTCGTTGAGCCATGTGCGCAACGCGTCTGGAGCTTTCATGTGGCCTCTCTTTCGTCAACGTATGAATTCCACCGTAGCTAGGAACGCATCTTCCCATCGTTCACCGAGGAAAGTGCTGGTTCCGGATCCGCTCCTGTATGTTGCAGCCCAAGTCTTGAACTGGCTGCAATCACCTACGTAGGCGATCTCAGCCGGAGTTGCACCGAGCGGCTGCCAGATGTGGGTGTCTTCGTAGTTTGGAGCGACCCCAATGATGAGCACCTGGGTCGCGCCCAGAACAGCCGCTTTCCAGCGGTCTTGAATCGCTTTCAAGGCAGAGGCACCGATCTGGACATGCTTCCCTGGCAAATACAGACACATGGAAGGGTACAAGCTCGTATCACCAAGGCAAAAGGAAACCGCATCGTTTGGATTACCGGGCTGAAGGCCGGTGTTGAACACGACGCCTCCGGTGAAAGTCACCCCACTCGTTGCCTGGATGCCCGAGGGCAAGAAGTTACAGGAGCCATGCAGCTTCCAAACCGTTGCCACTTCCTGCTTGAATGGATCCGAGAAGTAGTCAACGCTAACACCTTCAGCCGACGCCGACAGTTCCAATACGAGATCGTAATTCAATGAAGCAAGTGCGGTACTTGACAGCAATTCCTTGCGTTTCAATGCACGAATGAGCCGGCGGTACAGATTCGTGTCCGCAGCAGGTCCAAACTGGGCGAAATACAAAGCCATGTGTCTCATTAGAGAAGGGATGGCTGCGGAGTAGTTTGCCCAAAGTTGCTCCATGCCAGCCTCGAAGTTCTTGGATTTGAACGCCTCCTTCACACTATCGGGAATTGAACCCCATGACGCCGGGAACGCCGCCGAGAGCGCCGCGTATAGGTCTTTGCCTAACGGTGGATTCTCAGGCCTAGTTGGTCCGGCTCCGAAACTTGCGCCTGCTCCGAAGATGATCAACCCACGCGGAGGTCTACTGTGCTGCATCATCTACCTTCCGGTCTGGCAAGTAAGGAGACTACCATGCCGCTTTCGACTTCTTGGCCATAGAGGTGGCCCCACTTCTCATGGCAAGGAGAAGGCCGTGAAAAGAGAGGCTTCTCCCTTGTTCTGGGTCGCTATCCCCTGTGGGAATCATACCAGTTGCTCGTCGGTCGGTCACCCCTTTCCACGGGGTTGTTCGGTGGCCTTCACACCAGCACCTGCCGCTTCGAACGGTTCTTGTGGAGAGTACGTGTGCCCGACTGGGCAAGTCCCCGACATGGGCATTGAAGACAGTACGACGGGAAAGGTGCGATGGGACAGCACGCTTGGTGGAGCCGGCTAGGGCGAATGGAGGGCTGTCTAATGGTCCGCTGCACAATACAACAGACGGTGTGATTCGCCAGAACAATCGGACCCATTGTTCAGTTGCAGGCCGAAAAGACAAAGCTCGAATCCCGCCAGAGGCAGCGGGCTCCGATCAGCTTCACCAGGTGCTTCGCGCCAGAGTCAAATGCCCACATTGGGACCAAGACGTTTGGCTAGGGCCCAATGCGGAAGTGCCGGCTTTCAACGTACTCGCCCAGGACTTCGACTCCACCGCCAGGCACCAGGGATTGGCTGCCTTCGGC
>JAUYEF010000057.1 GCA_030691635.1 Bacillota bacterium
GATCGTTGGATTTCATCCTGGATCGCAATCCTCATGAGCTCCGCATCCGTGATTTCTAAACGACGCATGATGGCCTCCTTTCGGAGTCCATCATACCAGAATTGATCATAATGCGCAATTATTTATGACGTCATGTATAGACCTCATATACGAGGCGCGCGACATCGATCAGCGACTCGGCTCCGAGGATAAGATCGACGCCTGGTTCGATGCCAAGACCAGGGGCCTGAACGAGTGGCAGAAGGCCGCCCTGCGCGAGCAATGGGGTACGATGCAGAACGTCCTCAGCTCCCGCTCCCGCATGGAGCGCGTGGTGCAGGACATCGTGTTCGATTTCGGCGTTAAGCCGCGCCTTTCCAACCATCGCGGCAACGCCATCCTGGTGGCCTCCAGCATCTACGAAGCCTGCAAGTATTTCGAGCTGTTCCAGAAGACGGTTTTCAAAGGCAAGTGCGCGGTGGTCACGTCCTATAATCCGCAGGCCCAGGACGTGACGCTGGAGGAAACCGGCGCGAATAGCGAAACGGACAGGCAGTTCATCTACAATATCTACACCGCGCTCCTGAAGGACATCGACGCCCGGCCCGGCAAGTCCAAGACCGAGACCTACGAGGACCAGGCGAAGGACCTGTTTAAAAAACAGCCGGCCAACATGAAACTCCTCGTGGTGGTGGACAAGCTGCTCACCGGCTTCGACGCGCCACCCTGCACCTACCTGTACATCGACAAGTCGATGCAGGACCACGGCCTGTTTCAGGCGATCTGCCGGCCAAACCGGCTCGACGGCGACGACAAAGACTTCGGCTACATCGTCGACTATAAAGACCTATTCAAGAAGGTCGAGAACGCCATCGCGGTCTACACGTCCGAGCTGGATCACAGCGCGGGCGGCGTGGATCCCGAGATACTGCTGCAGGATCGCCTCATCAAGGGGCGCGAGCGGCTGGACGACGCCTTGGAAGCGGTCGCCCTGATCTGCGAACCGGTGGAGCCGCCGAATGGCGAGCTGGAGCACATCCATTACTTCTGCGGCAACACCGAGGTTCCGACAGAGTTGGCCGAACGCGAGCCGCAGCGTGTCGCGCTCTACAAGGCCACGGTGGCGCTCGTACGCGCGTATGCCAACATTGCCGACGAACTTGAAGCGGCCGGGTATAGCGCCGCTGAGATCGTCCGCATCAAGCGGGATCTCGGCCGCTATCTGGATCTGCGCGAGATCATCCGAAAAGCGAGTGGCGAGACCATCGATTTGAAAGCCTACGAGGCTGATATGCGGCACCTCATCGATACCTATATCGAAGCCGGTGAGCCGAGGAAAATTTCTCCTTTCGATGACATGACCCTGCTGGAGTTGATCGTGAAGTCCGGCATCGCCAATGCCATCAACAGCCTGCCTGGCGGGATCAAGGGCAACAAGGACGCCGTCGCCGAAACGATCGCCAACAACGTTCGCAGCAAGATCATCAAAGAGCAGCTGAACGACCCGGCTTTCTACGACCGGATGTCGAAGTTGCTGGAGGAGATCATCGCCGACCTGAAGGCAAAACGCCTCGACTATGAGCATTACCTCAAGCGTATCGCCGACCTGGCGAGACAGGTCCAGAGCGGTAAAGCGGACAATGTTCCTCATCAGCTCACGACGCCGGGGATGCGTGCAATCTACAACAACCTGAAGTTACCGAGCGTCCAGCAGGCGGGTGCCATCGGCGAGAAGACTCATGCGTACGAAACGGTTTGGGATCCTAAGATTTCGCTTGTGTTGGCCATCGACGAGGCGGTGAGGCGAGTTCGGCCGGACGACTGGCGCGGGCAACAAGCCAAAGAGAACGAAATAAAGCGAGCCTTGCTTCCGCTTCTGGGAAACGACCTTGCAGAAGTGGAGCGCATCTTCCTGATCATCAAGCAGCAAAGCGAGTATTGATGCCTACGACTTTCGAACTGAGTGGAATCACCTTGGAAGTGGTGAGAAAGGACATCAAGAACGTCCATCTGAGCGTCTATCCGCCGACAGGCCGGGTGCGCATCTCAGCGCCCCTGCGGATGAGTCTCGATACGATCCGGTTGTTCGCGATCTCCAAGCTCGGCTGGATTAAACAACAGCAGAAAAAGCTCCGTGAACAGGAGCGGGAGAGCCCGCGTGAGTACCTGGACCGCGAGAGCCACTATGTCTGGGGCAAGCGTTTCCTATTGAAGCTAGTGGAGGAAGATGTCGCCCCCAGTGTGAAGATGCAGCATGACACCATATTGCTCCGTGTCCGCCCCGGCGCCGACGACGAGACAAGAGAGGGGGTGGTTGCAGGCTGGTATCGACAACTCCTCAAGAGTGCCCTTCCGCCCCTGATCGAAGTTTGGGAGTCACGGCTCTCGGTTACGGTGAACGGATTCTTCGTGCAGCAGATGAAGACCAAGTGGGGCAGCTGCAACCCGACTGCTCGCACCATCCGCTTGAATACGGAACTCGCCAAGAAGCCCAAGGAGTGCCTCGAGTACATCGTCGTGCACGAGATGGCCCACCTACTCGAGCCAACGCATAACACCCGCTTTATCGCCATGATGGATCAGTTCATGCTCAAGTGGCGGTTTTACCGCGACATCCTCAACCGCCTGCCGGTGAGGCATGAGAACTGGTGTTATTGACCAGAACAGTTTTATGTTAGATTGAGGAAACACGGATTCACCGGAAAGGAGAGAGCGCGATGTCATTGTGGCGTTCCCGGATTCAACCCTGGCTTGTCCTTTGTCTTGTTTTCGCGGCGGCCGCCCCGGCCCTCCGGGCAGATGCGCC
>JAUYEF010000115.1 GCA_030691635.1 Bacillota bacterium
CACCTGGACCTGATGCGCCTCTGGGAGCGGGTATTACGGCGGGCAAAGCTGCCACTGGGCTTCTCCGAGGGATTCAGTCCTCATCCTCGCCTGGCCCTGGCCACGCCACTGCCTGTTGGTGTGACCGCCGCGGCGGAATGGATGGAGGTGTATCTGTGCAGGAGGGTCTCCCCGCGCTACTTCCTGGAACACGTGCAGCCCCAGTTGCCGGCTGGGATAGGCATATCTCAGGTGGGGGAAGCGCCAATCGGCGCCCCTTCCTTACAGTCCCAGGTGCGGCAGGCTGAGTACCGGGTAGATGTGGAATGTTCAATGACCCAGCGGGAGATCGAAGACCGCATTGCCGGTCTGCTAGCCGAGAAGACCTTGCCAATCCTGCGTCACCGTCCGGGCGGCGCCAAATCCCTGGACCTGCGGGCACTGGTGCAAGAAGTGTGGGTGGAGGCATTGGAAGGAGGGCGATGCCGGCTGGGAATGCTTCTGCGTACTGACCCCCTGGGGTCGGGCCGTGCGGACGAGGTGGTAGCCGCCCTGGGGCTGGTGGAGCCGCTGTTTATGCACCGGGTGAGGCTGGTGCTGGAAGGGGGGGCCACTCACAACGGATAGGGCCCAGTCGCAACGGATGCGGGCGATCGCCTCATCCAGCCGGCGCGCTCCGCTCGGTTTCATCCCTCGCTGAGCAGGGCGGCGACCTCACGGCGCAGAGCAGGGAGCTTGGACTCCACGATGTCCCAGACAATGCGGGCATCGATCTGGGTGTAACCGTGCGCCAGGATATTCCGGAAGGCGATGATGCGGCGGTACTCGGTGATCCGTTCCGCCACCGATTCCTCACGACGGGCCAGTTGCGACAGCGCCTCGCCGATGATCTCGAATTGTCGCTCCACGGCGGAGCGCAGCATGGCGTCCCCTTGGTAGTCCACGAGCGTCTTGCCCGCCGCAAAGTCCGCGATGAGCCCAGCGGCCTCCGAGATGTCGTAGAGGTATTTCTTCGCCTCAAGCCGCATAGAGCAATGTCCTGGACTTGTCCACCGACTGGCGGAAGTACGGGTTTTTCACGGCAGAGGCCACCACCAGGTCTACCGGTAGCCCGAATAGGGCTTCCAGCGACTCGAGCAGCCCGAAATACCGGTCGGCGTAGCCAGGCCCCGTTGGCGGTTCGAATTCGACGAGGAAGTCGAAGTCGCTGGTCTCGGGCTGGAAACGGCCTCCCGCCGCCGAACCGAAGACCTCCAAGCGGCATACCCCGAAGCGGCGGCACAGGGCTTGCAACTCACCTCGGCGTGGTTCGATATCTGGGATCACGGCTGCCCCCCCTCGTTCAAGGGATAGCCAATGTAGGCCAGTTTGCCGGCGATTGCGGCGTCCAGTTTGGCGGCCCGGAACATCTGCGCGTCTGTTAATGTGTCTACCACCACGGCAGGACCTCCCTCATTTGTTGGCCCTATCATAGGGTCGAGTCATGGTGTCGTCAAGGTGACGGGGATAGGGTGGGTCACGGCCTGGGGGCCGGCCCTGGGGTCTGCCGAATTTATTCGGCAGACCAGCCCCTCCGCGCAAATCTGACGCCCAGCCTTGGGCTCACACATGCTCAATGACCGCTGCGACAGCGGCCGTGATCTCCTGCATTATGAAAGTCGCCCGCCTGAAGTTCTCTCCATTCTAGTGTCCTGAGTCAGAGATTCGGTGTAAATGTCATTCTGAGCATCAGCGAAGAATCTGGTGGTGGGGTGGCTTCCCCCCCCCAGATGCTTCACTTTGTTCAGCATGACAGCGAAAGCGGGACTTCATCGAAGAATTAACGATTCACCACTCTAGATTCTCTCGGTAGTAAGACGCCATGTCTTGCG
Source organism: Bacillota bacterium (assembly GCA_030691635.1). Taxonomy (GTDB): domain Bacteria; phylum Bacillota; class Sulfobacillia; order JAUYEF01; family JAUYEF01; genus JAUYEF01. The sequence goes on from JAUYEF010000115.1 coordinate 1,851, forward strand.
CCTGCTCCGCCAGTATTCGACGGCGCTCTTCCAGCGGCAATTTCAGGAAAGCACGACGCTCAACCAGCGAAAGCGGCTGCTTTGAGGCCATCGGCTCGCCTAGAACTTGCCCAGCCTCTTCTGCCGTTAGCGCCTCTTCCGCAAAGGCACGCAGGACATTGCGACGCAGCCATTCCGGCTCTTCCGGAGGCAACTCCAACGGCTCTTGCTTCTTCCATCCATGTTTACTGATAAGGATACACCAGTCTTTGTAGTGGGAATCCGTTATGATGCCCAGATCCCGCAAGCGGTATAACAGGGCTTGGATGCTCATGCCGAAGCGTTTCTTTAGTAGCACCAGTTCCGCGGGTTCCAAGAAGGCCCTCTTCGTGCCCACCTCGCGGCGCAGTGTCTCTGCCGGAACAAGGAAAGCTTTGCCGAAACGGAAGGCAGCTTTCTCCTCATCAACCTCCTCCGCGGGGTTCAGGAGCAGATGTCCCAACTCATGGGCAAGATTCAGTCGCTGGCGATCGCCCGGCACATGCCTCCGCGTCACGACCGCCGCTGACACTACCTCGCCCCTACCATCCCGTGCTACGGCTGAGATGCCGTCGAACCTCTCGCTGGCATCGATCTCCAGGACGTGGACGAAGTGATCTTCCAGAGTTCCGACAACGCTTGCAATAGCGTCTGTGCCTAAGTTCCAAATGGAGCGCAACTCCCCTGCTGCACGCTCAGCGTCGGCCAAACTTCCCACGCGCATTTGGCGCACGGGGAGATCAGAGCCGTCGTGTTGTTGGGTCAACTCTTGCACGCGTACTCGCTGCTCCAACGCGTACGTCACCAGGCTCTCGACCCTTTCCATTTCTGCCAAACCGAGGCCGGATCGCCTCCGGTACCCTATGAACTCGACACTAACAGTGGGAGCAGCCCACAAATAAGCCGATTTGACACCTAAGGCTGCCGCCATCCTGTTTAGTACGACCGGCGATGGACGCGCCCTTCCATTTTCATATTTCGACAGGGCCTGCTTGGTAACAATACCGCCCATCT
>JAUYEF010000134.1 GCA_030691635.1 Bacillota bacterium
TTCCAAAGAAGCCCTGGGGTCTCATCGCGATAGACACGAGCACATCGGAAAAGGCCTGATCGGCCGGCAGGGCTTCAAGAGTCTTCTTGCGCGCCCTGAAGTGGCTGGCCTGGCCGTCCTGCTTGAGACTCCGCTTTCCAACTTCGAAGCCAACAAGATGAACCTCGACGCTCTTCGCGCGCTGAGGGGATGCCAGGAATGAGCGAGCTGGACGCATTCGCCGGCGGGAGTGAGGCCATCCTGGAATCCACCTCTGCCTCGGGCACGCGGGTGCTGTGCGAGCTGGTCCCGGGCGCCAGGTCGGTCGCCATCGGGGTGTGGTTTAGGACGGGCTCCAGGGACGACCCGGATGACAGGAGCGGAGTCTCGCATTTCATCGAGCACCTGCTCTTCAAAGGCACAACCGGCCGGACCGCCAGGATGATATCAGAGGAATTCGACCTGATGGGCGGGAATCTCAACGCCTTCACCGCGAAGGACCATATGTGCATCTACGCGCGGGTCCTTGATGACGACTTCGAGCGGGCATCTGACGTGCTTGTGGACATGGTAACGTCGAGCCGCTTTTCGCCTGACGATGTCGAACTCGAGAGAAACGTGATCCTGGACGAGATAGCCACGTACGAAGACACTCCGGACGAGCTTGTGTTCGACCTGCTGGAGGGCCTCATCTGGCATTCGGACAGGATAGGCAGGCCCATCCTCGGCTCGGAGGACTCGGTGTCCAGTATCACCCGCGATGACGTGACCGCTTTCTTCGGAGAATACTTCGGCGCCTCCAACCTGGCGATAGTGACCGCGGGAAGCGCGTCTCTCGACAGAGCCAGCCGGTGCCTGGGTGAGCCGCTTGCGTCGCTTGGTGCACGGAAACCGGCGCCTGTGAGGGGTCCGGCGCGGGTCGGGGGAGGCGTCGACGTACGGGCCAAGCAGGTCGAACAGGCCCATTTCTGCATCGGGGTCGTTGGTCTCCCGGCACACGATGACCGCCAGTACGCGCTGCTGGTCCTCAACAGCATCCTGGGGGGCGGCCCGAGCTCCAGGCTCTTCCAGAAGGTCAGGGAAGAGAGAGGGCTCGCCTATTCCATCTACAGCTTTCAGTCTTCTTACCATGACACCGGGCTGCTGGGCGTCTACGCAGCCACGAGCCCTCAGGCGGCGAGCACGGTGCGACAGATCATAGAGGAAGAGATCGTCAGGCTGCGCGCTCAGACCTGCGCCGCCGACGAGATCAACCGGGCGAAGAGCCAGATGAAACGGTCGCTGGTCCTGGGCCTTGAGAGCATGTCATCCAGGATGATGCGGATAGGCCGCTCGGAGCTGGTGTACGGGCGGGTGGTCGGCCTGCCGGAGGTGCTGTCGAGACTGGCGGCGGTCAGAGCGGAGGACGTGAGGAGCCTGGCATGTGAGGTCTGGGCGCCGGGTAGGGTATCGACCGCCGCGATCGGTCCAGATGCAGGCGAGATCAGGACCGCTTTGGGGGTGGCTTTCTAGTGGAGCGCGAGCGTTCTTTCGAGGTCCCGGGCGCTGCCGCTCCCGTTGCAGGCGCTGCCGGGCAGGACAAGCTCGAAACGATTTTCAGGCTGCAGGCGCTTTTTGACGATGAGCTCGCCAGGTGCCGGGGCCTCGATTTCGCAGATCGTGGGCTATGGGTACAGCGGGAAATGACCGCTATGATGGTTGAAGCCTGTGAGGTGTTATCAGAGGTCAATTACAAGTGGTGGAAAGACCCAAGAGAGATCTCGCGGGAGAAAGTGCTTGACGAGATGGCGGACATCCTTCACTTCTTCACAGCGGCCTGTCTCAGGATGGGGTTCACCGCTTCCGACCTCTTTTCCGCGTATTGCGCCAAGAACAGGGAGAACTTCCGACGGCAACACGGCGAGTCCGAACGCCAGGGCTACAAGAGCTGAGGCCGGCGAGAACAAAGGCCCGCATGCCAGAACGCTGTCCCAGGCCGGCGGAGAAAGCTCATATTCGCGCGCATTTCCACATATCTAGTCACTGACTTCTGGGATATGGGGGGTCGCGCAAATGTCATTTTTCTTGGGCGTCGTTCTCCTTGGGTTTTCGGCTCTCTCGGTGCGCCGGCGAGTGAGAAACCGGGTCAAGGTGTATGAAGAGCGTACAGGCGAGGATGTGCCGCAGACGCCGTCGCCGGCGAGCCGCGCCATCATGGAGCTCGGCGGCCTGGCGGGCGGGATCTACATCGCCATCACCGCTCTGATGAGCTTCCTGCAACTCAGCCTGCCGGACAAAGTCTCCGTGTTGGGAGTCCAGATCGGTCCCATCGCTCTGCTGGCTCTGCTGATAGCGATCATCCAGCCTTATTTCGCAAGACGAAGGTAGAGACTGCACGGTTTGCCCATCGAATAAGCCTTCTTGCGCACGAGGATACTATGTAGCGCAATATCAAACGAGGAGGCATGACAACTCGATGGGAAAGACAGTACTCGGCGTTTTCAAGTCCAGAGACAAAGCAGAGGAAGCCTGCAAGGAAATACGCGAACGCGGTTTCCGCGATAGTGAGATCAACCTTGTGGCCAAGGGTGATGGCGGCAAGGGCGATACCGGCAGAGGCATGGTCAACCAGGGCGCTACCACAGGCGCGACCATCGGCGGCGCCGCAGGCCTGCTTGCCAGCGCAGGTGCCCTCGCGATACCGGGCATTGGACCCATCGTAGCTGCCGGGCCGATAGCCGCCACCCTTTCGGGCGCGGCGACCGGCGGTGTGGCCGGTGGGCTCATCGATTGGGGCATTCCCGAGGAACGCGGCAAGTATTATGAGGGCAAGCTCAAGGAAGGGAATGTCCTCGCCGTGATCAAGACCGGCGACGACAAAGCTTCCCAGGCAGAGGACATTCTCAAGAAGAACGGCGCTTTCGACGTCGAGAGCCACGAGACAGAGTAGTCCTGCAGAACACTCGCCAAAAGAGGAGGCGGCATATCGCCGCCTCCTTGTCTTTCCTGGTTCCTCACCGTGTGCCGCCGCTCATCATATTATAGGCTAGAGTGCTGGTCGGACCAGATTTGGGACAAAAGGCCCGGCGGGTAAGCCGGACCCGGTTGCGCGGCATTGAGACGTTCGGGCAAAATAACGCCGTAAGAACCAGCTACGATACCGGTTCCAGCATGCGCATTTTGGAGAACCGGCGCCATCCTTTCCGGACATGCCGACGATGGAATACGGGGGTCACAGGATGAAACCCACACGAGTTGCGATACTTGGCGCCACGGGCCTGGTCGGGCAGAGAGTCATAGACATACTTGCTGAGAGACACTTTCCGCTCGCTGAAATCCGTCTTCTTGCCACGTCAAGATCCGCCGGAACCGAAATGCTCGCCGGTGGGCGGAAGGTGACTGTGGAGGAAGTGAGCGACGAGTCGTTCTCGGGCCTTGACCTCTGTTTCTTCGCCGCGTCAGCAGGGGCCTCCAGGCACTACGCTCCCCTGGCCGTACGGCAGGGCGCAGTGGTCATCGATAAGTCGAGTGCTTTCAGAATGGACGCAGATGTGCCACTTGTTGTCCCAGAAGTGAACAGCCACCATCTCGGCGCGCACAAGGGCATTGTGTGCTCCCCCAACTGCTCCACCATCCAGCTGGTCGTGGCGCTCAAGCCTCTCGACGTCGCGTTTGGACTCCGTCGAGTGCTGGCGGCCACCTACCAGTCGGTTTCCGGCACGGGAAGGGACGCCGTCGATGAGCTTATAGCACAATCACGCGACATCCTGGACGGGAAGCGCGCCAGACCGGAAGTCTACCCACGGCAGATAGCTTTCAACGTCATCCCTCAGATCGACGAGTTTTCTGGCGGCTATACCAGCGAAGAGTGGAAAATGGTCAATGAAACACGCAAGATACTGGACAGGCCGGACCTGGGGATCAGCGCCACATGCGTGAGAGTACCCGTTCTTGTGGGCCACTGTGAAGCTGTGCTCGTGGAGACCGAGAGGCCGGCGTCGCCGGAGGAAATCGCGGACGTCCTTTCAGCGTCGCCTTCGATCAAGGTTGTCAGAGACGAGGCGGATTATCCTGTGCCGCTGGATTCGGCCGGCAGCGACCATGTGCTGGTGGGGCGCATCAGACGCGATGTCTCCGGCAAAAACGCCTTCTGGCTATGGATAGTGGCTGATAACCTGCGGAAGGGCGCGGCCACAAACGCGGTGCAGATCGCAGAAGCTCTTGGAAAACTCGGCCTGCTTGGTGGAATCGCATGAAGGTTGTCGTGCAGAAATTCGGAGGCACGTCGGTGGCGACAGAGGATGCGCGGCAGAGGCTCGTCGCAAGAGTGAAACACGCGATGTCGGAAGGGCTCCTGGTGGTGATCGTGGTCTCAGCCATGGGCCGGGGAGGGGAGCCCTACGCGACGGATACCCTGATCGAACTCGCCAGGAAAGCCCACCCGGAGCCGGACCCGCGCGAACTTGACCTGCTCATGTCATGCGGCGAGATCATTTCGACAGTCGTCGTCTCGGGAACCCTCAGAGCCTCGGGCATTGACTCGGTGGCGATGACAGGCGCCCAGGCAGGCATCTTCACAGACGGCGCCTTCGGCAACTCGCGGATAATCCGCGTGGACCCCAAGAGGATCATGGAGGAGCTGGACCGGCACAGGACGCCTGTTGTCGCCGGGTTCCAGGGGACCACCGAAACCGGAGAGACCACGACCCTCGGACGGGGCGGCAGCGACATAACCGCCGTGGCCCTGGGAGCGTCTCTGGGGGCCTTGAGCGTCGAGATCTTCACAGACGTGGACGGCATCAAGACCGCGGACCCACGAGTCGTGCCGCACGCCAGGACGATAGACAGGATGAGCTACGACGAGATCTCCCAGATGGCCCATGAGGGGGCTAAAGTCATACACCCCAGGGCGGTGGAAATTGCCATGAGGCACAACGTGCCTTTGAGGATACGTTCCACGTTCGATGACGCCCCCGGGACGCTGGTTTCAAGGACCCAGGGGGCTCTCGCCTGGCCGGAGTCCAGACACTACCAGGTCGTCACAGGGATCACGCATGTCACCGACTTGTGCCTGGTCTCTCTGTTGAACGGGACCGGCGCGGCACCCCCGATAACGTCTGTCTTCCGCAAGCTCGCGGAAGGTGGAGTCAGCATCGACATGATTTCGGTCAGCCAGAGCGACTGCTCGTTTGTCATCAAGGAAGACGTGTCAGACCGGACCAACCGCATACTGAAGAGCCTTGGCCTGGGTGTCGACTTGAAACGGCACTGTGCCAAGGTGTCCATCGTGGGGTCCGGGATGCGCGGTGTGCCGGGCGTGATGGCGAACGTCGCGGAGGCCTTGCACGACGCCGGTGTCGGCATCCTGCAGACGTCAGACTCGCATGTTACGATATCCTGCCTTATCAGCCACGACAACCTCCATAAAGCCGCTCAGGCGCTGCACAGCAGGTTTGGCCTTGATGAGGCATCTCAGCAAAGGGGGAATCAGTCATGAGACCCGTGCCATGGGGAAGGCTCATCACCGCCATGGTCACACCCTTCGACCGTGATCTCAACGTTGACTACGTTCGCGCCGAAAAGCTTGCCCGCATGCTCGTATCGACGGGAAGCGATGCAGTCCTGGTCACCGGCACCACCGGAGAATCCCCGACGCTACAGCCTGCCGAGAGGGTGAGGCTGCTTGAGACCGTGCTGCAGGCCGTCGGCGACAGTTCGACAGTCATAGCCGGCACCGGCACATACTCGACCAGCGACAGCATCGAGCTGACCAGGGAGGCCGAGAGAGCGGGCGCCCACGGCATAATGCTCGTCACTCCGTACTACAACAAGCCGCCGCAGGCGGGGATGATCGACCATTTCACGAGGATCGCCGGAGAGACGGCCCTTCCGGTGCTGCTGTATAACGTTCCATCGCGCACCGGGGCCAACATGCTGCCCAAGACGGTGGAGAGGCTTGCCGCCGTGCCCAATATCGTGGCCGTCAAAGAAGCAAGCGGCAGCACAGACCAGGTTACAGAGGTGCTCAGGAGGGTCCCGGAGGGCTTCCGCGTATACAGTGGAGACGACAGCATGACGCTCCCGATAATGTCGCTGGGCGGGTACGGCATCGTGAGCGTCGCTTCGCACGTCGCCGGCCTCCAGATAAAGCGCATGCTGGAACTCTATGTGGCCGGCGACACAGCCGGCGCCGCGACGGCTCACAGGGACCTGTTCCCGCTCTTCAAGGCGCTGTTCATAACGGCGAACCCGATACCGGTCAAAGTCGCGCTCCGTCTTTTGGGTATGGATGTCGGACCCACCAGGCCACCCCTCTCGGCCATGACCGCTGAGGAGTCCTCCATCCTGACACAGGCGATGCAAGCGCTGGGTCTGCTGGCATAGAACGAACAGGAGTCCAGGACTCAGAAGGGGCCACCGAGTAGGGCGTTTGCAGCGGACCAGGCCCTACGGGTATAATTATCAGGTAAAATGCCGGGCCGGTCTCCGGCCCGGGCACCATAAGTTAGGAGAGATAGTAAGTAAACATGGCACGCAATGGTAGAGGTCTATCCGTCATACCCCTCGGCGGCCTCGGCGAGATCGGCAAGAACATGACACTGATCGAGTATGGCGATGACATCATCGTCGTCGACGCAGGGCTCGCCTTCCCGAACGAAGACATGCTCGGCGTCGACGTCGTCATACCCGACACCACCTACCTGCAGGAGAACAAGGACAGGGTGAGGGCGATCGCGCTCACCCACGGCCACGAAGACCACATAGGCGCCCTCCCGTTCATCCTCAAAGACCTGGATGTGCCCGTGTACGGGACCAGGCTGACACTTGGGCTCGTGGAGGACAAGCTGCTCGAGTTCGAGCACATAGAGATGGATGCGAGGATCGTCCCGGTCAGAGGCCAAGCCAAGGTCGGGCCTTTCGAGATCGAGTTCTTCCGGGTAAACCACAGCATCCCCGACAGCGCGGGCCTCGGGATCAAGACACCGGACGGCCTGATCGTCCACACAGGTGACTTCAAGTTCGACCAGACACCGGTGGACGGTGAGGTGGCCGACTTCCACAAGCTCGCCGAGTTCGGTGACGCGGGCACACTGCTCCTGATGTCGGACAGCACCAATGCGGAAAGGCCAGGGGTCACGCCATCGGAACGGGTGGTCGGGGCAGAGTTCGATAAGATATTCGCGTCGGCGAAGGGTCGCCTTCTGGTCGCGAGCTTCGCGTCTCACCTGCACCGCATCCAGCAAGTGCTTGACGCCGCCAAGAACCACGGCCGCAAGTGCACTTTTGTCGGGCGCAGCCTCGAGAACACGGTGAGTGTGGCGATGGACTACGGCTACCTCAATGTTCCCGAGGGCACTCTCACCACGCTGGACCACCTGAACCGCCTGCCGGACAACAAAGCTGTGATCATGACGACCGGGAGCCAGGGCGAGCCCATGTCGGCGCTCACACGGATCTCGGTGAACGAGCACCGGCGGGTCGAGATCCGCCAGGGGGACACTGTGATACTCGCCGCGACTCCAGTGCCGGGCAACGAGAAACTGGTGCACAGGACCATCGACAACCTCTTCCGCAGGGGCGCCACGGTCGTATACGGTCCGGAGTCTGGGGTCCACGTGTCGGGCCACGGCAGCATCGAAGAGCTGAAACTGATGTACAACCTGGTGCGCCCGAAGTACTTCATGCCCATACACGGTGAGTTCAGACACCTTGTCCACCACGCCAAACTGGCCGGTGACCTCGGGCTCTCGACGGACAACATACTCGTCGGCGAGAACGGGACGGCGTTCAGGTTCGGGAAGAAGGGCGTGACAAGAGAGACAGTGCCCAGCGGGTACGTGCTTGTCGACGGCACAAGCGTCGGCGATGTCGGCAACACTGTCCTCCGGGACCGCAGGCAGATCGCGCAGGACGGGATGCTCGTCGTGGTCATCGCGGTGGACAAGGAAACCGGTGATCTGGTGGCGGGGCCTGAGGTCATGTCGAGGGGCTTCGTGTTCGTGAAAGAGGCTGATGAACTCATGGAAGAGGTCAAGCAGAAGACGCTTTCTGCGCTGGACCGGTGCCGGTCGAAGAACATCAACGACTGGGCCGGGATAAAGTCGCAGATCAGAGAAACCGTGAGCCGCCATATCCACGAGAAAATACGGCGTAAACCCGTGGTAATGCCTTTCGTCCAGGAGATATAGCAGAATCCGGCGCACTCGCTAAGCAAATACTAGCCTTGTTCTCACACAACAAGGCAGGTGAATGCTTTGGAAATACCTCCGAACCAGCCTGTCTTGCCAGGCGAGCCGCACTTTCCTGTGCGCGAGCCGGGGCATCCCGCGGCTGAGCCCGCCCCCCACCGCACCGCGGGTGACAACAGGAGGAGGAAGAGGACCCCAGCCGACGTCGAGACAGTGGAGGCCCTGGGGACTACCGAGGTTCCGAAGTCCAACAGCAGCGTGCATGTACTGCCGATCATCGGCCAGATAGAGGGTCACCTAACGCTTCCGTCGCAGAACAAGACGACGAAGTACGAGCACGTGATACCTCAGCTCGTTGCGGTAGAGCAGAACCCGGAGATCAGCGGGCTCCTGGTCATCCTCAATACTGTCGGCGGCGACGTTGAGGCCGGCCTTGCGATCGCGGAAATGGTCGCCAGCCTTTCGAAGCCCACGGTCTCACTCGTCCTGGGTGGGGGCCACAGCATCGGCGTGCCGGTCGCCGTCGCGACCGACTTCTCCTTCATCACCCCTACCGCAACCATGACGATACACCCCATACGCCTGTCAGGCCTTGTCATAGGCGTCCCGCAGACTTACGAGTACCTGGACAAGATGCAGGACCGGGTCGTCAAGTTCGTCTGCGGGCACTCGAACATCACCGTCGCACGGTACAGGGAGCTGATGTTCAGGCAGGGTGAGCTGGCACGGGACATAGGGACTGTGCTTGTGGGCAAGGACGCCGTCAAAGAAGGCATCATTGAGAAGGTCGGCGGGCTCGGTGAGGCGCTTTTCAAGCTCGGCCAGCTGGCCGAGGAAGGCAGGAAGGCCAAACGCAGGGGCAGGAAGAAGGTCGCCTCTCTCGGCAAGATGTCTGCCCCGCTCATCGAGCCCGACGCAATCCCGTGCGAGGCGCCCGCTCCCGAGCCCGTGGAGATCCCACCGGAAAGTGGCGACGAATATACGGAGGAGCCGGCAGAGCCTGAGGTCCCGCCTGACGACCCATCGCAGGCTGAGGATGAGGAAGCCTGTCTGATGCGGCGCGACGAAGGCCCGCGGAGCGAGAGGAGGCGACGTTAGGTGCTTTACACCGTCATGCCGCTCGAGCTCGTGCTGGAGGACAGGCAGGCCGTCCAGGGCGCCCTTTTCGAGATGACCTACCTCGGGCGCCGGGTGGTCTCGAGAGTGGGCCCCGCCGGGCAGATGGAGGTCGTGCGCCTCCTGTCCACAGATCCTCAGGACTACCTGGACCCACGCCTGTGCCCCGGAGCAGTCATGTACAAGGAATAGAAAACGCTCGTGTTCTGGTCTCTGGCGATCTGGAGAGCCATCCGGCTCTCCTTTCAGTTTTCCGTCCAGAGCGGCATACCAGCTTTTGGTATAATCTTAGAGGCAGGGGGTGAGTTCATGAGCATATTGCAGGCAGTGCTGCTCGGGGCTGTCCAGGGGCTTGCGGAATTCCTCCCAGTATCAAGTTCCGGGCATCTCGTGCTTGCCCAGGCCCTTCTCGGCATCAAGATCCCTGGTATCACGTTCGAGGTGATGGTGCACTTCGGCACCCTCCTGGCAGTCCTCATGTTCTACTTCCGGGATATCACCCGTATCGCCGGCGCTTTCTTCTCCGAGCTCTTGCGCCTTTCACCGAAGCGGAAGGGCGTGTGGAGGAATCCTGACTCAAGGCTTGCCCTGCTTGTGGTGGTGGGGACCATCCCGGCCGTCATCGCCGCGCTCGCGTTTGAGTCAAAGATAGAGCAGGCGTTCAGCTCCGTTATGGTCACCGCCGTGGCATTGCTGCTCACCGGACTCGTGCTCTGGGTGGCGGAGGGCGCGGGGAAGGGCAGGCGCAAGGAGCGAGATCTCAAGATTGGCGACGCGCTCATGGTGGGTGTCTTTCAGGCCGCATCCCTCGTGCCGGGCCTGTCCAGGTCCGGCCTGACGATATCCGCGGGCCTTGGCAGACGGTTCGACCGTGCGCTCGCAACGCGTTTCTCCTTTCTGCTTTCCATCCCGGCCGTCGGAGGCGCCGTCGCCCTCGATGTGGCAAGGTTGCTCAAGTCGGGTGCAAGGCCGGAGTGGCTGAGTCTCGGAGCCGGGGCGGCCGCCGCGTTCCTCACAGGCCTCGTGGCCATAAGGCTTGTGGTCGGTGTCGTGAGAGCCGGCAGGCTCAGGTACTTCGCGGTGTACTGCTGGCTCCTGGGGGCGTCTGCTCTGGCCTACCACCTGAGGCTGCAAGTCCGGTAAGGTTCGTCGCAAAGACAGGAGTCCACTCGAGACCTGAAGAAAACCAGTATGCCCAGGCCGTCGACTACGTAGCGGGAGGCATGGCATTGAGTGCGCTCAAGTACGAACTCTTGGGTCTGTTCCTCGTGGCGCTGGCCGCGCTGCTCGCCCTCGGGTTCGGACAGAACGGGGGAATAGCGGGAGAACTGCTGCTGAAGCTGGCGCGGCTGTTGTTCGGCGACATGTGGTTTCTGATCGGCGCCGGGCTTTTATCCCTAGGCGTCTATTTCGTGTACCGCCGCGCGCCGCTCAAGACCGGCCAGCGGTTTTTCGGCGCATTCCTGGTCGCGCTCGTCATGGTGACGCTCGCCCACGGCACGATGCCCGGATCGAGCTGGGAAAACGCGCTGAGGGGATACGGCGGGGGTATAGCCGGCGCTCTTCTCGCCATCGGCCTCGGCCGGATCGTCGGGGTCCCCGGCCGCGCGGTCATCGTGGGCCTGTTCGGGCTGGCGGGTGTGCTCATGCTGACCGATGTCACGCTGTTCCGCGGCGCCAGGAAGATCATCCAGACGGTCAGGGGCTGGCTCAGCGCGCTGGGAAGGTCCATCCTGGACTTCGTCTACCCTGAGTCCGAAAGCGAGACGGAGGAGGAGCTCTCGGCCGACGAAGGCCGACCGGTGGAAAGGCCCGCACGCAGGCGAGAGCCAAAGGCCGCGCAGGCAGGAACGCCGGCGGCTGAGCCCACGCCCGAGCCTGGGCGCCCGTATGTACAGATGTCCTTTGACTCTTCGGGCATCTTCCAGCTGCCTCCGCTGTCGCTGCTCGACAGGGGCTCCAAAGTGAAACCGCCCAAGTCTGACCGCGACGTCGCGGAAAAGGCGAAACTCCTCGAGGACACGCTGGAGAGCTTCGATGTGCGGGCGAAGGTCGTCGATTTCCGACGTGGCCCCACGGTCACGCGCTACGAAGTGCAGCCTGCGCCGGGCGTGAAAGTCGCGAGCATTGTTAAGCTGGCGAACGACATCGCGCTGGCGATGGCCTCCGGTGACGTGAGGATTGAGGCGCCCATACCAGGGAAGTCCGCCGTAGGCATTGAGGTGCCGAACCGCGAGATATCGATGGTCATGCTCCGGGAGGTGCTCGAGACTCCCGAGTTCCGGTCTGTGCCCTCCGTGCTCGGCGTGGCTCTTGGGAAGGATATCGCGGGCAGGCCTGTCGTGGGCAGCCTGGAGACGATGGTGCACCTGCTGATAGCAGGGGCGACAGGCTCCGGCAAGAGCGTCTGCATAAACGCCATCATCGCCGGCCTGCTGTACCGGGCGCGGCCCGACCAGCTGAAGTTCATCATGATAGACCCGAAGGTCGTGGAGCTCTCGATTTACAACGGCATCCCGCACCTCATCTCTCCGGTCGTGACTGATCCGAACAAAGCGGCGAAGGCGCTGGGATGGGTCATAAAAGAGATGACGCGCAGGTACGAAGCTTTCGCGACCGCGGGCGTGAGAGACATCGTGAAGTTCAACGATCATGTGGCTATCGCCCTGGGTAAGCCGGGTTACATGGCCCTGCCCTACATCGTGGTCGTGATAGACGAGCTTGCCGACCTGATGGTGGTGGCTCCGGTCGACGTCGAGGACGCCATCTTCCGGCTGGCTCAGATGGCACGCGCCGCGGGCATCCACCTTGTCGTCGCGACACAACGGCCGTCTGTCGACGTGATCACGGGCACCATCAAGGCCAACATCCAGTCTCGCATCGCATTTGCGGTGTCGAGCCAGGTCGATTCCCGCACAATCCTCGACTCAGCCGGGGCGGAGAAGCTGCTGGGCCGAGGGGACATGCTCTTCTTCCCGGTCGGGGCGTCGAAACCCATCAGGGCGCAGGGTGCGTACATCTCGGACGAAGAAATCGAGGAAATCGTGAAGTTCGTCTCGGCGCAGGCCAAGCCGACGTACGAGGAAGCGATACTGAAGGCAGAGGTCGAGGAGACCGGGGACCGCCGGGACACCGAGGACGAACTGTTCCCGCAGGCCACAAGGATCATCGTCGAGGCCGGCCAGGCTTCTGTGTCGCTGCTCCAGCGCAGGCTGCCGATAGGCTACACTCGTGCCGCCAGGCTCATAGACGTGATGGAGCAGCGCGGGTATATCGGGCCCTACGGAGGCTCCAAGCCGCGAGAAGTGTTCCTGACACTCGACGAGTACAACCGGATCTTCAACATACCTGTCTGATCAGATCCCCAGGAGCGCACGGGTCTCGGACCCGACCACGCCGTCTGGCCTGACTTTCCGAGATGCCTGGAAAGCCATGACTGCCTGTTCCGTACGCGAGCCGAACAGCCCGTCAGGGCGGCCTGGGTCAAATCCCAGCTGTGCGAGGCGCTGTTGCAACCGCATCACGTCGGCGCCGACAGAACCCCGTCGCAACACGGTGCCGCCCGCCGGCGCAGACGGCGAGCCGCCTGGTGGAAGTCCGGGTCCTGATGGTGTCGCGCCGGGCGGGCTACCCGGCGTGCCCGGCTGAGCGGTGCCGGGATACCTGCCCATGATATGTACCGGTGTCCCTATCGACACGAGGGGGAAGATCAGCTCCACGTTCTGGTTCAGAAGCCTGATACAGCCGTTGGAGACATACCTGCCGATGGACCACGGGGCGCTGGTGCCATGGATGCCGTAGTTGCCCCACGGCACAGTGAGGCCCATCCACCGGCTTCCGAGCACCTGCCAGCTGGGGTTTACGATCTTGTTCCTGATGGCCCATGCTCCCACCGGCGTCGGGGTGGTGAATTTGCCCACTCCACATGGAAACGAGTACTGCACAGAGCCACCCGAAAGAAAGGACAGCGTTCGAGAGGACACATCTATCTGGATGGTAGCGCCAGGGGACGCCAGCAGCCTTGACCTCACAGCCCACACCTCCCGCCACATGTTCCATCCTATTCAATGGCGGTAATGCCTGCTCCAACGTGCGCTTGTGAGGTGGAGGCCGGATGGGGCTACTGGAGTCTGCCCGGCCCCTTGATGCGCTCTTTCCACCTGCCGATGCTGTAGTTGTTCATGGCGATCAGCGCGACGCTCAGCACCACGAGCGCCTTGCTGCCGGTAACGATGCTCCTTACGAGCAGAAACCACGAAAAGAGCAGGAGCGCTATGCCGACCGCGTATGCCACCATGCCGTTCCCCTCCCCGGTCCGGAACGGCTGTATTCTGCCCGCGGATATTGCGTAAAAATGCATAAGCGCGCTAAAATCATGGGGACGCATCCTTTGGAGGGTGTGAATTGGCCCTGATTGTTTTCGTGGCTTTCGCGCCCGTCGCGGCGCTGTTGGTGTGGATATACCTTAAGGATGCCTACGAGCCGGAGCCCCGAGTCTTGGTGGCGAAGGTCTCCCTGGCCGGAGGGCTCCTGGTCATTGTGGCGGCCGGACTGGAAGCGCTGCTTTCGCTGCTGTTGCCGCCGTCTTTGACCGTGAAGTCGTTCATCACGTCGGGTCTTTCTGAGGAACTGGTGAAATTCGGTGGCGCCCTTCTGGTTTTCTACAGGAGCCGCCACTTCAACGAGGAAATCGATGGTATTGTCTATTCCTCGTCCCTCGCGCTCGGTTTCGCCGCCGTGGAGAACATGCTATACGTGCTGGGCAGCGGCCTTGAAGCGGGTTACGTGAGGGCGCTTCTGCCTGTCCCGGCCCATGCTTTTTTCGGTGTCGTGATGGGTTACTTCCTGGCCAGGGCCAAGTTCCAGACAGGCCGGGCCAGACATGAGAACCTTACTCGGGCGCTGTTTGTGCCCGCAGCTCTGCATGGTGCCTTCAATTTCCTTATGTCCAGCAACATGACGCTGGCCGTTCTTGTGGTGCCGCTGATGGCGGCGCTACTGTGGATCTGCTCGAAGCGGATAGACATCTTGGAGGAGTCGTCCCCATTCTCGCCCTCCAGGCGAAAAGCGCCTGAGAACAGGGCCACACAAGGGTGAGTCCCATGCCGTTGCGGTCGGGAATGCCCAGGCGGACAGCATATGTACGGTTTACTCGTCGCATGCGATTCTTTGTCCTCGTGCCACTGATCTGCCTCGCCCTCAGCTACGCGCCTCGGTCGAGCGCGTCAGGCACCGTGTTCTGGAGGAACGGCGTCCATGAAGTCCCGGTCCCGGTCGACATGTACCGGCGGTGGGAGTTCTCCGCCGGTTCGATGCCTCTCACTGAACCCGTCACCGACGGGTCCTTGCTGTTCTTCGGGGACGATGCCGGCACGCTTTATGCCCTGGACGCCTCGACAGGCGAGTCGAGGTGGGCCTTCGCCACCGACCCGAAGAGCCCCATACGCATGATGCCGGCCGTCGAAGGGCAAGTGGTCTACTTCGGGACGGTCTCGGGCCAGATCTACGCGCTGTCGGCCGGTTCGGGCGGTCTCGTCTGGCGGGCGGACGCCGCCGGGTGGGTGACAGGATCTCCCGTGACCTATGGCGGCCACGTGGCCGTGACCTGCTATGACGGTCGGGTGCTGGCGCTCTCCTGCGCCAACGGCGCGGAGGTGTGGCGCCACAGCACGGGCGGAGAGTTTCTGCGCGCCCCTCTCGTGCTGGCGGGAGACCACATCGTCTACGGTGGACTATCCGGCAGCGTCGTCTCGCTGGACGCGCGCACCGGCGTCCGGAGGTGGAGCCAGACACTCCCCGGATGGGTTTCGGGCCTGGTTTTCGATGGCCAGGCGCTATACGCCTCAGCCGTCGGGCCGCGAACGGGGGGCATCCACAGGCTCGAACTCCAGTCCGGCGAGATCAGGTGGAGACACCAGTCGCCCTCGAACAACTACTGGTCGAGCCCGGCGGTCGACGGTGACCGGGTATACGCCGGAAACCTGGGCTCCCTTGTCTGCCTCGGCAAGAACTCCGGTGAATGCGCATGGACCTACGGCCTGCCGCCCGTCACGCTCACCATCGGGCGGACGAAGCGGCAGTTCTACCCGTCAGTCGGGACTCCTTTCGTGGGGCCGTGGGGCGCCGCCGCCCCATGCTCTTTCGAAGTCAAGACCCCGCACTACCTGGTCCGCGTGACGCCCGATGGTCTCCCTGTGTCGCGGTATGACCTCGGACATGTGCCTTCAGCGACTCTCGTGACGCACGCCGGAATCGTCTACGTCCCGGGCACTTCGGGTGTCATGCAGGCGCTTTCAGGAGTCACGGTGGCACTCGGCCAGAAGAGAATACCCTTCTCTACCGCAGGTCCCGTCATCATGGGCGGCAGCACATTGTGCCCGGTACGGATGTTTGCTGAGGAATGCGGCTCACAGGTTTCGTGGGATCCGGTGGAGCGAAGCGTAACGATTTCGAGAGGCGCCACCACCGTGAAGATGGTCATCGGGTCGGACGTGGTGCTCGTCAATGGCACGACGCGGGTCATTCCTGCGCCAGCCATGATACTGCATGACCGCACGTATGTGCCGCTCAGGTTCCTGGCGTCCACGCTGCTGTCGGCCGGGATTTCGTGGGACCAGAGGACTCTCACCGCGACAGTGGACATGCGCTAGGAGCAAGGCTCAGGCGATTTCTGGCAAGAAAGGCTGAGGCAAGCGCCTCATCCGGTTCCGTACCAGATCAGACAGGCTGTCCCGCCGCTTGTGGGACAGCCTCTTCTTTGGGAAGGAATGCCTGCCCGCATGCAAGAAGAAAGCACCACGGTCATGGTGCGAAGATTGCCAGAAACTCAGCTGGAGGGGATGCCGGTGTTCGACATGCTGATCAAAAACGGTGGCGTCATCGACGGTTCCGGCAAGGCACGACGGGCGGCAGACGTTGCGATCGTTGGGGACAGGATTGCGGATGTGGGGGACCTTGGCGCCGCGGGAGCAGCAAAGGTCATCGACGCCCGCGGGCGCGTTGTCAGCCCGGGGTTCATCGACCCCCACTCGCATTCGGACGCGATCTACCTTGTGAACCCGAAGGCGGAATCGAAGGTGAGACAGGGGGTGACCACGGAGCTCACCGGGCAGTGCGGTCACCAGGCGGCTCCCCTCTACGGTGATGCCAGGACGGCAGCGCAGCGTCTGAGCGCGCAGTACGGCATAGATGTGGACTGGCAGAGCTACGGTGAGTTCTGCCGGCGCCTGGAGAAGACCGGCCTCGCAATAAACACCGCGCCCCTCTGCGGGCACGGCACGATAAGAGCCGGGGTCATCGGGCACGCAAACCGAGCGCCTGATTCATGCGAGCTGAAGCGGATGGCCGCGGTGGTAGAGGAATGCATGGAGCAGGGAGCGTTCGGGGTGTCCACGGGTCTCATCTACCCGCCGGGGTCGTTCTCCGAGACACCCGAGATCATCGAGATGGCGAAAGCGGCGGCCAGACATGGCGGCCTGTACGCGACCCACCTGAGGAGCGAGCAGGAGCATCTGGTGGAGTCGGTCAACGAAGCCATGGAGATCGGCAGAGCCTCCGGCGCGCCCGTCCTCATATCCCACCACAAGGCGGCCGGCAAGCGCAACTGGGGCCTCGTCAACACGACTACCCGGATGATGGATGAGTACAGGAAGAATGTGGGCCGCATCTACTGCGATGTCTACCCGTACACCGCCGGGAGCACCGGGCTGGGGAGCCTCATCCCCAGCTGGGCCCATGACGGCGGCATGGAGAAGCTCCTGGTTAGGCTGAGAGATAAAGCCACGCGGGCCAAGATAAAGGAGCAGATGGAGACCGGCTGCCCCGGCTGGGAGCAGCTCACGCAGGCCGGCTACGAGAACATCTACATCACGTCGGTGCAGTCGGAGAAGAACCAGGAGATTGTCGGGAAGAACGTCGCCGGCATCGCCGCGGCCCGGGGAGACGCCGATCCACGGGATACGGTGATGGAACTGCTGCTCGAGGAGAACGGCGCCATCGGGATGGTGCTGTTTTCGATGTGCGAGCAGGACGTGGCCACCGTGATCAGATACCCGTTCGCGGCGATAGGCTCCGACGCGAGCGCCCTGGCGCCCACCGGGGTGGTCTCGCGGGGAAAGCCTCACCCGCGCGCATACGGCACCTGGCCGCGAGTCCTGGGGAAGTACTCTAGAGACGAGAAGCACATCTCGCTCGAAGAGGCCGTGCGGAAGATGACATCGCTGCCTGCGGAGATCATCGGCCTGGAAGACCGCGGGCTCGTGGCTGCCGGTAAGATGGCGGACCTGGTCATCTTCGACCCAGACACAGTCGGTGACAGAGCCACGTTCGAGAACCCGCACGTTTTCCCCGTCGGCATCGACTGGGTAATCGTCAACGGTGTGCCGGTGGTCGAAGAAGGCGTGCAGAGCCAAAGGCTGCCAGGGCGAGTCTTGAGGAAGTAGGGGCGCGATGTGACGGCAAAGGGATTGGTGCTGGTCTATACCGGTGACGGGAAGGGAAAGACCACTGCCGCGGTGGGGCTGGGCCTCAGGGCAACCGGCCACGGCTTGAGAGTCAAAATGCTTCAGTTCATGAAGGGACCGGGCAATGTTTACGGGGAGACTCTCGCCATATCCGGCCACGTCCCGGGGTTCGAGATCGAGCAGGTGGGGCGAGACACCTTCGTCAAGAAGGGAAGTCCTGCGCCTGAGGATATTGAGGCGGCCAGGGCCGGGCTGGAGGCTGCGCGGCGGGCTCTGGACGGGACCTACGATCTGGTGATCCTCGACGAACTCAACGTGGCCATAGACTTCGAGCTGGTCGGCGTAGACGACGTGCTCCACCTGTTGCGTTCGAGGGCGCCGTGGGTGGACGTCGTCGTGACCGGACGGTACGCTCCAGCGCAGATGATCGAACTGGCCGACATGGTGAGCGAGGTCCGGGAGATCAAGCACCACTTCAAGAAGGGCGCCGGCGCGCGCAAGGGAATCGAGTACTAACGCCAGTACTGGCACGAAAGGGGAGCATAGCATGAAAAGCGTTCTGCTTCACGAGGTCACTCGGAGTGCGTTTGAGGAGTACCTTAAGGAGAACCCAGACCCAATAGCTCTCGTCCCCATCGGGTCCATCGAACAGCACGGCCCGCATCTTCCACTGGGCACCGACAGCCTCGCGGCGCTGGCCACCTGCACGGAAGTGGCGAAGCGGACAAACTCGTTCGTGGTGCAGGTCTGCCTGCCGGGCTATTCTCCTCATCACATGGCGTTCAAAGGCACGATCACCTTCAGCGATGAAACGCTCACGAACATACTGCTCGACACGTTCCAGAGCCTCAGGGCGCACGGCGTGAAGAAGATCCTTGTGGTGAACTCACACGGTGGCAACGCCCAGATAATGGCGTACGCAATCAGGATAGGAAAGCGGAAGACAGGAGCCTGTATAGTGTCGCCTGCGGCCGTCGTGGCGGATCCGAAAGCGGCCGCCCAGAACGCGATCAAGTATCTTGACATGCACAGCGGCACCGGCGAGACAAGCCTGGCGCTGGCGTTGTTCCCGGAGATGGTGGAGATGGAGCGAGTCAGGGACTGGAAGCCCACCACGAAGCTTGTGCCCGGCGCCGACGATCTTGCCTGCCCGGACCGCGATGATGTCGCCATGGCCCTGCAGGTGGTCATGTCGTACATAAACGATACCCACAAGCTAACTTCGTCCGGAGTCTACGGCTACGCACCCCCGCAGAACGCAAACGCGGAACTCGGGCGCAAGCGGTTCGAAGAGCGCGTGAGTTTCCTCGTCGATTATGTTAACCTATGGAAGACAGTGCCGTCTCCCGAGGAGGTGTGATCTTGTCAAGACCGGATCTGAGTTCGATCGACAAAGCGATCCTGGGCGAGGGCTGGCTCTCGGATGAGCCTTACCGCAACGTGGAAGCCATGTCAGACCTTGGCTCCAGGTTCGGCGGCACAGAGAGCGAGAAGAAGGCCATCGATTTCCTCTCGGCCAGGATGCGCGAGTACGGCTTCGAGAATGTGCATACCGAAGCTTTCCAGTATGCCGGGTGGACCAGAGGCACCGTCAGCCTGGAGATCACTTCTCCACAAAAAGCTGCGCTCGATTCCATAAGCCTACCGTACACAGGCACGTCGGACGTTGAGGCAGAGGTCGTGAACCTTGGATACGGCACGCCCGGAGAGTGGGAGTCCAACAAAGACAGGATCAAGGGCCGGATAGTGCTGGTGGACGCGAAGTCGCCCGTGTACTTCAGGCGGGGCATCCACAGGCTTGAGAAGTATGGAAGAGCAGTGTACCATGGAGCGGTGGGGTTCATCTGGATGCGAGACCAGGGTGGTTTTCTTGCAGAGACGGGTGGGCTGCGGCCGGGCGCCGAGATACCTGGAGTGGGGGTATCAAAAGAGACCGGCGAGCAGATCAAGAGGCTAATGCGGAACGGGCGCGTGAGAGTGCGCATCCAGACCAAGAACGACCAGCATGAGGCCATCACTGCCAACGTTGTGGGCGACATCCCGGGCCAGGCGCTCGAGGACCACGTGATCGTGATCGGGGCGCATTTTGACGGCCATGACATCGCGACGGGTTCGCTGGACGATGCATCGGGCGCCGCCGTCGTGCTTGAGGCAGGGAGGCTGCTCGCGCAGCACCGAGGTGCGCTTGCGCGGACTGTCAGGCTGATCTGCTTCCCGGTCGAAGAGATCGGGCTCTACGGTTCGAAGGCGTACGTGAAGGAGCATGCCGGCCATCTCGGCCAGTTTGACTTCATGTTGAACCTGGACGGGGCAGGCAGGGAGGGGGACAAGGGCATAGCCCTCCAGGACTTCACCGAGCTCATCCCGTTCTTCAAGGACGTGGCCAGGGACATGAAGTGGCCCATGATAGTCGACAATGCATTCGGGATGCATTCGGATATGTACCCGTTTTCCCTGGCAGGTGTGCCGAGCGGCAACCTATCGGTGATGGAAGCCGTCAGGACCGGAAGGGACTGGGGGCACACCGCGGCGGACACGATCGACAAGGTGTCCGCCCGTCACCTGCGCGGCGACTCGATCCTGGTCGCCCGCACGATGCTCAGGGCCGCGGTCTGGGAAGACATGCCGTCAAGGCACAAGACGGATGAGGAAGTGCAGGAGGTCCTGAGACAGAACGGGCTTTCGCAGGTATTGAGCCTGAACCGGCCCGTTCCGCGGTGAGGTTGCGGTAGGCAGGCGCAATCGAAGCGCCCGGGATGAGGCGACCCGGGGGAACTTCTTGAGCGTGTGTACAGCGGTGGCGGCTCCGGCAGGTGTGAGATCTGCTGCAGCAACAGACGCACAACTATTCCAAACCCTATACGTGCCGGAGGTTTTGTGATGGGTCTCGACCGGATCTCGCTCGGCATATGGGCTTTTGCCGCTTTGCCCCTGGCGGTCCTGCTCGTGGGATTGCTCAGGTTCAGGTGGTCGGCGCCCAAAGCGGGCGCGGTGGCGTGGATCGCCGCCATGGCCGTGGGCGCCTTTGTCTTTGGCGGGAGCCCTTTCGGTCTATCACTGGCAAATGCCAAAGGCCTCAGCCTCACGCTCTTCGTCGTGACCATCATATGGACGTCCGTGCTCCTCTACAATGTGGTCGAGCAGTCTGGGGCCGTGAAGACGATATCCCAGAGGATGACCCGGCTGGTCGGCGAGCCGCTTTTGCAGTGCTTGTTGCTGGCCTGGTGCCTTTCGGCTTTTATCCAGGGCATCACCGGGTTCGGAGTGCCGGTCGCGATCGTGGCTCCCCTCATGCTCGCCGTGGGGTTCGAGCCGGTGACGGCGGCCGTCGCGACACTGGTGGGGCACGCCTGGTCGGTCACGTTCGGCTCCATGGCAGGGCCTTTTTACGCGCTCCAGCTTGTCACCAAGCTGCCGGCCAGAGAATCCGCCTACTGGATCGGGGCGATGCTCTTTGTGCCCACAGTCCTGACAGGCTTCGCCGTCGCGCACATCTACGGTGGCGTGCGTTCGATGGCACAAGGCGCGCCTGCGGTCATTCTGACCGGTGTCGCGATGGGGCTCACACAATGGGCACTGCCTGTCCTCGGGGCGCCTCAGATCGGGTCGGTCGCCGCCGGCCTTGTCGGGACGGTCGTGATCGTGCTCATCTCGCGGCTCGGGCCATACCGTGAAACGAGCCGCACTGAGCGGCAGGATGACGGCCAGCGCGACGGCGCGCCGCCCGCGATGGGCCTTCACGTGGCGCTCGCGCCATACTACCTGCTGATCGCGCTGGCCCTGGCAAGCCAGACGCCGACGCTCAAACAGCTCGGCAAGACCCTCGCGTGGGGCCTCGACTACCCCCAGACCTCCACTGCGCTGGGTTTTGCGGTGAAGGCCGAGAAATCGTACGCGGCCATAAGCCTCATCTCGCACCCGGCGCCGCTGCTCGTGGCGTCGGTGATCGCCGCAATCGCCGTCTATGCCGGGTCGAGACACCTGTCGGCATCCTCTGTTCGCAAGGCATGGTCGGTGACGACGGAACAGTGTGTTCCGACAACGGTGAGCATCGCGACGATGGTCATGATGGCGCTTGTCATGAACGACACGGGAATGACGTCGACGCTGGCCAGGGGAATCGCCCCTGTGGCGGGGAAACTATTCCCCCTGGTATCACCGTACATCGGTGTGCTGGGCTGTTTCATGACGGGCAGCAACACGAACTCAAATGTGCTGTTCGGCGCGTTCCAGGTGGAGACCGCGCTCGCGCTCGGCGTGAGCACCAGGATCATGGCTGCGGTCCAGTCGGCGGGTGGCTCGCTGGGAAGTGCGATCGCGCCCGCGAAGGTGCTGATAGGCTCGACCACGGTCGGCCTTTCGGGCCGCGAGGACCTGGTCATGAGGAAGTCGATCCCTTACTGCATGCTGCTGGTCCTGGTGCTCGGCGTTATCTCGTGGTTCTCCGTATACGTGCTATTCCCACAAGTCATGTGAGATGCCCGGAGGGTGGCTTTGCGATGAGGGATGGCGGGGTCAGGCTTGTGGCCGTCGATATTGACGGCACACTGCTCGACAAGCATCACATGATCGGCGAGAGCGCGCGCCTCGCGAAGAAGATCTGCGATACTCGCGGGGTGGCTTTCACGGTCGCGACCGGGCGGGTTTCCACGTCCGCTGAGGTTGTCGCGTGCGAGCTCGGCATCACGACGCCGCTCATCGCCAACGGCGGCGCGACGATAAAGGTGCCGGGGGGGCCGTACCTGCGTGTGCTCGCGCTACCGGGCGAGGCGGCGCGCCGCGCGATAATGGCCGCCAGGCGGTACCCGGTGGAGCGGTATGTGTTTACCGGCGAGTGCTACGTGACCGAAACGCTCTGCGAGGAGACCTTGCCGTACTCACAAGCACTCGGCATACCGATCCAGGAGGTCAGAGACCTCGTCCAGGCGACCACCGGAGGCGCCATCAGCCTTGTGTTGAGGGCCAACCGGTTCGAGCCGGGGCACGAGCAACTCGCAGACCGTCTCAAGGCTGAGATCGAGGCTCTGTCGGCGGGGGAATTCCGAGTCGAGAAGACGCTCCCGCACCTGCTGGAAGTGCTCCACCGCGGCGCGAGCAAGGGAGAGGCGCTCAGGGCCCTCTGTGATATGCTCACGGTGCCTCTGGCATCTTCCATGGCCATCGGGGACGGCTTCGGCGACATCGACATGATAGACGCGGCAGGCATTGGCGTACTGGTCGCGAATGCACACCCGAGCCTATCCGGCGGTTCGAGGAAGAGAACGCGCGCTTCCCACGCGGACGGGGTGCTCGAGGCGGTGCGGGCATTTGTCCTTGGAGAGAGTGGCGCGACCCTGTAGGACAGCGGCGTGACCCGGTGGAGGCCGCCCGGCTCCCACGGACCCCTCACGGATACGATAGGAGACAACGACTGATGCTGGATCTGCTGATAGGCAATGTGCTGAGGATCGATCCGGGTTCACTCGTGATGGTGGCTGTGGGCATTGTGCTGCTCTACCTGGCCATCGTGCGCAGTTACGAGCCCATGCTGCTCATACCCATCGGGTTCGGAGCCATTCTCGCGAACATTCCTGGCTCCTCTGCAGTGGGAGAGCACGGGTTTCTGACCATCCTCTATGACGCCGGCATAGTCACCGACCTGTTCCCGATCCTGATCTTCATCGGTGTCGGAGCGATGATTGACTTCGGGCCGCTGCTCTCGCAGCCGGAGATGTTCATATTCGGAGCGTCTGCACAGTTTGGGATATTCTTCACGATGATCGTGGCCGCTCGGTTCGGCTTTTCGCTGAGGGAGGCCGCGTCGATCGGAGTCATCGGCGCCGCCGACGGACCGACTTCGATCTACGTGGCGAGCCGTTTCGCGCCCCACCTGCTGGGCCCGATTTCTGTGGCCGCCTATTCGTACATGAGCATGGTCCCCATCATCCAGCCCCCCGTGATCAGGGCGCTGACCACCAGCCGCGAGCGCAAGATCAGGGTGCAGTTCGAATCCAGGTCGGTTTCCAAGTTTGCGCGAGTGGCGTTCCCCGTGCTGGTCACGTTGACCGCCGGGATCGTCGCCCCTGAGAGCGTCGCGCTCGTGGGGGCTCTGATGTTCGGCAACCTGCTCCGAGAGTCGGGAGTCACCCCGATGCTCTCAAAGTCCGCCCAGAACGAACTGGTCGGCCTGGTCACGCTGCTGCTCGGGATTACGGTGGGCTCATCCATGAAGGCTGAGACTTTCCTCAGGCTCGAGACGCTGCTCGTGCTCGGCATGGGGCTGGTCGCGTTCGCCATGGACACCGCAGGCGGCGTGCTGTTCGCTAAACTGCTGAACCTCTTTCTGCCACGGAAGATCAACCCGATGATCGGCGCCTGCGGCATCTCAGCATTTCCGATGTCTGCCAGGATCGTCCACAAGATGGGACTCGAGGAGGACCCTCACAACTTCCTCCTCATGCAGGCGGTCGGGGCGAACGTGGCAGGCCAGATCGCGTCCGTGGTCGCCGGCAGCCTTCTTCTGGCTCTCATAAGGTGAAAGGAGCGCTTGAGTTGGACGTCGCAAGAGAAGCACTTCTCGTGAGTGTTTGGGGCATGACAGGCATATTCATTACAATGGCGCTGATCGGGGGGATAACGGTAGTTCTTATGAAGCTGTTCCCCGGGCGGTAGCCGAAAGCCCAGGATAAGCCTGTGCTTAGTCGGATGGCTCGAGGGGGTAGCTCATGGCCGGCCTCTGGCATGCGATGAACTACGAAACGGTCGTATGTGAACTAAGAACAGACGAACAAGACGGCATCAGCCCCAACGAAGCAAGACGACGGCTCGGCCAATACGGGCCCAACGAACTCTCCGGAAAACGCAAGAAGTCCTCGCTGGCGATGTTCTTCGGCCAGTTCGAGGACTTTATGGTTCTTGTGCTCCTGGGCGCCACAGCTGTGTCTGCTCTCATGGGCGAGATCGCCGACGCGGTCGCGATAGTGCTCATCGTCGTGCTCAACGCCTGCCTGGGCTATGTGCAGGAAAGCCGGGCAGAGCGTTCGCTCGAGGCGCTCAAAGAGATGGCTGCACCCGCCGCTCGTGTGATGAGGGCCGGGATCCTGATGACGGTTCCTGCCCGGGACATTGTGCCGGGGGACATCCTCGTCCTCAGCCAGGGTGATAAGATCGCCGCAGACGCCCGTCTCATATCGAGTTCGAACCTTGAGGTGAACGAGTCCACGCTCACCGGGGAGTCCTTCCCGGCCCGCAAGAGGTACAGGGCCACCTGCCACGCATCCGCGTCCCTGGGCGACCGCTCCAACATGGTGTATTCCAGCACCATGGTGACCAAAGGCCTCGGCCACGCCGCCGTCGTGGCGACCGGCATGGAAACGGAAGTCGGGGCGATAGCCAGTTCCATCTCTGAAGTCGAAACAGGCGACACTCCGC
Source organism: Bacillota bacterium (assembly GCA_030691635.1). Classification (GTDB taxonomy): domain Bacteria; phylum Bacillota; class Sulfobacillia; order JAUYEF01; family JAUYEF01; genus JAUYEF01. The sequence continues at coordinate 25,136 of JAUYEF010000134.1, forward strand.
TGCAGCAGCGGCTGGACGCGCTTGGGAAGGTGCTGGTGGCCGGTTGCCTTACGATTTGCGCGGTGGTCGGCGTCACGGGCGTCATCAGGGGAGAACCTCCTTACCAGATGATTCTCGTGGGCGTGAGCCTGGCGGTGGCGGCCATACCGGAAGGTCTGCCGGCGGTCGTGACCATCTCTCTCGCGCTCGGCGTGCAACGCATGATCGCGAAGAAGGCGATAGTGCGCAGGCTTCCAGCGGTCGAGACGCTCGGGTGCGCGACGGTGATCTGCTCTGACAAGACAGGGACCATCACGCGAAATGAGATGACGGTCAGGGCGGTCGTCACACCGGCGGGAGCCTATAATGTCACAGGTTCGGGCTATGACACGTACGGCAGGTTCGAGCAGGATTCGCGTCCCGTACAGGTTACCGGCGACCTCCGGGCGGCGCTCCTTGGCGCGGTGATGTGCAACAACGCGTGGGTGGAGATCGAGCGCCACAACGGGCTCAAGGTGTATGCCCAGGGGGACCCCACGGAGGTGGCGCTGCTGGTCGCGGGGCTCAAGGCGGGGCTTTCCAGGGCCGCGCTCGAGGAGGTCGAACCGCGGGTCGCGGAGGTGCCATTCGAGTCGGAGCGCAAGTGCATGAGCGTCGTGAACCTCATCGGCGGCCAGTATGTGGCCTACGTCAAGGGCGCTCCCGATGTGGTCCTGAGCAAGTGCACGAGGGTGCTCAGCGGGGGAAGGGAAGTCCCCTTCGATGAAACCTCAAGGCAGCGCTTCGGCCAGGCGAATGAGACGATGACCAGGTCCGCGCTCAGGGTGCTGGCCGTTGCGAGGCGCACCGTCGGCAAGCCCTCCGACGATCCGGCTCCAGAGGAAATCGAGGCCGACCTGACGTTCCTGGGGCTATTGGGCATGATCGACCCGCCACGACCGGAAGTGGCTCCGGCGGTGGCCAAATGCCACAGGGCAGGGCTGAGAGTGATGGTGATAACGGGCGATCACCGCAACACGGCGGAGGCTGTCGCCCGCGAGGCGGGAATCCCCGGGGGCAGGCCCCCTTCGCTCTCCGGGCTTGAGATCGACTCCATGGAAGACAGAGAGCTGGCGGCCTCTTTGCAGAGCGTGTCGGTGTTCGCCAGGACATCGCCCAAGCACAAGATCAGGATCGTCCGCGCGTTGCAGCAGAAGGGCCATATCGTTGCCATGACCGGTGACGGCGTCAATGACGCTCCCGCCATAAAAGAAGCGGACATCGGAGTGGCGATGGGGCTCTCCGGGACCGACGTCAGCCGTGAGGCAGCGGACATGGTGCTCAGCGACGACAACTTCGCGACCATAGTGGCGGCCATTGAGGAAGGCAGGGGCATCTACGATAACATCCGCAAGTTCATCCGGTACCTCCTTTCGTGCAATGTGGGCGAGGTGCTGGTCATGTTCCTCGCGTCAGTGCTCGGCTTGCCGGTGCCGCTGCTGCCGATCCAGATGCTGTGGGTGAACCTTGTCACCGATGGCCTTCCGGCCATGGCTCTGGGCGTTGACCCACAGTCGCGCGACCTGATGTCCGACCGGCCCCGGGCGCCTCGGGAAAGCGTCTTCTCCAGGGGCCTGGGGTTAAGGATAGTGGAGAGGGGAGCGCTGATCGGCCTCGGGAGCCTCTTTGTGTTCATAGCTGCCCTGGGCAGGGAGGGCGACCTCGTGCGTGCCCGGACGATGGCGTTCGCGACCCTCGTGATGTTCCAGCTGTTCCACGTTTTCGACTGCAGGACGGAGCGAGGCTCCGTGTTCGACGCTGGGTTCTTCGGAAACCGCGTCCTGGTGCTGGCCGTGCTGTGCTCGGTCGTGATGATGCTGCTGGTTCTGTACGTGCCGGCGCTGTCCCGCTACTTCCACACAGCCGCGCTGGACGCACCAGAATGGTTGGTGGTGCTGGCGACATCGGGCGTCACGACGGCCGTCCAGGGGGTGTTGTACCTGTTCAGGCGAAAGTGGTCAGCATAGCTAAGCTTTCGAACAGCGAAGGAAATGGCCTACGCCTGTAGAAGACCAGAGCGAAGTCCCAAAGACGCAGCACGCTGATATCAAACACCAAAGAGCAGGAATGATTATGCAACCGACGGAGAGCCGGCACGCCAGGAGCGTTGCTCTGGCGACAATCCTGACGGCGACCTTCCTGACAGCGCTCAATTCTAGCATGGTCCGTGTCGCGACACCCATGATGCAGGAAACGTTCGGCACCAGCTATAGCTGGCTCACCTGGGTGCAGAACGGCTATACGCTGGTGTATGCCGTCCTCATGCCCGTCGCCGGGCGGCTCGGCGACATGTACGGCAGGCGGCGGATCTTTCTTTTTGGTGTCTGCGTCTTCACCCTGGGCTCCATCCTGTGCACCTTTACCTGGAGTTTCGCCTCATTGATAGTCTTCCGCGCCATACAGGCCATCGGCTCGGGCGCGATTTTCCCGAATGCCGTGATCATGGCCACCAGCCTCTACTCGCCGGAGGAGAGGGGCAGGATACTCGGGCTTTGGGGCGCCGTGGGATCGGTCGGCTCTGTGATCGGCCCGAGTTTGGGCGGCTTCCTTGTGGAGTTCCTGGATTGGCGGTCGGTCTTCTATGTCAACATCCCGATAGGTATCCTGGTATTCTTCGCGGCGACCGCGCGCCTCAAGGAATCGGAGCTCAAGCAGAAACGACCCTTTGACCTGGCCGGGGCTTCCATGTTCGGCCTGACGGTGCTGTCCTTCCTGCTTGCGCTGAATATCGGAAACGATTTCGGGTGGATGGGATGGCAGGTGTGGTCGCTGGCGGCGGCCGGCTGTCTTCTCACGCTCATCTTTGTGCGCCAGGAGAACCGGTGCACGGACCCGATGATCCACCTCGACCTCCTCACCAGCAAGGCGTTCCTCGTGGCGGTGGTCTGCGGGATGATACACATGTACGCAGGCCAGACGGTTGGCTTCCTGATGCCGTTGTTCCTTGTGAACATCCAGGGATACGGGGCGGCGGTGATGGGGCTGATGCTCTTGCCCAGCGCGCTCGTCCGGGTATTCGTCTCGCCTTACAGCGGCTCTCTCTCGGACAAGTACGGGGCGCGCCTGCCCGCCGGGCTCGGCATGTGCGCGCTTGTGGTGACTTTTTTGCTGCTCGCCAGGCTGCATCAAACGTCTTCTGCCTGGTACATCGGCGTCTGCCTGCTGCTGAACGGTGCGGGCGGAGGACTCATGCAGTCGCCCGTGTTGAACTCAGTCATAGGCTCGCGCGACTCGAGTGAAAGTGGCGTGGTCTCGGGCCTGTTCAACATGACCCGGTTCGTCGGCGGCATGATAGGCACAGCTGTCGCGGGCATCCAGGTGGGCGACGAAATGGCCGCGTCCGGCGCAGTAATGCCGGGCCCCATCTCAGGGTTCTACGAGGCCTTCATGACGGCTTCAGTGCTGGCTGCGATCGGCTTCTTCGTGAGCCGGCGTCTTGCCGACCCCCACACGCGTGCCATCCCGGCCCCCCGCGCCACCGCGGAGGATGCGAGCGGCGTCACGGGTCGGATATAATGAAAGAGGCATGGGAGAACGCTCGCTATGGAGGTGTCTCGGTTGCCAGGTAGTGTGTCCGGCTCAAGACTGGTGTCGGCGCCCCGCGGCACGACGCTGTCCTGCAAGGCGTGGCCGCAGGAAGCGGCCATGAGGATGATCATGAACAACCTCGACCCTGAGGTGGCGGAGAAGCCCCAGGAACTCATCGTATACGGCGGCACGGGCAAGGCCGCGCGCAACTGGGAGTGCTTCGATGCCATCGTTTCTTCCCTTAAGACGCTTGATGACGACGAGACTCTGCTTGTCCAGTCCGGCAAGCCTGTCGGTGTGTTCCGCACCCACGAGCTCGCGCCACGCGTCCTCATCTCCAACGCGATGCTGGTGCCCGCATGGGCCACCTGGAAGAACTTCTGGGAGCTCGAACAGCGCGGCCTGACCATGTTCGGCCAGATGACGGCCGGCAGCTGGATCTATATCGGAAGCCAGGGTATCCTGCAGGGAACGTATGAGACTCTCGCGGAGGTCGCAAGACAGCATTTCGGCGGTAGTCTGGCTGGAAGGCTCGTGCTGACCGCGGGGCTCGGGGGCATGGGCGGCGCCCAGCCCCTGGCAGTGACGATGAACGAGGGAGTCGCGCTTGTGGTTGAGGTGGACCCAGGGCGGATCCGGCGGCGGCTGGAGACAGGCTACCTGGACGTCGTCGCGGAAAGCCTCGAGCACGGCCTGGCCATGGCGCTGGAGGCGAAGCGAGAGAAGCGGGCGTTGTCGGTGGCGATTGTCGGGAACGCGTCGGATGTGCATCCGGAGATCGTCCGTCGGTGCATAGTGCCGGATGCCGTGACCGACCAGACATCGGCGCATGACGCGCTCGACGGGTATGTCCCAGGACGCATGGGTTACGAGGAAGCCAAAGACCTCAGGCGCAAAGACCGCGACGCCTACCTGGAAGCCTCCATGAGCAGCATGGCGCGGCACTGCGAGGCCATGGTGGCGATGAAGGACCAGGGAGCGGTGGTGTTCGACTACGGCAACAACCTCCGTGCTCAGGCACAGATCGCCGGGTTCTCCAGGGCTTTCGACTACCCTGGGTTCGTGCCGGCCTACATCAGGCCGCTGTTCTGCGAGGGGAAGGGACCCTTCAGGTGGGTCGCGCTTTCAGGCAACCCGGAAGACATACTGACCACCGACAGGGCTGTGCTCGACCTGTTCCCGCGCAACGAGGCGCTCAGGCGGTGGATAACGCTCGCTGAGAAGCGTGTGAAGTTCCAGGGTTTGCCCTCCAGGATATGCTGGCTGGGGTACGGCGAGCGCAGGGAATTCGGGCTTGCGATCAACGACCTGGTGCGCTCGGGAAAACTCAAGGCCCCAATCGTCATCGGCCGTGACCACCTGGACACGGGCTCGGTCGCCTCACCCAACAGGGAAACCGAAGGCATGAGAGACGGGAGCGACGCCATCGCGGACTGGCCGGTGCTGAACGCCCTGCTGAACACGTCTGCGGGCGCTACATGGGTCTCGGTCCACCACGGCGGAGGGGTCGGCATCGGCTACTCGATCCACGCCGGGATGGTGGTGGTCGCCGACGGCACGGATCAGGCCGCATGGAGGCTCGACAGGGTGCTGACCACCGACCCGGGTTCCGGCGTGATGAGGCACGCCGATGCTGGGTACCCGCGAGCCGTCGAGTTCGCCAAAGAGTCCGGGATCAAGATACCCATGCTGAAATAGGGATCGTGCCCCTTCACTTGCTTGACAGGCTGCCGCCTCCATCTGTTTTCAAACAGAACTGGAGGCGGTGTGGTTTTGTGAAGGAAGAGAATGGTAATTGTAGAACGTATGAGCAGTGAGTCCCCGCTCTAGGAGGTGCCGCAATGTGCGCGATGGTTGGAGCGATTGTCGGTGAGCGCGAGCTGGCGGAGATCATTACGCAAGTCTCGCACCAGATGGGGCAGGATGTGCCCTGCGTGGAGACCACGCCTGAGGGGCTTGTAGGAGCTCTCCGGCTCATGGAACCGCACGGAGTCAGGGCGCTGATCAGTTCAGGCAGGCTGGTCGACCTGTTGAAATCCGCGACGTCCTTGCCTGTCGTGCCGTGCAATCCCAGCTCGTACGATCTCACCCTCGCCATAGCGAGAGCCAGGGCATACTCAACAAAGATAGCTTTCCTGTACTTCGGTGAACTGCCCATCAACCTTGGGGAAATGGAAGACTGCCTGGGGATCTCCGTCGGGGCGTTCCAGTCCGGCAGAAACGCCCAGGACGTGAGGAAGGGGCTCGATCAGGTCAGGGCGGACGGGTATGACGTGCTCGTCAGCGGCGGGGCTGTCGCCGCCATGGCCAGGGGCATGGGGCTTTCCTCTGTGGCGGTCCGGACAGGCAACGCGACCGTCCGGGAATGCATCGATTCCGCCCTTGATGTTGTCCGCACACAGCAGGCTGGAGAAAGGCGCACCGCGGCGGCGCAGGCGGCGGTCGAATCTGTGGGCGTCGGGCTCATGGTGACCGAGCGTGACGGCACGGTGCTGTTGATGAACTCAAGCGCCCGGGACATTTCGGGCACGGCCGTCGCCTCTCTGGCGCAGGATGTGCTCGGCCCTGGCTTGTGGGACAGGCTTTCGCCGGGTGGGTCGGCAGTGGCGACCGTCGGCAAAAGCAGGGTGGTCGTGGACGTGCAGGCCGGCCAGAAGGCCCGGGAGTTCCGCACAGTCGCCATGTTTGACCCACCGGTGCTGCGGCGCTACCTGGCGATGCTTTCCGAAGAGACGCTCCTGGCCCCGGAACCCAAGCCCAGCGGCGAGATGGTTATGGCCTCTCCGGAGATGCAGAGCCTCTTGGCGCGCGCGCAGGACCTGGCGCGAGGTGACGCCAACGTGCTGGTATTCGGAGAGCCCGGAGCGGGCAAGAGGACTGTGGCTTTCGCGCTCCATTCTGAGAGCCGGAGGCAGCGGGCGCCGTATTGCCAGATCAACTCGATGTTGCCTGACAACACCGTGCTCTTCGACCTTACCGGAACCTCTCGGCCGGAGGGAGAGGCCTCAGTGCTGGAGCGGGCCAGCGGTGGGACAGTGTACGTCCACGAGTGCTGGAACCTGAGTGTTGAGGCCCAACGGGTGCTGCTCGAAGCCTCAGAGAGGAAGATGCTTCGCAGGCAGGACGGCTCCAGGATACCATGCGACGTCCGCATCATGCTGGGTTCGTCCCGGCCGCTCCGCGAGCTGGTGGAGAGGGGCGCCTTCCTCCCCGAGCTCTACAATGCGGCGGCGTCCCAGGCTTTGAGGGTGTCTCCGCTGCGTGAGCGGCAGGAGGACATACACCCTTTGCTGGAGTCCTTCTTGAAACGTGAGGGAGTGCTCGATGGGGCGGTCTCGCCATCTCTCAAGCGCAGGCTTTTGGCCTACCAGTGGCCGGGCAACTGCGCGGAGGTCAAGAACCTCGCCGCGCGGCTGGCGTCTTTCTACCGCACATTCCCGTCGGCCAACAGGGCATCCCTGGAAAGGGTCGCGTTTGATGAGATTGAGGCGGAGATGCCGTCTGTCCTCCCAAGACAGGAGGGCATGCTGACCTTGAAGCTCGGCACCATGGAATTCCTTGAAGAGCAGATCCTCGAGCAGATGGAGCGCCTCTCTGGTGGCAACAGGTCAGAGATGGCGCGGAGGCTCGGTGTGAGCAGGACGACGCTATGGAAGAAGATGCTGCACGGAAGACAGGCGGCAGCGGGCGAAGAGGAGTAGTCCCAGACCTGAGGAAACGGGGGAGCGACCATGACCCTGGACCATATCCTGGCAGACGAGAGCGTGCTGCGAGGGCTTGACTTCCTTGAATCTCATGAGGAAGATGTGATAGAAGAGATCTCACGGATCGCCGCCATACCTTCCCCGAGCTATCACGAGCAGGAGCTTGCGGAGTACTACGCGGGGAGGCTCAGGGAGGTAGGGGTCGAGGATGTCACGATCGACTCCGAGCGCAACGCGTATGGCGTCATCCGGGGCACGGACGGGCATCCGGCATTGCTCATGAACGCCCACCTGGATACTGTGTTCCCTCTCGGGACAAACCTTACAGTGAGGCGCGAGGGCTCCAGGCTGTTCGCGCCCGGGATCGGCGACGACTCCACCGGACTGGCGGCCGTGCTGTGGGCCGCGAGGGCGGTCAAGGAATCCGGCGTCAGGCTCCGTGGCGACCTCATAGTGGCGGGCAACAGCTGCGAGGAAGGGCTCGGCGATCTCAGGGGCATGAAAGCGCTGATGCAGGCTCTGAAGGGCCGCGTGGACATGGTCGTCCCGGTGGAGCCTTCCAGCCTGGGCAGGATCGCCAACCAGGGCGTCGGTTCGAGGCGCTTCCGGATCACGGCGCGCACGCATGGAGGGCACAGCTGGGGCGCGTTCGGGAATCCCAGCGCGATCCATGTGCTGTGCCAGGTGGTCGCGGATATCTCTTCGATCAAAGTGCCGAGGGAGCCGAAGACCACGTATAACGTTGGCAAGTTCTCGGGTGGTGTTTCCGTGAACACAATAGCGCCGGAGGCGACCCTGGAACTGGACATGAGGTCGGTCGACGCCACAGAGCTCGCAAACGTCGAAGAAAAGGTACACTCGATCCTGGCGGCTCGTTCCAGGGAATCCGGGGTGGCGCTGGAGACGGTCCTGGTCGGAGACCGGCCTCCGGGCACGACGCCCGAGTCGCATCCTCTTATATCGAAGATACGTGAGGTCCACGGTGCGCTCGGCATCAAGTCGTTCCTGCATGCCGGCAGCACGGATGCGAATGTTCCGATGTGGATGGGCGTTCCCGCCGCCACGGTCGGCGTCACGACAGGCGGGAACGGCCACAGGGTGGACGAGTATATCGACTTGGAGCCGCTGGGCAAGGGACTCGCGCAGCTGTTCCTGCTGATGACATACCTACTGTCCTGATCGGTATGCACGCAGAAGGGTTCCGGGAGGTGCTTTCATGAGGCGAATCCAGATCTCGCTTGGGGCGATACTCCTGGCGGCCGGGATAGCGGCCGTGCTGGTGCTGACCACAGCGGGGTTGTTCACCAGCTGGCTCTGGTTCCAAGAGGTTGGCTACGCCGCCGTGTTCCTGAAGATGATCACAGCGCGTCTCGTGCTCGGTGTGGTCGGGGGTCTGCTGTTCGGCGGGTTCTTGCTCTTGAACCTGCTGTACGCCAACGGGCTCAAACCACGGATGCAGCTTGTCACCGGCGATGTGATAGAACCCCAGGTGGCAACGCCTTTCCGCGTGGGATTCCTCGCGCTTCTGGCCGGCGCGGCAGCGGCGTGGGTGGCCGGGTTCTCGCTGTCTCTGCAGTGGCTCGTCGTCCAGAGGTTTTTGAACAGCCAGCCGTTTGGCCTTGCCGACCCGGTCTTCGGCAGGGACGCAGGTTTCTATGTGTTCGAGCTGCCTTTCTACTCCCTGGTCTACCAATATGTGTTCTCGCTGGTAGTGGTGAGCATCGCAGGTTCTGCGGCAGTGTACCTGCTGTCCGGCGGCCTGCTCTCCCTGGGGCAGGGACGGCTGAGCTTTCACCCCAGAGCCAAAGTCCACCTCTCGGTGCTGGCCGGCCTGGCTTTCCTCACGCGGGCCGCCGGGTACTTCATCGAGTTGGCCAGGCTGGTCTATTCGCCCAGAGGAGTGGCGTTTGGAGCGAGCTACACCGATATTCACGCTGAGATACCTGCGCTGAAGACGCTGATCGCGCTCGCGGTTGTCGCGTCTGTGGTGACGATCCTGACGGCGGCCAGGCGAAGCGCGCGGCCGGCGATCATAGCGTTCGCCGCTCTTGTGGTTGTGTCGCTGCTCCTCCGCCAGGGCTACACGACACTCGTGCAGCAGATATCCGTTGGGCCTGACGAGATCGCCAAGGAGCGCCCGTACATCGAGCACAACATCAAAGCGACACGGATAGCGTTCGGGCTCGATCGCGTGAGCGAGCGAGACTACCCGGCGGAGACAGCTCTGAGCCGCGAATCGCTGCAGCAGAACGCCGACACCATACAGAACATCAGGCTGTGGGACTGGCGTCCGTTGAAGCAGACGTACTCACAGTTGCAGGAGATCAGGCTTTACTACACGTTCAATGACGTGGACCTCGACAGGTACTTTGTGGACGGGAAATACAAGCAGGTCACCCTGGCCGCGCGAGAGATGAACCAGGCGAACCTGGCTCAACAGGCCAAGACGTGGGTCAACCAGCATCTCAAGTTCACCCACGGGTACGGCATGGTGATGAGCCCCGCCAACGAAGTCGGCCCACAGGGCCTTCCACTGTTCTACGTGAAGGACATACCACCGCGGGCGTCCACCGACATCAAGGTCACCAGACCGGAGATCTACTTCGGCGAGCTGACGCGCGAGTACGTGATCGTGAACACGCGCGAAGGCGAGTTCGACTATCCTCTCGGCGACGAGAACGCGCAGACACAGTACCAGGGGAAGGCCGGCATCCCGGTCGGCTCTTTCATGAGACGGATCGCGTTTGCGCTGAAGTTCCGGAACTACGAGATAGCGCTGGCGAGCGCGATTTCCTCCAAGAGCCGGATGATTATGAATAGGGACCTCATGACCAGGGTCACAGCCATCGCGCCCTTCCTGCGATACGACAGCGACCCGTACCTGGTCGTCGACGACGGCCGGCTCTTCTGGTTCATAGACGCCTACACTGTGTCATCCGGGTTTCCTTACTCGGAGCCGTCGCCTCGCGGGTTCAACTACATCCGGAACTCGGTGAAGGTGGTCATAGACGCATATGAGGGAGACACGAAGTTCTACCTGTTCGACACCATCGACCCGGTGGTGAAGAGCTACTCGGCCATATTCCCGACGCTCTTCCGGCCGTTCAGCGAGATGCCGGAAGGTCTGAAGAAGCATATCAGGTACCCCGCCGACCTGTTCGAAGTGCAGGCCGCGATGTACACGACATACCACATGCAGGACCCGGTCGTCTACTACAACAAAGAAGACCTCTGGAGCCTGCCGGCTCAGGGCAAGCAGGGCGGGCAGCAGGCCATGGAGTCGTACTACATGATCATGAGGCTGCCCGGCGAGAAGAACGCGGAATACGTGCTGTTGATGCCCTTCACTCCGTCCAAGAAACAGAACATGATAGCCTGGCTGGCGGCGCGGTCCGACGAGCCGAACTACGGGCAGCTGGCGCTGTTCAAGTTCCCGAAGGACAAGCTGATCTACGGCCCGTCCCAGGTTGACGCGCGTATAGACCAGGACGCCGAAATATCTCCCAAGCTCACGCTCTGGGGACAGGCGGGGTCGCAGGTCATCAGGGGCAACATGCTGGTCATCCCGATCAACGGGTCCATACTCTACGTTGAGCCGATGTACCTCCAGTCGGCGGATACCAAGCTTCCTGAGCTGAAGAGGATAATCGTGGCCTACGGCGACCGGGTGGTCATGGAGGACACGCTCGAGAAGGCGCTCACGGCGATATTCGGGGCGGCCACGCAGCAGCCGGGGCCCCAGCCGCCGTCGGGCACGGAGACCGTGCAGCAGTTGATCGCGAGAGCGGTCACGCTTTACAACGAAGCACGGCGGGCGATACAGGCGGGCGACTGGGCGGCGTACGGGAACCTGCAGAGACAGCTCGGGGAAGTGCTGAGCCAGCTCGAGAACAGGTCCCGGTAGTCTCAACAGCATATCGGAGGTGTTTGTGGGTTGCAGCACATCAGGATAGAGGACGCAGCAGGGTACGTGGGAGAAGAAGTCGAGATACGCGGCTGGGTGTACAATAAGCGTTCCTCCGGCAAGGTGCGCTTTCTCATAATACGCGACGGCACCGGCTTCATGCAGTCAGTGGCTGCAGCCGGCGACATGGCGCAAGACGGGTTCGAACTGACCGACAGCGTCACTCAGGAATCCTCGGTCATAGCCCATGGCACCGTCCGCGCGGACTCCCGCGCGCCCGGCGGGCATGAACTTCTGCTCACAGGCCTCAAGCTGGTGGCGCTCGCCGAGGAGTACCCTCTCGCGCTGAAAGAGCACGGCACGGACTTCCTGATGGACCACAGGCACCTCTGGCTCAGGACGCCGAGGCAGCATGCCATAATGCGGGTGCGGTCAGAGGTCATCCGGGCGATACGCGACTGGCTGGACGACAATGGCTTCATCCTGATCGACACGCCCATACTCACGCCTGCGGCGTGCGAGGGCACCACCACACTGTTCGAGACGACCTACTTTGAGGAGAAGGCGTACCTGGCCCAGAGCGGCCAGCTGTACAACGAAGCGGACATCGGCGCGTTCGGTCGCGTGTACTGCTTCGGGCCGACCTTCCGGGCGGAGAAGTCTAAGACCAGACGGCACCTCACGGAATTTTGGATGGTCGAGCCGGAGGCGGCCTTCTGCGACTTCGAAGAGAACATGGTCATCCAGGAGAACCTGGTGTCCTTCATCGTGTCTAGAGTGCTCGAGCGGCGAACCGCCGAACTCGAGACAATCGGCAGGGATATCGAGCCGCTCAAGCGCGTCAAGCCACCTTTCGCGAGGGTCACATACGATGAAGCAATAGACATCATCAACAAGCAGGGCGCGGGCCCGGTGAGCTGGGGCGACGACTTTGGCGCGCCGCATGAGACCGCCGTTGCGAGAGCTTTCGACAAGCCCGTGTTCGTGATGAAATACCCGGCCGCGATCAAGGCGTTCTACATGAAGCCGGATGCCGCACGGCCGGAAGTGGTGCTCGGTTCGGACCTGCTGGCGCCTGAAGGATACGGCGAGATCATCGGCGGCGGTGAGCGCATCGACGAGAAAGAGCTGCTCATACGGCGCATACGAGAGCACAACCTGCCCATGGAAGCGTTCAAGTGGTACATCGACCTCAGGCGTTACGGGGCGGTCCCGCACAGTGGGTTCGGGCTCGGCATCGAGCGTTCTGTGGCCTGGATCTGCAATCTGGAGCACGTCCGTGAGACGATACCGTTCCCGCGGCTGCTCAACAGGATGTACCCTTAGCGCGAGATCACGCTCCGAGTCATCAAGCCCCCAGGGCCCCAATAGGCTATGTTAGCCGGGTCCGAGGGGGCTTTGTCGTTGCGCAGCAGAGCATATACACGCATCTTCGCCCTGCTGTTCCTCGTGGTGGTGACCGCCGCGCCCCTGCGTCCGGCAAGAGCGGCGAGCTCTTCCGTCGCTTCCCCCAGGATAACGGCCGACGCAGGCATCCTGATGGACTTCACCACAGGAGTGGTGCTGTTCGAGAAGAAGGCTCACGAGCTTCGCCACCCCGCGAGCCTCACCAAGATCATGACCGCCATCGTCGTCCTCGAGACATGCGGGCTGCAAGACGTCGTGACGGTCACGACGGAGGCGACGCGCGTCTCCGGCTCGCGGGCCGGCATAAGGCCCGGCCAGAAGTTCACCGTCGAAGACATGCTCTACTCGCTGCTGCTGGAGTCGGCCAATGACGTGGCGCTTGCCCTCGCGGTCCATGTGGCCGGCTCGGTCCCATGGTTTGCCAAGATCATGAACGAGAAGGCCTGGGAGGCAGGCGCGAGGAACACACACTTCTCCAACCCGCACGGGCTCACCGAGCCAGACCACCTTGCCACGGCTTACGATCTGGCTCTGCTGGCCCGGCACGCGCTCCGCTACCCGCTTTTCGCCGAAGCGGTGAGAACGCGTGTCGCGGAGATCGACAGGCTGGACAAGCCAGTGGTGCTGCGTCTCCACAACACCAACAAGCTCTTGCAGCATTTCGAAGGGGCGGATGGCGTGAAGACCGGCACCACAAGCGCCTCAGGACGATCGCTGGTGGCCTCCGCCACAAGAGACGACCACAAGCTGGTGAGCGTCGTGCTGCACAGCGACTCGCGCTGGGACGATGCTGCCAGGCTGCTGGACTACGGTTTCGACAGGTTCGTGCTGCTTTTTCCCTACAGGCGCGGCGACATGGTCCAGACAGTGAGGGTCAAGGGCGGCATGGAAAGCAGGGCCACGCTGGTCGCCGGGGACGACCTTGCGGTCGTCGCGCCTCGCGAGTACGCCTTACGCCTGGAACTGTCCGACCTTCCTCGGACCATCGATGCCCCTTGCCTGACCACCAGGCCTGCTTGCCGGCTGGCTGCGTTCCTTGACGGGCGCGAGCTTGCATCCATACCCCTCTACCCAAAGCGCGACGTCAGGCCCCGTACCCTCTGGCGGATATTCCTCGCTCACGTGCTCTTGCCGCTGTCCAGGCTGCTCTCCGGTGCAGGATAGACTCGCCGTGTTGCCGAAAAACTAGGGCAGATTGGAGTCCCGGCCCCGGCGCGCGCTGGTGGCGTCCGGCCGGATGACGGGAGAGTGTCTAGCACCATGCCCAACCTCACCCAGGCGGAACTCCTCCAGGACCTGGAAAGGCAACAGGGGACGGTTTTCCAGCGCACGATGCTCCAGCTGCTGTCGAGAGGACGGTCGGGGATCCGGCAGGTGGCCTCCAGGCTCGGCGGCGAGATGGACGCGCGGCTCGACGCCGCGCTGAAGGCCGCCGGAAGACAGGTCATCGAGATGGTGGTCAGTGCCGGAACGCTGGACGAGGAGTGCGGCGTCGCTCTGCTCTTGCGCGTCGAGCCGGGGGATCTGGTGGAAAAGGCCTCAGAACTCTGGGAGAGAGGCGATAGGGAAGAGGCGATGTCGATCGTCCGGCGGCTTGGGCCGACCGGCGCCGGGACTGGCGCGCTCCAACTCATGCACGCGCGGATTGCGCTCGCCGGCGGGTTTCCTTCTGATGCGCTCGCGCTATACATGGGGGCAGCGGAGGCCGGTCTAAGCGCGCGCGGCATCATGGAAGGCGTGTCGTTGGCCCTCGAATGCGACCGCCTGGAGGAGGCGGCTGCTGTGCTGAGCCACGCTCCTCTGGACGGGACGGGCCGGTTCGACTTGCCCGCTGGGGAAGTGCTGTCTAGAGCTTTGCACCGAGAAAATGGACAAGTATTGCAGGCATGCTGCGGGCGCCTGGCACGGCAGGGGCCGGCGCTGCTGGCCTCGTCCATGCTCGCGGCTGTCGAGATAGTGCGTAAGTCCAACACTGACACGATCCGGGACATGCAGCAGCGGATAGGCGACCTTGGGGGCGCTCTCTCGAAGGCGGCGTCAAGCGCCCAGGACCTGCTGAGCGAGACGCATCCAGTATCCGAGGTGGCCGCCAGCGTGGGTGGGGCGCTCCGGGAGTTCGAGGAGATTGCGGTGCGGCTGGCACGAGGCCTTGAGGCAGGTCTGCCAGAAGAGCATGAAAGCACAGGCCCGGGCCCGCTGGTCGAGGCAGTCCTCGCATCGCCCGTCGAAGCCGGCCAGGTGGCCTCGGCGCTGTCGGGAATCAGCGCGGAGGATCTGGCGCAATCGTGCGCAGATGGCCTGCGGGCGGCGCTGGACCTGGAAACGGCGTCTGTGCTCAAGGGCCCATGGGGTAGGACGGCAGAGGCTCTCACGGAAAGCCTGGCCACGGGGCGCGCGCTCAGAGACCTGCTCAGCCGCGCAGCAGATGTGCCCCGGACTGCGTTCCTTGAGCGGGTGTCGACGGACATAAGCTTCATGAGCGCCTACCTGGATGACGCCTCGCTGAGCCTGGTGATGAGCGAAGGCGGGCAAGAGCGGTATGAGCTTCTCACCGGAGCGCTGGAAGACTCACTCAGGGCGCCCCAGACGCTCGCAAGAGACAGACAGGCAGGGTTGTCCGCGGACATCCAGCGCAACCTACCGCGGCTCAGGATCATACGGCCGTGGATCTCACGCGCGCTCCAGAACCTGGTCTCCCTGGCGGTGAGGCAGGCAAGGCCGGGCGGTCTGGTGTCGCTGAGCGCCCGCTTGCCCGTCCAGGGCGCCGGGGTCGAGATATCGCTGAAAGGCGACGTTATCCGGGTGCCGCCGGGCCTTCACACACTCCACCAGGTACTCGCACAGCATCGTTGGCGAATGGATCAACCGCGCCAGGCAGGGCCTGTGACGCAGGTCGTCATCCTGGCGCCTGAGTCATCCGAAGAAGACACGCTGAGAGCCGAGATCGCCGGCTATGACGCGCTTGCAGCGGGCACGAAGCAGGCGCTCCGCGCGGCCGAGGCCCTGGGCGGCTCGGCAGAGAGCGCAAAGGCAGCCGCGTTCCTGTACGGCAAGGCGCTCGAGATCGAAATTGCAGCCACGCTGCTCCCAGACCTTGAGCGGCATGTCCTGCTGCCGCGCGCTCTTTCGTTCAAGAACGACCCACAGGCGTTCTCCGATGCCGCCAGAGCGGCGGCCTCCGCCGTGGGGGGCGCGGAGAGAGAGGTGTCGAAAAGGGTGGAGCAAATCGTGGACGCCGTCGTGAGGAACAGGGTCCAGAAGGAGACCGGGGACTGGCGGTCGCTCGCCGTGGCGCTTGCCATATTCGGACTGGCGGGAAGCGGTCGCGGCGCCGCAGGCAACGATGACCTCTTGAGCGCGCTGTACAGGGCGGAGCAGGTCCGCGACGCGTCCCGGGCGGACATCTCGTCCGTGGAGACGGCAAGGTCTCTCTGCCGCTCCGTGCTCTCTGGCCTGTCCGGGATAAAGGCGGAAAGAATGGGGCGGCGCCCGCCCCCAAAAAGCTAGTCCTGAGCGGATCTCAGCAGTTCACCTACTGTAGACGCTTGCAGGCCCCTGGCCCGCAGATCGCTGACGATGCCGGGAATCACCTCCGCTGTGGTGGCGAACATGTCGGACGCGTGAAACCGGACAATGTCCCCCTGCCTGGCTTTACCGGCAACCCTCCTTCGGATGTAGTCTGCCGTGGTGTTCCGCCAGTCGAACGAGTCCAGGCTCCAGGTTATTGTTGAGTACCCCACCTCCAGTGCGGAACGTATCACCCTGTCGTCGTAGTCGCCGTTCGGAGGGCGAAAGAGGGAGGGCTCGATGCCTGTGAAGCTCTTGAGAATGTCGTGTGTCCTCGCGATTGATTCTCTGACCCTGCTGTCCTCCGCTGCTGAGAGGTTCTCGTGCCAGTAGCCCTGCGATGCGATCTCGTGCCCTTCCTGGACGATCCTGCGGACAACATCGGGATGCGCCTTGGCATACGGCCCGGCCACGAAGAACGTCGCTTTGGCTCCTGCGGATGCCAGCGCATCGAGCACTTTACCTGGTGCGGACTCTCCAAACGTCAGGTCGAACGTGAACGCGACTATCTTCCTTGACGTCTCGACTCTCGAGACTGGCTTCAAGGAAGACGCGGCCATTCTTGCCGTGAACGCTCCGGCACAGATCCTTGCGGCCATGACGAGCAAGACGGCCACAAGGAAGATGAGGATCCTGATCCTGGTTGCCCGCGTTATGCCGATGAACACCAAGCGCGAGCCCTCCCGCTCTGCCCAGGCGCGTCTGCGCCCGGTAAATACCTATTCGGCGGCCGGGCGGGCTATTCTGGAGGTCAAGCTCGAATGCGCCGCGCGGGCGGCGGATTTCCTTTCGAGCCTGTCGAGGCGCTTTCTGAGGTCTTGTTGGAGAGCATGATTCGTTGGACTGGGGCTTGACGATAACAGCACCGACACGGCGCTCATCGCCCTGCGGCACATCTCCATCGCCTTGGAGTAGTCCTTCTGGCGGTGCTCGGCGTGCTTGGCAAGCTCGACGAAGCCTCTGACGTCGAGCGGGTTCTGCCCGACGGCTTCGAGCCATGCGGACGCCGCGCCGGCATAGTCCTTCTGCTTCCTCCTGACCGTGGCGAGCTTCTCCAGAGCGCAAAGCCTGACACCTTGCCCCTGGTCATAGTAGGGGGCCTTGCTATAGCACTCGGCGGACTCGTCGTACATGCCCTGGCGCTCGAACAGTTTGCCTATGTTGATCAACTCGAGCGCGGTCCGGCCTTCCTTGTGCGGTTCCTTGATGCGCCTGCACATCTGGCCCAGCAGCGCCGCGAGTGCCAGCACATCGTTCTTATTGTGCTCGACGACCGGGGCGAGCAGAGAAGCGTCCCTCCGCCGGAGGTACTCGAAGAAGATGGACGGGATAAGCGCTCTGGGGATATCGCTTTCGCGCTCGCATCCGAGGACCGCAGCCTCAAGAGACTGCAGGCTGCAGTCGTAGGCGCCCCGCCACAGGCGCCTCGCCGCATGGAGCAGGTCGAAATGAAGGGCGTCAGAGAACGGTGGGCGCAGCCGGTTCACCACAAACCTGGTCTCCAGTAGGGGCACGTCGAACGCCTTGCCGTTGAAACTCACAAGCCACCGGCGGCCGCGGAACAAGGATTCGAGCTCTCCCAGCATCACCGGCTCATCGTGCGGGTCGGGCATGATGAACTGGGTCAGGATGAAGGAGTCCTGCGTGAACTCACCCAGGCCCACCAGGAACACGTGAGTGCCTGTCCCTCCGGCAAGCCCGGTCGTCTCAGTGTCGAGGAAAACCGCGGAGCACGGGTCAAACTCGCTGTGCGCGTCGTCCTGCGCGAGCATGCGGTAGGCGCTGGGATCGGCGAAGCAGTCCTTCAGCGACAGCCGGCCATAAGCGTGGAATGAGGGGTATTCCTCACGCCTCACGAAGTAGGCTCCCCGTATGCTGGTGCGCCGGGAAAAGCCGAGCCTGGCCAGCCCCTCTGAGTAATCGCTGGCGTTCTGCTCGCTGGTCCGCATCTTCGGCCCGGCCGCCTGCATCTCGGCGATCATGGCGCGAAGCCTATCCATGGTTTTCTGGTCTTTCATGGCGCCTCCCGGCCGCAGAGCCTCTGGAGCGCGACCCTGGTCAGGTTTTTAGCCTGCGGCCCGGCTTCGAGAACGGTTCCCGAGCAGGAGGGGCACCCGCTTTCGCACGAACACGACGACACGTGCGAAAGGCATGCCTCCAGCACGGCCTCGAGTATATCGTAGAGTTTCTCGGAGAGCCCTATGCCTCCCGGATAGGCATCATAGACGTATACGGTGGGAAGGTCGGTGAACGGCGCCTTCACCTGCGGCACGACCCTCAGGTCCCTCGGGTCGGACATCAGGTATACGGGCGCGATGTTCGCCAGCAGGTTCGCCGTGCCGGCGAGCACCGACTGTGCCTGGTCGTGGGAAAAGCCCCGCGTCACCCTTTCGTCGAAGATCATCCAGCAGCCGGACGTGTGCATCTGCTCCTCCGGCAGGTGCACTCTGCCCGCGCCGACGTTCTCGTGCGTCCAGAGCTTCACTTTCTTGAATAACGTCACCATGGCCGTCGCCAGAACCTCACCGTAACCCTTGGAGAACGGCAGGCCTGTTCTCTCGGCCAGCACGTCCAGGACCCTCATGGTGACTGCCAGGTTGGCGTCGGTGTAGTAGTCCACGTCGACGCGGTGCACGTAGGCCTTCTTCTCCTCATAGTCGAGCCTGTCCACATGGTATTG
Source organism: Bacillota bacterium (assembly GCA_030691635.1). Classification (GTDB taxonomy): domain Bacteria; phylum Bacillota; class Sulfobacillia; order JAUYEF01; family JAUYEF01; genus JAUYEF01. Next base: position 43,944 of record JAUYEF010000134.1, read on the forward strand.
CCGGCTTTCGTGTATGTAGATGGCCTCTTCGTGAATGAGCATAGGCGCGCTGACCCTGTCCACCTCTGCGATGACCTTGGGCTCTCCAGTGGTATCCACCACCACGAAGTTCTCCGCGGAAGCGGACCTCAGGCTGATGTCCTCTGCCGGGAAGTCCTCGGCCGACCAGTACCAGCGCCCGCCGGAGTAATGGAGCACCTTCTCCTCTTCAAGCGCCCTCAGCACATAAGCTGTGTCTTCGATCCCGAACTTGTCGTCGTCGTCGAACGGTAGCTCGAACGCGGCGCACTTGATGTGATTGAGCAGGATGTGCAGGTTATTGGGGTTGATGAGCGCGTGCTCCGGAGAGCCGGAGAAGAAGAAATCCGGGTGCGACACTATGTACTGGTCGAGGGGGTTGGAGGACGCCACCAGCACTACCGCCGATTCGCCGGAGCGCCTGCCGGCTCGGCCCGCGCGCTGCCAGGTGCTGGCGATGGTCCCTGGATATCCTGCCATGACGCAGGCCTCGAGCTGCCCGACGTCGATGCCCAGCTCGAGCGCTTGGGTGGATACAACCGCCCTGACCTTCCCGGCACGCAGGTCTTTTTCGATCTGGCGCCTATGCCCCGGGAGGTATCCACCCCTGTAACCGCGGACCTCCCCGTGGTCCTTGAGGTCCTTCTTGCCGAGCGCGCTCTTCAAGTACGTCACCAGCAGCTCCGTCCGCACCCGGCTGTTCGCGAACACGATTGTCTGGACGTCTCTGCGAAGAAACTTCTCGGCGATCCTCTCGGCCTCAAGGAGGCTCGACTTGCGCATGCCGAGCTGCGGATTGACGACGGGAGGGTTGTAGAAGATGAAGTGCTTCTTGCCTCTCGGCGCGCCGTTCTCGTCGATGACCTCTGTCTTCCTGCCCGTCAGCATGGAGGCGAGTTCGCCCGGGTTCGCTATGGTCGCGGAGCAGCAGACATACTGGTGTTGTGAGCCATAGAACCTGGTGATCCTCTCGAGGCGCCTCAGCACGTTGGCGAAGTGGCTCCCGAACACGCCCCTGTACTGGTGTATCTCGTCTAAGATGATGTACTTGAGGTTCTCGAAGAGTTTGACCCACCTGGTGTGGTGGGGCAGTATGGCCGTGTGCAGCATGTCCGGGTTGGTCACGACGATGTGCCCGGCCTGCCGTATGGTCCGTCGCACCGACTGGGGCGTGTCGCCGTCGTAGGTGTAGGTCTTGATGTCTTTCCCCGCCGTGGCGACGACCTCCATGAGCTCCGCCACCTGGTCCTGCGACAGCGCCTTGGTCGGGAAGACGTAAAGCGCGCGCACTGAATCATCTTTGATGATGGCGTCGAGCACGGGCACGTTATAGCAGATGGTCTTGCCGGATGCCGTCGGAGTGACCACGGCGATGTCGTGGCCTCGCCTGATCATGTCGATGGCTTGTGCCTGGTGGGTATATAGCTGGGTGATGCCGCGCCGCCCGAGGGCCGACAGGAGGCTTGGGTCGATGCCTTCAGGAAAAGGGGCGTAATCGGCCGCCTTTTCGGGCAGCACGCGCCAGCTGCATATGTTGGGTCTGGTGTCCGGAGACGACCTAAGGTCATCGAGAACGAGCCTCACGCTCAAGATGCACGCCTCCCACAGGAGATGAACATTAGTTCGGCATCCCACGGGAGCTCTCCTGTCACGGGATAAAAACGGGATGCGGCCTGATACTAACGTGCGGAGGGTGGCACATGCAGAGACTGGCGTCTAACGTGCATCACGGGCGTCTCGCGGGCCGGGCGGTCCTGCTCGTCGTGGCGCTTCCAGCATGCCTCACGGTGGCGGCTCTTGCGGGATGTATGCGCGTGGGTCCTTTCCGGAGACCGCTGCTCACTTCGCGCTTCGAAGTCATGGCCTTTGCCATGGGGCAGGGCGAAAGGGGGCTTCCGGGGTCCGTCGAGAGCCTCAAGGCCCATATCGCCACCATCGACACCGTGCTGGACTTCGGTGGGCTGGTCTGCGACGACGGTGCCGTGGAGGCCCAGGCATCACCTGGGCAGCCTGCGACCAGAGACATCACCCGCGATCACGGTAAGCGTCTCATGCTGCTGGTGTCGAACGCGTCGCCCGGTGGGCAGGGACGCACCGCAATGTTCGAGAAAGCCCGTGACCGGGCGAGGACCGCGCAAAGCCTCACGGCGAAGGTCGCTCACGAGGGATACGATGGCCTGCACCTGGGATTCGATAGGATGCCCGCGCGCGTCAAGCCCCTGTACAGCGCGTTCGTCAGGGACCTCGCCAATGCGCTGCACGCCAAGGGCAAGACGCTCGGTGTCTCCGTCTTCCCGGTGGTGGATATGCCGCCCGGCACCTGGGGGGCCTTTGACTACAGTGTCATCGGCAAAGAGGCCGACTACGTCGTCCTCTGCGCGTACGACCGGCACGACCTGGCGACTGGACCGGGCGCAATTTCGCCGGATGCATGGGCCGAAGCCGGCTTGAGAAAGGCGCTGGCCGAGATCGACCCGGCGAAGGTGCTGCTGGGCATCGGCGTCTATGCATACGACTGGCCCCAGCGCATGGGCATAGAACCGCCGGAATACCTGTCCGCACAGCAGGCGCTGCAACGGGCCGCCGCAAATGGCGCAAAGATCACGATCGATGCCGCATCGCAACAGAAGACGTTCAGGTACCGCCTCGAGGGCACCGACCGGACTGTCTGGGTCCAGGATGCGTACAACGTCAGGTCGAAAATCAACCTGGGAAACAAGTACGGCCTGCGCGGCATCGCCATCTGGAGGCTTGGGCTCGAGGATGACCTGACGTGGAGCGTCGTATCCAGCATGCATCGCGAGTAATCGCCGCCGAAATGAGGCCGGACCCCGCTTCGATCCGCCTTCCCGCGGTAGAATAAACTGGAATCAGGTACTTATGCTGCGTTTTTATGAGGTAGGCTCAGCCAGACCCTCCAGAACCTGAGCACTTTCCCACGAAAAGAGACTTCCACCTGTGACTTCCCCGCGACATCCCTTCTAGAATGGACATGTCCGTTCTCATCGAATGGATGCATCCATTCGATGGATGCAGCCATTCTCAGAATCAGGGTGATGGTGCCGTGCGTTTTTCCATGAGATCGAGATTCGCTCTGCTGTCGCTGATCGCCATCATGCTTCTACCGCAGATCTGCTCGGCGGCTGCGCTGAACGGGTATGGAGACCGCGGGACGGCCGTGCGCGACGCGCAGCAGGCGCTGGTGAGGTCAGGCTTCAACCCCGGGCCGGTCGATGGAGTGTTTGGGCCGAGGACGCTCGCGGCGGTGAAGGCCTTCCAGAAGGGACGCGGTCTTGCCGTGGACGGCGTGGTCGGCCCGGCCACGCTGGCGGCGCTCGGGACCGTCACGCTGGCCGCCAGGTCGGCACGAGCGCCTCTGGCAGGCAAGACGATCGTCATCGACCCGGGCCACGGGGGGTACAACCCGGGCGCGCTGGGTGTCGACGGTTCGCGAGAGGAAGACAACGTGCTTGCGATTGGGCTTCACCTGAGAGACCTGCTCACGAACGCCGGTGCGCAAGTGTTGATGACCCGGTCCACGGATGTGGAGCCCAGCCTGGCGCAACGTGTATCACTGGCGAACACGAACAAAGCTGCCCTCTATGTTTCGGTCCACAACAACTCGTACAAGGACCCAGCCGCGTCGGGAGTCATGACGTTCAGCCGGTACGGCGATGCACGCTCGCAGAAGGTGTCGACCGTGATCATGGAAGAACTGAAGAAGTGGACGGGCATGACGAACAAAGGAGTCGAGCAGGGGAACTACTATGTGCTGAGGAACACGTCGATGCCTGCGGTGATCGCAGAGATCGGCTTCATGACGAACTGGTCTGACGTCCGCATCCTCAAGACCGCCGTATTCCGTCGCAGCGCGGCAGAGGGCTTGTATTACGGCATTCTTCGATTTCTGACTCAGGGGTAGCCTGTTTGTGACACAAAGCGGGCGCGGCGGAAGGATAGAGCAGCGCCGGCCTCAAGTCGCTGCCTGACGTTCGACACGCGAACGCGCGGAGGCAGTCCCGGCTCGGTTTTGCCGTAGGAACTTGGATATCGTATAATCAATGGCGCCGGCGGCTTGTCGCCGGCGCTAGGCTTTCGCCCTGGTGGGCAGGCATCACGATGACTCTACTGATGGCTCTTGGGTGATCGCTGTGAAGAATGTCGCGATAGTCTCGCTTGGGTGCCCGAAGAACCTGGTGGACTCGGAAAACATGGCAGGCGCGCTGGCCCACGCCGGCTACAGCCTCGCCGTGGAAGACGAGGCCGACGTGATCCTCATCAACACCTGCGGGTTCATCGAGCCGGCGAAGCGCGAGGCCCTTTCCGAGATCGTGAAGGCCATCCGGAGGAAGCAGTCAAACCCTGGCCTGCGCATAGTCGTCACCGGCTGCCTGGCCCAGCGATACCACGATGTGCTGTCAAGGGAGTTCCCGGAGGTCGACGCGATTGCCGGGGTATTCGCCGAAGAGCGCATCGTGGAGATGCTCAGTCTGGTCGAGCGAGGCGAGCGGCCCGTGTTTGCCGGGGTAGAGGCGGGCGAGATCAAGCCGCTGCACAGGTTTCTCCTCCGCCCCCGGCACCAGGCGTACCTGAAAATCGCTGAGGGCTGCGACAACCGCTGCGCCTACTGCGCTATCCCGCTGATAAGGGGTCATGCCAGGAGTCGCGACTTCGAGAGCCTCGTCGAAGAGGCGTCCGCCGTTTCGGAGCTCGGGACCAAGGAGATCGTCATCATCGCGCAGGACCCCACGCGGTTCGGGCTGGACACGACCGGGAGATACCTGCTGCCGGAACTCGTCTCGCGGGTCGGCGAAATCCCCGGACTTGAATGGATCAGGATCATGTACGCGCATCCCGCGCGCGCGGACGTGCTCGTCCAGGCACTGACAGCATCCCGCAAGGTCTGCCGTTACGCGGACGTGCCGGTGCAGCACTCGTCTCGCGCGGTGCTGAGCCGGATGGGCCGGAGCGGCTGCGGCGACGAGTATCTCGCGTCGCTGGAGAGCATCCGCGCCCGCGTCCCGGGCATTTCCCTCCGGTCCACCTTCATGGTGGGCTTTCCTGGCGAGACTGAGCGCGACTTTGAAGACCTGCTGGCTTTCATCCGCGAAGCGCATTTCGAGCACGCAGGGGTTTTCAAGTTCTCACCCGAGGAAGGGACAGCCGCGGAGTCGTTGCCGGAGCGGATCGCGGAGAACGTGGTCGCCGAGAGGCACCGG
>JAUYEF010000241.1 GCA_030691635.1 Bacillota bacterium
ACTGCACTGGGCAATGCGGCACCTGTCCGAACGCGAGGACCTGATCTACGTGCATATCGACCTCGACATCCTGGATCCCGACCTGGCGCCTGCCGCCGGCCTCCCGGCGAAAGGGGGCATATCCGGCAGGGCACTCGGCGACGCGCTGGCAACGATCCTCTCCTACCCGAAAGCTCAGGCCCTGGCGTTTGTCTCCTATTACGCGGCGCGCGACGCGGACGGGCGGACCCTCAAGGAGGTCCTGGACGCGATACTGGGGGCTGCCGCCGGACTGGTTGGCCGCTAGTACTACTCCGTTAGGTTAGAAGGATATATGGCAGAGTTGCCGAATCTAGGGAGCATGAACAAGCGAGAGCTTATCGAGGCCCGGTATAGGTTGGAGTCATTTGTTGATCCGCTGCTTGCGACGTTAGGCCGCACAGAGCGCCGTCGGTGGGGCGCGTTGTACCTGCAGGGCTTGCTGCTCGAGGGCGGCCGCAAGACTGCCGCGGGAATCGCCCGGAGTCTTCAAGGCGACGAGCAGGCTCTGCAGCAGCTGTTGAGCCAGAGCCCGTGGGAAAGTGAGCCACTGAGAGGAGAGCTGGCTCGGAAGATGATGGGCTTTGTCTCGCCGAAGTGCGGCTGGATCATCGGCGACACCGGGTTTCCCAAGAAGGGCCAGCATTCCGTTGGCGTGGCACGGCAGTACTCGGGAACCTTGGGCAAAGTGGGCAACTGCCAGATTGCAGTGAGCCTCAATTACGCCACAGAGGACGCGTGTTTTCCCCTGGACTTCTCGTTATACCTGCCCACGGAGTGGTTGGAGGATGGTGAGCGGCGGAAGCGCGCCGGCGTTCCCGGCGATGCGGTTTTTCGCCGCAAATGGGAGCTTGCGCTGGACATGATCGATCGAGCCGTGGCGTGGGGAGTTTCCGGTGGTGTAGTGGTCGCCGATGCCGGCTATGGCGTGGCAACCGGCTTCCGTTGCCAGTTAAGGCAACGTTGTCTGTCCTACGTTGTCGGCATTCAGCCCGAAACCGGTTTCTGGCTTGAAGAAGTGCAGCACTCGAAGCCGTCGTACCAGGGGCGCGGTCGACCACGGACACGTCCAAGGGAACTGCCGGAACCAGAAAGCGCCCAGTCTATCGCTGGACGCCTTGAGGCCTCGAACTGGTGCGAGGTGATATGGCGCCAGGGAAGCAAGGGGCCACTTTCGAGCCGTTTCATGGCAATCAAGGCCCAGCCATCACACGGACACCCACATGGTAAAATCGTTGAACCGCTTGGGTGGTTGCTGGCGGAGTGGCCATATGACGAAGATGTGCCCAAGAAGTTCTGGGTGTCCAACTTGGCCGAGGATGTATCCCTTAGAGATCTCGTCTACTGGGCGAAGCTTCGGTGGTGGGTCGAGCAGAACTATCAGCAGCTTAAGGACCAGCTCGGACTAGATCACTTCGAGGGGCGCACATGGTCTGGGTGGCATCACCACGTGACCTTAACGATGATGGCTTTCGACTTTCTTGTACTCGAGACGTTACGGGCAAAAAATAACTACTGGGTGGACCCTGCCCAGAGTGCACCGCGAGATTGTCAAGCTAGCGGTGATAGCGTGTTTGAGCTTCTGCCCGACGTGCTTGCGTCCATTCCGGCGAAATAGAACGAGCAGGCCACCATTTACTTAACGGAGTAGTACTAGGACCAAGTTCACAAGCTGCCTGGCACGCTCGAGATCACTGGACTGTAGCAGGGCTTGTTTTATCAGGGCGAGGAACTGCGGTGAGTGCTGCCTCAGATCCGCTGACAGGCGTTTGGGCCCTGGCTCCCACCGTCCCGCGAGAGCGTAGAACGCACGAATCGCCTCCCGAATTAGGGCGTGATAGAGCAGTCCGAGGGCGACAGGGTCTTTCTCCAGCCCCTCTAGCTCTTGGAGCCTGTCGCGAAGCGAGTGTCCTAGCCGGTCAACCTCTTCAGGGGCTAGGTTCCTGCGCCCGGCTTTCGCCAGTTGGGTGTCCAGTTCCTTGAGCTTAACCAACTGACCGTCGCCGTCAATCACAATCCAGCCGTCAGCGAACGGGGGCCTGATCCGCCAGTCGATCTGTCGTCTAGCCTCAAGATCAACGCTTCTCTGGAGGTGTTTGTGAATGCAAACACCGTGCCGGCGCGAGGAAGAGACCTCATGCCCTGTTGTGGAATGCGTGATGACAAGCAGTTCGATGTCGCTGCCGGCCCTGTAGTCTCCCCTGGCAACCGAACCGAAGATGGCTAGACCAATAGTCGTGGGCTGGGCCAGGAGCTCAGCCACTTCCTCCTCGAGGGCCCTGCGGAGATGTTCAATACTGACGGTGGGCAGGGACAGCTGCATGCCTTACAGCCTCCTCGGCATCCACGACTGAGCCTGTTGAACTCATCTAACTTGCTCGTACAGGGAAAAGACGGACAGAACGATCATCGCGATATTGACCCGCGCCGCCTGACCGAAGTGAACGCTGCTTGCCGCTCAGGATGCCTAAACCCGCGGCAAACAACGCGTGCCCCACGACAGAGTCAACGGCATGTACTACGGGCGCCGCCCAGGTATGTTGCGAGAGTCTCACCTGAAGGCGCAGCGAGGTCAACGCAGCCCGCCTGGCGAAACCTGGTCCCTGGCAGAAAGCGCAGCAGACAGGGGGCCCGTTTGTGAGACTATCGCTCGTCACGTTACCCGATAACGCGCAGGGCAAGGGCCAGGGCGGGGCAGGGGGCCCGGCGATGCTTCTCGCCACTGATCTTCTCAGCAGGCTATCCGGGCAGGGACACGAGGTCGCGTGTGTCCGCACCGTTGAGCTTTCCGCGGACGAAGAGCATGCGTACGGTGGCTGGAACCGCGTCGGAGCCGCCAACGGCCACCTGGCCGACCTCGTGGCTGACGCACGTCGGGACGGGGATTTCGTGCTGGGCCTGCTGGCAGACTGCAACGCGTTGCTCGGCATGCTCGGCGGGCTGGCCCGCGGGGACGACCCCTGCTGGCCGCGCCGCGTCGGCCTGGTGTGGATTGACGCCCACGGCGACTACAACACCCCCGAGACCAGCCCCAGCGGGATGCTCGGCGGGATGCCGGTGGCTGTCGCCTCTGGAAAGTGCCTTCACGCCCTCCGCCTTCAAAGCGGGTTGCGGGTACCCCTTCAGCCGCCGGATGTCGTCATGGCCGGGCTGCGCGA
>JAUYEF010000243.1 GCA_030691635.1 Bacillota bacterium
CCGGCTCTCAGGCTGTGGACATCTGGTTTCACGGACGAAGAATGCGACCACCAGCGTGGATGAAAAGAGCGCGAGCCCCGCCACCAGGAAGGTCATGCGCATGCCGAAGAACTGTGAGAGCACTCCACCCATCAGAGGGCCCAGTATCTGGCCGGATGCCTGGCCGGTCTGTACCGTCCCGAGGCAGGACCCGATTTTGTCCTCCGGTGTGTTTGTCGCGATGAGGGCCGTCGAGGCAGGGATGAACCCCGAGAACACTCCGTTGAGGGCGCGAAGCGCGAGCAGCTGGTATTGGTTTGTCACAAGATACTGCAGCGCATAGCAAGTGGCCATCCCGAAGCCCGCACGCATGATCATGGCTTTGCGCCCGTAGCGGTCGGCCATCGAGCCCCAGATCGGGGACACGATGGCGCTCATGAGGAAACTGGCGGACAGGATCGCCCCGGACCATGCCTCGACGCCCACCGTCACGTCGAGCTCCTGTAGGAAAAGCGGCATGAACGGCACCACGAGGGTGTAGCTCATCGAGGAGAAGAAACAACCGAACCAGAGGATGTAGAGGTTGCGCGTCCAGTATTCCATCGAACTGCTCCCAACGTTGTCAAGCCAGATGTACACATATTACCACAGACCAACATTACGTTAGGCAAAGAACATTCGGGACTGCCGCATTAAAGTCCTGCGCCGTTTGACCCCGCCTGCGTGGTTTCCGCAGTTTGCGGGCCTTTTGAGCAGGACTGCGGGCGGGCGTCGCCGAACACCAGTCAGGTTATTACAGCAGACACAGGTGCAGCCATGTCGCAAGCAGCAAAAGCCAGGCCAAGGCCCGCTCTCCAGAGAGAACACCGGCTCGTGTTGTGTGCTCTGTCCGTGCTGTTGTCGTTTGGAATCGCATCGCTCAAGCCGCCGTCCGGACTCGACGCCAAGGGGATGGCCGCGCTCGCGATAGTGTTCTGGGCGGTGTTCAACTGGGTTCTCGGCGTCTTTGACGATTACATTGTCGGCCTGATGATGACGCTGGCCTGTGTGATCGCCGGGGTCCTGACGTTCGGTAAGGCCTTTGAAGTCTATTCCACAAGCACCTGGTGGCTGCTTGTGGGTGTGATCGGTATCGGAGTGGCCGTCGAGCGCTCAGGGCTGCTGGCGCGCCTCGCGCTACGGACTCTTCTGGCACTTCCCAACAACTTCGCGGGCCAGTGCACCGGTCTCGTCATATCGGGGATGGCGCTGGCGCCGGCGCTCGCAGCGGTAACAGGTAAAGCAGCCATAGCGGCGCGGTTCGTCTCCGGCATGAAGAAGTCCCTCGCGCTTGAGGATTATGGCAAGTACTCGACCGGCCTGTTCATGAGCATGTTTGTGGGCTTTGTGCTGGCCAGTCCCCTGTACATGACGGCCAGCGTAGGCGCCTTCGTGATATACGGCCTGCTCCCGGAGCAATACCGGTCAGGGATCACATGGACCTACTGGCTGCTGGCGTCCATCCCCGCCATCGTGCCGCTCATCGCTATCATGCTGGCATTCATCCTGAGAAGGTACAACCCTGGGCCAGACGCCATTGTGTCGAGCCGCAAGCTGGAGGAAGAACTGCGCGCCCTCGGCAGCCCCAGCAGAAACGAAATCGTGACCGGAGTGGTTCTTGTCCTGATTCTCGTGGCGTGGGTCACTGAACCGCTTCATCATGTGGCAAATGCTGTGCCGGCGCTGGCGGGGCTGCTGGCGCTGGTGATGACCGGAGTCCTGGACCGCAAAGCCTTCGACGAGTTGCCTCTCAGCATGCTATTGTTCCTCGGCGCCATACTGAACATCGGGACCGTTCTCTCGGAGACGCGTGTGGACGTCTGGATAGGCGGCACGCTTTCCCCGCTGCTCGCCGGGGCGACCGCAAGCCCGTTCATCTTCCTGCCCGTAATCGCGTTGCTGACCGTGATCCTCCGCTTCGTTATTGTGTCGTATAGCGCCCTGATAGGCGTGCTGATGGTATCGCTCATGCCCCTGGCGACAAAGGCCGGAGTGCATCCATGGGTGCTGGGAACTGTGCTGCATGTGGCCGGGCAATGCGTCTTCTTCATGCCATACCAGAATGCCGTCTACGTAGTCGCGCACCAGGCCTCCGGAGGCCGGATGGCGACATGGTCCGAGGCACGAGTGGTGTCGCTGGTAAGCCTTGTTGCCGCCGTCATCGGTCTGCTCGTAGCCACGCCGGTCTGGCTGAAGATGGGACTCATCACGATGCCTCCGCGCTAACGCCTGCCCGGCGGCACAGTGACCGGGCCGGTTCTGGTGCTTGCCCTCCTGGCGACCTGCGCGAGTGTCTTACCCTCCAGCGACCTGTCAGGTTCGAACACGGATACCATGAGCCTGGTCGCGCCGCCCCGCCTTGAAAGGTTCTCGGTCATGTCCCTGTACATTCTCTCCCTCGTGGCGGTATCTTTCAGCATGGCGAGCGTTCCGGCCCTCCCACCTTCCTGTGCCCATCTCGGGAGCAACGCGCCCGTGATGCTCGAACCGGACTGCCATCCCACGAGGGCGCTGCTCCCCGCGCACGCTGATCGCCCCGCTGCAGGCATGGGCGTGCATCTGTCGAAATGTGCAGCGTACTGTCAAGACAGGGGGATGGCACATGATCGAAGTGGATGTCGAATACATCGTCGAATCCCTGGTGAGGCTTTTGAACACTCCAAGCCCGAGCGGGTCAACTGAGCGCGCGATCGACCTGGTGGCCAAGGAATTCGAGAAGCTGGGAGTATGTTGCGAGAAGACCCGGAAGGGTGGGCTTCTCGGGACGATAGAGGGAAAGGACAGGTCTGGGTGCAGGGCGCTTTCCGGCCACGTCGACACGCTCGGCGCCATGGTCAAGGAGATAAAGAGCAACGGCCGTCTCAGGTTCGCCCAGGTGGGCGGCTACACGATGCATTCGGTCGAGGGTGAGTACTGCACGGTTGAGTCGTCGAGCGGGGCGCTGTACACCGGGACGATCCTCTCTACGAAATCGTCGGTGCATGTCTACCGCGACCTGGACAAGTTCAAGCGCTCGCTCGAGAATATGGAAATCAGGCTCGACGAGAGGGCCTCATCTGCCAAGGAAGTGGAGTCGCTGGGAATCTGTGTTGGTGACTTCATCCACTTCGATCCGAGGGTCCAGGTGACACCAGGCGGGTTCGTGAAGAGCAGGCATCTTGATGACAAGGCAGGCGTCGCCATAATACTCGGTGTCGCCAAGTTCTTCGCCGGCAGAGAGCCTCCCGCCCGTACCACCCACCTGTATATCAGCAACTATGAGGAAGTAGGGCACGGCGCGTCCTTCGGGATCCCCGGGGATACCGAGGAGCTTGTGGCCGTGGACATGGGGGCCATCGGCGAAGGCCAGAGCACCGATGAGTTTACGGTATCCATCTGCGCGAAGGATTCGTCGGGGCCATATGACCTGACACTCAGAAAGCACCTGAGCAACCTGGCCAAGGAATCCGGGATCGGCTACAAGGTGGACATCTACCCATACTACGGGTCTGATGCGAGCGCCGCGTTGCGGGCGGGGGCAAACCTCAGGGCGTGTGTGGTGGGGCCCGGCGTAGATGCGTCTCATTCATATGAGCGAACCCACAGGGACGCGCTGGCGAACACATGCGCGCTCATGGTGGCATATCTGAAGTCCCAGTAGCCGCGGCGTTCAAAGGCCTGCGCCCGCCTGAGCGGGAGCGGCCCCCCGGAAGCGGACGCTACGAGATGTATTTCAGGGCCCTGGAGAGTTCCGGAGGCATGGAGCGGGCGGCCTCTGCGGCAGGGACACCGACGCGTTCGATGAACGAGGCATGGTATATCCATGCCTCGTTTCCATTGAAACGGATCGCGTCCTGTTTCCGTCCCGGGATAGAGGCCAGCTGCTTCCCTGAGTAGTATGACTCGCGGCCAGATGCCCAGACATCCTGTACTTTCAGGAAAGCCCTGGCGCCGGTCAGGGACGAATGATAGAACTCCACGACATCCCCTCTGCCGAACCGCCCCGAGGCAGGCGCCAGCGAAAGGCGCTTCGCACCGGAGCTGTCGGCTTGAAGGCTATAGAGCACCGTCTGCTCGTTCCCCCTCGAATCAAACACGATCAACCCATCCGGCATGATCCGGACCGCGAGGGGAGGGCCGCCCCGGACCACACCCGTGTCGATGATGACGCTCTTGGCGTCAAACAACGCGGTCACACCGGGAGCCGGGTTGTGGCCGCACACGATGCGTCTGGAGTCATTGGCCAGAAGCACTGAATCCACTTCGTCTCGGCCTATGTCGCGGACCCAGTAAGGCCCCCGGCGCCCGAGCACGGGGTCTGGCGAGCCTATCAGGTACTGCCGGAGGTCCAGGAGAGACATGGACGCCTGGTCGTTCAGCGAGTCGCATTCCTGGGGAACCTCACGCGAGATGCCCGCATGCACGAAGACGGTCCCGTCAACTCTGGTGCAGGTGGGGCTTCCCATAAGCCAGGCGCCGAACTCGCCGGAATCAAACTGGTTGAGAAACGCGCCGTACATCATCGCCAGTTGCTCATCACTGGGAGATGCCGGGAAATCGTCTTCTGCCAGCCACTCGAGCAGAGTCGCCGAGCCGCCGTTCTGCGCCGAGAACCAGTTGAGGAACGCCCAGTCGTTCCCCTGGGCCGCGGCGAGCGCGAAGACCTCATGCCCGCCGAGCAGGAACCTGACTTCGCCGCCGGCCTGCCGGGCTTCCTCTTGCAGCCGTCTGGTCAGCCTGAGGTTGGCCAGCGACCCAGGGCCCCTGTCCACGAGATCACCGGTCTGTACCAGGAACGCTCTGCCGCCAGTCCAGTGGCACGACGAATTGACAAGCCCTGCTGCGCGCAGCAGGGCACAGTAACTGTCGTAGCACCCGTGCATATCACCGATAGCGAACACGTCTGCCAACGGCGTTCACACCACCCGGACCAACCCCTGCGCTTCGCTTCTCAGCTGCCGGAGCCGGCCGATCTGAAGGCCTTGAGCACCTCATCGCGCGAGGCCGCGACTCTCAGGCTTTCGCGGATACGCGGATCGAGCAGCGATGCCGTCAGGTCCTCCAACAACTCTCCCATAGCGTCTCTGCCGGGGACCGCAAGCGCGATTATCACGCTGACCGGGTCGTTGTACGGATGCCCGAATTCGACCGGCGAAGCCAGCCGCACGAGGCTTGCCCCCGGCTTCTCGACACCCTGAGACGGAGACGCGTGCGGGAGCGCGATTCCGCGAGCTACCACGATGTATGGCCCGAAATCGCGCACCGCTCTTATCATAGCGGAAATGTAATCACTAGTGCATATCCCTTTTTTCTGTAGCAGGCCGCCGGCAATCGTAATGGCCTCCTGCCAGTCTTTTGCCTCGTCTCCCAGGCTGATACAACCGGGCGGGGCAAGCAGGTCTGCGAAACGCGAGACGCCCTCGCGGGTCTGGCGGCGGGGTTGAGCGCTCGCGCTCGCCCTGGCGCGCGTGGCCCCCCGTTCTCTTCTCATGATGCCGTACGTGAAGATGGCAGTCCTGATCCGCTCGATGTCTTCTTCCGGCAAAAGCGGGCTCACAACGACCGATGGCGTGCTCTTGCTGTCGACAGGCACACTGCTGATGATGAGGTCCGCGGCATCGGTCGACGCCTGTAGCTCAGCGAGCGACATGGTGCGAGAAACGTCGAGTTCAGGAAACTCTGATCGCAGGCGTGACGCAAGCATGCTCGCCGAGCTGACACCGCTCGCGCATACGACGAAGATTCGCGGTCTCTCGCGTTGTTCGCGGCTGCGTTCAAGGGCCGCGCCGATGTGCATGGCCACGAAGCCGATCTCCTCTTCCGGTAGCGTCATGCCGGCTGTCAGGAGGAACTGCTCCGACGCGACTGCGGCGACATCGTAGACCCTCTTGTGCCTGGCCTTGATCTCCTCCAACATTGGGTTCCTGATAGGAAGCCCGAACCGGAGCCGGTAGAACACTGGAGTGAGGTGCGTGGCGAGCCCGGAGACCAGATGCTCATCTGAGATGCTCTGGTCGAGAAGAGCTTCGGCGACTGCGGCGATCTTGCGCGCAACGCTCTTTGGGTCAAAACCGGGCAGGTCGGGATCCGGCTCGAACCGCTCGGTCCCAGTCTCATCTCGCGTCTTGGTCCCAAGTATGTGCATGGTGATGAAAGCTACTTCGCTGTCGGGAATCTCAATGGCTCTCTCAGCGGTTAGAGTCTCGGCGAATCTCTTCGCCTGACCGTACTCTCTCTTGCTCCGGAGGTATTCCGTCTGCTGCGGAGATATGTGGACCGGGCGGCCGACCCTTAGCCGCTTCGCTGTCACGGCCAGGTGGATCATCAGAGAGGTGCGGGCGGCGTCGGTGAACGAGAGGTTCATGCTACGCTCCAGGGAGGCCAGCGCGTTGTAGACCGCATGCAGGTCCACGTCCGAGAGAGCGTGCAGCAGACCTCCGGCGAACAATGCCTGGTCCCTGCCCAGCTGGACCTGGCGGAACAGCCTGATGAAATCCTGCTCTGTCCCGCCTTCCACTATCGCGTCGGCCATGGCTTTTCGCCAGGACATCTCGTCACCGACAAGGTTGAGCCCGACGCCGGGTGTTCCCTTCAGGTACAGGCCATGCTTGGAGAACCACTCACGCGCTCGCTTCAGGTCCTTGGCGACTGTCGTCTTGCTGACTCCGAGATAGTCGCCCAGTCCCTGGGAGGTCTGAGGCCGCGCCTCGGCAAGGAAAGTCAGCCTCATGAGCCTGAGGCGCTCGTTCTCTGCAAGCTTGTTCTCGAGTTCCTGAGGTGCTGCCAGTTCCTGCAACAAGCCTTCCCTGCTCGCCGACCTGTAGACTATCCATATGCCTTTCCCTGGCCTCCGCTCAAGCCGCGCTCCTCGCTGTTCAAGCCACTGCTCGGCGTCCTCGAGCTGGTATCGCACCATCCTTGGCGTCACCTTCAACGTGTCTGCTACGCTCGATACTGGCAGCGGATCGTCCGATTCGAGAAGGCGGTTAAGAATAGATCTGCTTCGTGAGTTTAAAGTGGCGCTCATACCATCCTACCTCCCCAGAGTCTAGTCTACAGGCCGCCAAAACGCTCTAATCTGCAATCTCTCGCAAACCAAAGGCACTGGATATAGATGTGTGTTCGTTTCTAACAAAAATGGTCCAATCCTTCTACCCAAGCATATGGGAATTTCAGGTTATGGTCAAAAATGTTTGCCATCGTGCATGTAGGGACAAGAAGTGTTTGATGGCAGCAGGAAGAGACGAAAATGGCGGGCGAAAAAACGTTGGCGCGCCTAGCAGGACTCGAACCTGCGCTCCCGGCTCCGGAGGCCGGTGCTCTATCCGCTGAGCTATAGGCGCGCGAAAACGGCTTATGAACTTGACTTCTAACGTTGATTGTACAGTTGTCCGGACTCGATAGTCAAGAAAACCGGCCGGCGGGTACCTTCAAGGTTTAGCAGGCGCGGGTTCCGGCCGCGCGGCCGCAACCCGTACACCTCGAGTGCGCGTCGACATTCAAATCTTGCCCCAGAGCAGCAGAGTACCCATCACGATGAAGCCAGTGCCCGCGACCGTGTGAATGATCTTCGTGGGAACAACCTGGCATATGGCCGCACCGAGCAATGCGCCCAACAGCGAGGTGGAGACAAGAGCGGCCGCCGAGCCCAAGAAAACCGGCCAGAAAGACCGTGATTGCGCGGCGAGCGTCATCGTTGCCAGCTGCGTCTTGTCACCGAGTTCTGCGAAGAAGACTAGTCCGAATGTAACGAAGAGAGTTTTCCAGTCCAATATCGTCCCCCCTGCAAGTATGCGGTAGCGCCTCTACCGATTATAGGGCTTAAAGTGCTTTTTTGGCGACCCGCCGGTCAGATCATCGCAACCGGACGGTCTTCTTTGGGCGTTTTCAGATACCGCGCAAAGGCCCTCTCCATACGGGGAAACGCATCGGCCCAGGTATGCCTGTGCTTGAACACATGCACCTCGCCGGGGTAGTGGGCGACGGCAAAGTCCTTGCCATGCCTCACACAGTCCTCGATGATCCTGTCCGTTTGCTGGAAGTCGACGTTCATGTCGGCCGTGCCCATCAACGTCAGCACCGGTCCAGCAAGCCCTTCGACGAAGTTCCGAGGAGAGGCGTTGAAGTACGCCTGCGCGTTGTGCTTGTCCGGACGGCCGCCCATGCGCCCGAAGCCACCGAACCACGGCCTGCCCGGGTGGGTATCCAGGTTCCAGTTGGCATACTGTTCCCAGTCCCAGATCCCCGCGATGTTGATCCCCAGCGCAAACCGCTCCGCATACTTCGTCATGGCTCCCAGGGTCAGATAACCGCCGTAGCTGATCCCGTACACCCCGATGGCCTCGGGATCGACATACCCGAGGCTCTTGAGGTAGGTCGCCCCCTCTGCGACGTCGGCCAGTTCTTTGTCTCCCATGCACATGTGGGTGGCCTGCTCGTACTGCTTGCCATAACCAATGCTGCCCCTGTAGTCGACAGACAGGATCACGTAGCCCTTGTGCAGCAGGTACTGGTTGAAAGAGTAGAAAACCGAATAGCCCTGCAAAGGATGCCACCCGAACCGCATCTGGCGGGACATGCCGCCGTGGATGAAGATGATGGCTGGGTAGCGCCTTTGCGGCTCAAACCCCTTGGGAAGAAACAGGTCAGCGTGCACCTGAAGCCCGTCTGTGCTGGGGTAGGTGACGTGGGTCGGGACGGTTGCCTTATCCTGCGTGAAGGTCTCCGGCATGGAGTGAGTGAGGCGAGCGATGCCCCCACCATCGGGGCTCATGACATACAGCTCTTTCGAATGATACGGACCGGAACGGGCGAAGGCAATCCTGGACCCTTCGGGCGACCAGACTGCACACGAATCCGTGCCCGGTTCAGAGGTCAGCATTGTGAGGGCGCCGGAGCCCATATCGACCTCCCAGAGTCTACGCCGGTTCGGGCCGGTCCCCCTGTTGCTGGAAAACGCGAGCTTCGACCCATCGGGAGAGAAACTCATGAGGTCCTCTGCGTGGCCCGTGTCATCAGCGTCGCCGTCCGTCAGCGAGCGCATTTCCCTGGTGGCAAGGTCCAGGTAGAAAAGGTGCGGCCAGTTGCCCGGCGTCAACACGTAGACGACTCCGTCATGGTTGGGGCGCCGCACCGGCACCATCTCGTCCTTCATGCCCTTCTCGGACTCTTCCCTGACCAAGAGGGCGTCCTCGCCGGCGCCAAGGCTGTGCAGCCGCTGCTCCCTCTTCCAGTGGAAGAGGTCCTGGACTGTGTAGTGAACCCTATCCTCGTCGATCCAGAATGCCGCGCACTCGTTGTCTGCGGTATCCGTACGCCACAAGAGGCGGCCCACCCTGTCCACGATCGCCAGGTCCCGCTGCTGGCCGCACTGGAGCGTGACTGCCAGACGGGACGACTGAGGCGACCACCTGATACCCGCGCCGTCGGACCCCTGCGAAACGGTGCCGGGCAAGGATATACCACTCAGAGCGCCTGACCGGGGGTCCCACAGCAGAAGCGCTCCCTTACGCGAAAAGGCCAGGAGGCGGCCGTCGTGCGACCAGCGCGGTTCGGTGTCACCACTCTTGCCTTCAGTGATGCGGCGCGGGTCCTGGCCCGGCTTCGCCAGCCACAGATCGCCTCCCTGAGAGTAGGCGATGTCCCCGTCAGGCCCCCATTCGAACGAATCGACGCTCTCTTCGCCACGTGACACCTGAAGCGGGCAAGCATCCCCCAGCCGGCAGGCCCACAAGCTGGTGACGCCTCCGCTGTTCCACAGCCAGGCCAGCTGCCGGCCGTCCTGAGACCAGCGCGCAGTCCCTGGGTGCTTGATATCCAGTATCTCGTCGAGCGTTATGTCCGGCGCGGATGCGTCCAGGCTGTGAAATCCCATCGGCACTCCTCCACGTGGCGACGTCAGCTCTCCGTTCGTGCCGCCGTAGCAGAGTTCTCTGGCCAAGCGCATGTACCCTTTCGCAAGTCCGCCTCGAACCTCACTGACGCGGCCATGCGCTCTGTCCTCGAGGCAGACCGGCGTCTTTCAGATGAGGATACACTGCCGGGTTTATCTCCAGCCCTGGTTCCAGCCTCATGAGCCGGGCGAGAGTGTCCCTGAGCGTAGGCAGGCCGATCTCCTGGAGCTCATACCGGACCCGGGTGGCTGGCTTGCGGATGTCGGCTATGCGCCTGAGGTCTATCGGCGTGGCGATCAACACGCTATCGCAGTCTGCGCCGTTTATCGTCGTTTCCAGTTCGCGGACCTGCTCGGAGCCGTAACCCATCGCCGGGACCAAATCCTTGAGAGCCGGGTATTTCTCGAAGACGCGCAGGATGCTGCCGGATGCGTATGGCCTCGGGTCCACGATTTCTTGGGCCCCAAGCTTTCGGGCGGCGATCACGCCGGCCCCGTAGGTCATACCGCCGTGTGTCAGCGTGGGACCGTCCTCGACGACGAGGACCCGTCTTCCGGTGACGAGCGACGGGTCATCGACAAAGATCGGCGACGCTGCCTCAATCACCACGGCGTCAGGGTTCAGCTGCCGGACCGACCATCTCACTCTATCGGTGTGCCGTGGGTGAGCGGTATCTATCTTGTTGATTATCACTACATCCGCCATGCGAAGGTTGGTCTCGCCGGGGTGGTATCTCACCTCGTGCCCCGGCCTGTGCGGGTCAACCAGCACGATGTGGACATCAGGCCAGTAGAAAGGCATGTCGTTATTCCCGCCGTCCCAGAGAATCACGTCGGCTTCCTTCTCGGCAAGCTCGAGGATCTTCTGGTAATCCACCCCGGCGAAGACCACCGAGCCCTTGTCTATATGGGGCTCGAACTCTTCGCGCTCCTCGATGGTGCAGTCGTACTTGTCGAGGTCGTCATAGGTTTCAAACCTCATCGCTTCCTGGCTCAGGAGGTTGCCGTAAGGCATTGGGTGGCGCACGACGGCCACCTGCCTGCCGGACTCGCGCAGTATCTCAGCCACCTTCCGGGTCGTCTGGCTCTTGCCGACGCCCGTGCGCACCGCGGTCACCGCCACCACGGGCTTGTTTGACCTGAGCATCGTCCCGACGGGCCCCATCAGGCGGAAATCCGCACCGTGCGCCATCACAAGAGACGCTTGGTGCATCACAAACTCGTGGGAGACATCGCTGTAGGCGAAAACCACCTCATCCACATTCTCCTGGGTGATGATCTCGACAATCTCCGATTCCGGCCGTATCTTGATGCCATCAGGATAGTACCGGCCAGCAAGTTCGGAAGGGTAGACCCTTCCCTCGATATCGGGTATCTGGGTCGCGGTGAATGCGACCACTTTGTGGTCCGGGTTGTCCCTGAAGTGGACGTTGAAATTGTGAAAGTCCCTGCCTGCTGCGCCCATGATCACTACTCGTCTGGCCAAACGTGCTTACCCCCATCTCCACTTTCTTCGCGCCGTGGATTCGCAGGTCAGGCCCGCGACGTGCCCGTTCGTTTCCTGGTAGCCCTGTTGCGTGCTGGCTTACTCCCTTGTCCGAGGCGTCTTTGTCCAAGTCTTAGGATGCTTCCCCAACGCCTTTAAAACCATCGCGGAGCTGTAGGGCACTGGGAAGAAGAATGCAGCCATCGGCAAAAAGAACAGCTGCAGCACGACGAATGCCTTGCCGAGCAGCGTCCTCGGGGACGCCCAGGTGTCCAGGTACGGCATGTACCGGTAGTATGCGTACACGGTGAAAGCGATGTATGTCGCGCTGAACCCGTTCAGGATCCACCGGACGACTTCAGGAAGAATGTACGGGTCGACCCATCCTCTCCACCAGAGCGTCAGCACCAGTGGGGGTATGAACGTGGCGCTCTGGTACACCACCCACTCGACCTGGCCCTTGATGAACAACTGCCGGAGCAGCGGTTTCTTGCGATCTGCCGGATAACCGCTAGCGGACCTGATCTTATCCATCACCTGCAGGTGGCCGGTGCCCCACCTGAGCCGCTGCTTGAAGAAGGCGTAGAATGTAGGCGGCGTTTGCTCGCTCGAGTAGTACGGCAGGTACTCGGGCCAGGCGCCGTACAGCAAGTATGCCCTTGCGCCCAGTTCGAGGTCCTCTGTCAGCGCGGAGTGGTCGTACCCGCCGATGGCCCTCAGCAACTCGGTCTCGGCATACAGGTTTGTGCCGCCGACGAAAGGAAGGCGCCGGAAAAGGGCGGGCATGTACCAGTCGTGAGCCACGGCCTGGTACAGCGAGGCGATCCTGCAAAACGGGCCCATCTGGTAGAAGTTCCTGACCTGGAAGACCGGGCCCTGGAGGATCCGGACCTTCTTGCCGTCGCCCAGCCTGCGGAACGCCACGTAGAGCAGTATGTCTGGGTCCGGCCTGGACTCAGCGTCGTAGAACCCGCACATCTCGCTCTCGGGGTGCAAGAAGCCGATCGCGAAGTTCAGCGCTCTGCCTTTGGTGGAGGGGACCGCCCAGCCGGTGCGCTTGCCCCCCAGCCGCCCATCAAAGTCGAAAGGCACCACCACATGCTTGAACGCGGGAGTGCCCTCTTTGCCACGAAGTGACTTGAGTTTCTCCTCCGCGATGTCCTGAGTCGTCGGAAGGCAGTCCCGCGCGATACACCCAAGGTGTTCACGGAGAAGTGCGGCTTCGGCCTGGGCGCGGACGGCCTGGAAAACCCGTCCCGCCAGGAGCTTCGCCAGCGTGCAGGCCATATCCGCCGTGACCGGGGGCGAGCCGGTCCTGGTAAAGCGCCACAAGTCTCGGAACACCTTCTCCTGCTCGGTGATCTCAGCCGGTGTGGACTCAAGCCAATACGAGAGAGCAACTGTGAGGGCCAGGCTGAGATACCGAGGGTAGTCCTCGCGCAGCTGTTGTTCGTTGTGGCCGGGATGCAGGCGCCGGAGCAGCATCCAAAGCCTCGGGCGCGCCTGCCTGCCCGGCGATAGGATTATGGTGCCGGCCATCTCCGAAACCACGCGCGCACGCTCAGACGGCGAAAGAGGCGACAGCACCCCAGAGTGAAACAGGTCGGTGCTTCTCTTCACGCCGCTGCTGCAGAGATCGATGCACTCGCTGGCCAGCGCGCCGAGCACCAGGTCTCGTGCCTGTGGAGCCAGGCGCCCCCTCGGCAAGAGGCCCATGGTGAAGCTGACTGCCTGGTCAATCCACATGCCGAGTTTCTCCTCGCGCTGAGTCAGCTCTTTTTCGTCCGTGGCCACGATGAACTCAAACCTGTCGGTCGGGTAATTCAGCGCCAGCATATGGTCAATGGTCTTTGCGATAACGTCCGCTTCGTTGCGTGCCGGCACTAGCACAGAGATGAAAGGCACCTTCCGCTTCCTCTTCTCGGCCAGTGAGACGATGAGGCCACGGTCCAGGTAAGGTTTGCGGCGCCAGTAGTTCCTGTCGGCGTAGGCTTTCCAGAAGAAAAACCGCATGAACAGAAGGAAAAGGATGAGATAGGTGGCTACTGCGGCAAGGTATATCGCCTGAGGAACGGTCATCTGTGACCTCCGTCTCGTCCGCTCCGTCGTGGACTGGTGTTTGTGCCGGCCGCTTCCGCTCATTGCGACTGTCCGGGCCGGGAGGGCCTCCGGCAAACCGAAGGAGCACCCCGCAGGATGCTCCCGCCATTGATTATTCTTTCCTTAAGTTCCGGTTTTACACGTCCACGCCGTCATCAGCAGGAGGAACGATATGGGTCCCTGCCCCCGAAAGCGCGTCGAAGGCCTTGTCCAGCGATGTGACGATGGCCTCCTGCCCGCCCGCTGCGATAAACCTCACACACGCTTCGACTTTCGGCTGCATACTCCCGGGCTTGAACTGGTTCTCCTTCAGGTGCCGCCGCATCTCGACAGCCGTCGCACGGTCCAAGAAGCGCTGCGAGGGCCTGCCGAAATCCAGCGCCACCCGCTCCACGTCGGTCAATATGAGCAGCACTGCCGCGCGGAGATCGGTTGCGAGCCTTTGCGCCGCCAGGTCCTTGTCTATCACTGCTTCGACGCCGGTGAGGACTCCATCATCGAGCGCCACCGGAATGCCGCCTCCACCGGATGCGATCACCACGCAGCCACTCTCAACCAGACGCCGGATGGACTCGGTTTCGACTATCGCCTGCGGGTCAGGTGAAGGAACGACCCGCCGCCATCCTCTGCCAGCGTCTTCTTTCATGACATAGCCACGCTGGCTCGATACCCTTTCGGCGCGGGCCGCGGTGTAGAACGGGCCCACTGGTTTGGTTGGATTCGAGAAGGCGGGATCGTCGCGCCTGACAAGCACCTGAGTGACCACACACACGACTTCACGGAGAAGCCCACTCGCCCGGAAGTCGTTCCGCAAAGTGCGTTGGAGCATGTAACCGATCATGCCCTGGCTTTCCGCGCCACAGACGTCCAGGGGCATGGGCGGTATTCCGGCCGACCTGAACGCCTCCTCGTTCTGAAGCAGCAAGTTGCCGACTTGAGGCCCATTGCCGTGCGTGACGACTATCTCATGCCCCGCTTTGACGATCGCTGCCAGCTGGACAGCTGTCCTCGAGACGTTCTCGAGCTGCTCCTCAATCGTGCCCACCTGGTTGCGCTGCAGAATTGCATTGCCGCCGAGCGCTACAACGACTCTTGCCACAACCTACTCTCCCCTCAGGCAAAAACCTTTCCTCTTATCTCTATCTCCCGGCCACAGAAACGACAGTTCCGGCCGTTCAGGTGCGACTCCTTCAGTTCCATGGCCGATCTCTCTAAGACCTTGCGCTTGCAGGATGGGCAAATGGTGTCGGACCCGCTGGCGGTCCAGATGTTGCCCAGGTAAACATAGTCAAGGTACTTGCGCGCGATCTCCCTTGCCTCTATGAGCGTGTGTTCAGGAGTGGGAGGCAGGTCGAACTCATAGTTCGGGAAGTACCTGGAGAAGTGCAGCGGTATGTCCCGCCCGACCGATGCCAGCCACCCACAGAGTTCCTCGATCTCCTGTGCGCTATCGTTAAGGCCGGGCACGAGCAGGGTCGTGACCTCAATGTGGCAGCCAGCCTTCTTGCTCGTCTCGACTGTGCAGAGCACCGGCTCGAGCCTGCCTCGGCACACCTTGCGGTAGTACTCATCCTTGAACCCCTTGACGTCGACGTTCATCGCGTCTATGAGCGGCAGTATCTCCTTAAGCGGCTCCTGCTCCACAAAGCCGTTGGTGACGAGCACGTTCATTGCGCCCTTCTCTTGGGCCGCCTTCGCCGCATCCTGGACATACTCATACCACATGAACGGCTCGTTGTACGTGTATGCGATGCCGGCAAGCCGCCTATCGAGTGCGCGCTTCTGCTCGTAGATCGCGACCAGGCCGGTGGGCGTGAGTTCCTCACCGGGGATGGTGGAGGTCTGTGAGATGGTCCAGTTCTGGCAGAAACCGCACCGGAGATTGCAGCCGACAGTCCCGACCGACAGCAGGAATGAGCCGGGATAGAAGTGGTAGAGAGGCTTCTTCTCCGTTGAGTCGATGGCCAGAGACGTGAGATGCCCGTAGTTCGCGCTGTACAGCGTGCCGCCCTCGTTCTTGCGCACGCGGCAGATGCCGAGCCGGCCCTCTCCGATGTGACAATGATGAGGGCATAGCCGGCAGTCAACGGCTCCGCCTTCTCCCTTCAACCAGTGACGGGCCTGTTCCACACTCTCACCCCATTCCAGAATATGCATTCGTGCATAGGAGCAACCATTCCTCTCGGCGGGCCCTATACCAGGTAGAGCCAGCGGGCCCCCGGCAGGTACGATGCGACCATCGCCTCAAAGAAGCCCTTGATCTCCTCCATCGTTTCAGGAGGGTACAGGTACTTGCCGTAGCCGAACTGGCCGAACTTGAATCTCCTGCTCTCGTCGTCCATGGGCGGAACACGCTCCGGGAAGACCTCACAGATACGATGCCGGGCAGAACCTGTGTACCTGTGTGTCACGAACTCAAGAGTCGCCCGGCCGAGCGCGGGCTCCTCGTCAGCCGCGCGGCTCAGCGCCCGGAACAGCTCTTCGTACTGCTCTTTCCATCCCGGCCCGACGATGATCGGGGCGATCATGAAGCCTGTCGGAAAGCCGTGAGCCGCGACTCTCCCCGCGGCCACAATCCGCGCGGGGACTGTGGGAACGCCCACCTCATACTCGCGGGCGACAGCCTCCGCATTGACGCTGAAGCGCACCTCTGTCTTGCCTGCGTGCCGGGCATCGAGGAACGCAGAGACATCCGTGAACTTGGTGACGAAGCGGAAACGGGCGTGGTCCCAGGCTGAGAAGAACTCGATCGCCTTAGTGAGCGACCCCGTATATCGCTCGACTGGGACCGGGTCCGACGTGGCCGCTCCCTCGAACACAGTGTCTTCGGGGAGACGCTTGTGCGTGTACTCTGCCGCTCTCTGGAGAATCTCGTCGATATTCACGTACACCCTAACGAAGGGCCGGTTGCCGAGCGTGGTCAGCAGGTAGCAGTAGGAGCAGGCGCCGGGGCAACTTGAGACGAGCGGCAACTGGTAGTGGGCGGAAGGCCTGCAAGTCTGGAAGTCGAGCGTGCGCCTGACGCTCACCACGAGAGTCCGTTT
>JAUYEF010000281.1 GCA_030691635.1 Bacillota bacterium
CACCTGCTCGGCCATCTCGCGCGGGGGGATGGTGCCGGTGAGCTCCAGCATGCGGTCGGCCAGGGTGGACTTGCCGTGGTCGATGTGGGCGATGATGCAGAAGTTGCGGATGCGGGACTGGTCCATGACAGGGGTATCGTAGCATGGGAGCAGAGGGTGGCAAAAGAGATTTCCGTTTGACAGACTTGCCAAGGCAGCTACAATGTTGCTTACTACGTCGCTAGTGTGGGTGCGTACCTCGCTATGGCGAAAATACTATGCTCGCAATGCGGTAAGACCTTTCGAGGCGAGCGCGGACTCGATTGGCACCTGGAGCGGATTCACGGCCGAGCGCAGGCGATCGCGACGGGCAGCTCGCCCAGGCAGGAGGTACCGATCGGTGACATGGCGGGACAGCCGACCAACTTGATAACGGAGTTCATACAAGCTCTCGACGAAGAGATTGCAGCCATCAAGGCAGGGAAGGGTGGTTCAACGACCCGCGTGTTTGACGGGCGTTTCGTGCAGCAGAACGCCGGGATCTTCGTCTACTCGTTCACTCTTGAGAACTTCATAGCGACGATCGACGACGCGCCTGTGGAAGTTCAGGTGGGCGCCTCGCGCTATCAAGGCCAAATCATCCAGACACAAGGCTTAGAGGTTATTGTTGGGGTGGAGCACGATTTCGGGCCCAGCATCCCTGAGGCGCGTCTAATCACCAACCTCTACTTTCTACACGAGGCTTTGAGGAAGAAGTTCGAGGCGGTCCGTGACGGTGAGCTTTCGCGTGACTTCTCTCTGGCCCAGCGCGTGTTCGAGGGGAAGACATCTGATCCTCGAAAGCTAGGCGATTTCCCCCTGTTAGAGCCACACCCCCAAAAGAGCCCGAATGACAGCCAAATAGATGCAATCCAGGCCTCTCAGGCGCGAGAACTGACTCTCGTTTGGGGGCCTCCGGGAACCGGCAAGACAGAAACGCTAGCTCGCATTGTCGAGTGCTTCATCAAGCGAGGAATGCGTGTCCTTGTCGCTGCGCACGCGAATGCGGCTGTTGATGAGGCAACGGAAGACATCGCAGCCATATTGAAGGCCACAGACTACTACAACCAGGGAAAGATAATCCGTCTGGGCAACGCTCAGAAGCAGACCTTGAGGGACGAGTATGGTCTGGTCCTGTTGGACGGTATTGCCGAGAGGCTTGGCGCAACCTTAAAGCGGGAACGGGAGGAACTGCAAGGCCGAAGGTCTGACGTTGATCAGAAACTCACGGAGCTGGGTTCTGCGCTGGAGACCGTCCGGGAACGAGAATTGCTCTCCCGACAGGCAGGAGAACTTACCAACGCTCTGGTGTTAAGCAAGCAACAGGTTTCCGAAGCAGGGACGCGGTTGGCCGAAGAGGAGAACCGGCTCGGGGTGCTGCGCGCCAAATTGCAGAGGGCGGATTCTTCGGGAGCCGTGATGCGCCTTTTCCTGCGGTTAGATCCTGTGAAGATACGCAGGGAGGTGGACCGAACGGCGCTTCAAGTGGATAGCTTGCGCCGCCGACTAAACGAGTGCGACTCGCGGCACCAGGATATCAAACGGCAAATGGGTGAAACTACGGCCCACCTTGCCAGCGTCGAGGAACGGCTTGCTGCGCTTCTTGGAGAGTCGGGACTCTCTGAGATAGAGCTTCGGACGCGCGAACGAGAACTGGCCGAAGAGAAAGGTGAGCTGACAGCACGCATCGCCGAGATTCAAAGCGAACTAGAGGAAATCCAGAGGCGCGTGCTGACGGAGGCCGTGGTTGTCTGCACCACGCTAACAAAGGCCTTCACAGCAAAGGAGCTTCTGGATACGCCTTTTGATGTTCTAGTGGTGGATGAGGCGAGTATGGCGCCAATGCCTCACCTCTACTGGGCACTAGGCCGATGCCGAAGGGCGGCCGTCATTGTAGGTGACTTTCTGCAGCTACCGCCAATCTGTGTGGCTGATGAGGACATGGCGCAGAAGTGGCTGGGACGCAGCATCTACGCACAACTGGGCGTGCCGCTAGACGCCATCCAGGCGAAACAAGATAGCAGGGTATGTCTTCTGGATCTCCAGTACCGCATGCATCCGGACATCTCGGGGGTCTCGAACAATCTGTTCTACGGCGGCCTGCTCCAAGACCACCCGGTTGTGCGGAACCACGTGATAGGGATGGACTAAGCGAGTCGCCGCTCACTGTCATCGATACGTCCGCTGCCTCCCCCTGGTGTAGCCGCCTAAGCACAGGAGGTAGATTCAACGTTTACAACGCGCTACTTGCGGCTACTGCGGCGAAGCGAGTTCTAGAAGGGGCCACAGATCCCGACGTGCGGGTTGGGATCATAAGTCCCTACTCCCACCAGGCTAGGCTTATTCGGAAGATGGTCGAAGACATGAATCTCGAAAGTCAAATCTCGCCCGATTCGGTGTCGACCGTCCACAAGTTCCAGGGCGGCGAACGGGACGTCATCATCTTCGACACCGTAGAGGGACCAGGGGAGAAGATCGCCCCTATGCTGGGCGAGACGATGAAGGATTCGGATGCTCCCTTGCTCCTCAACGTGGCGATGACTCGGGCGAGGTGCAAGGTCTTGCTAATTGCCAACCTTGGGTACTTGAAACGCGAACTGTATCCGAATAGCGCTTTGTACAAGATCCTGGGCGCTTTCGAGAAGGGGGGCCAACGGATCGATTGCACAGACCTAGTGGACTCGTACTTTACCCGCGACTTTGAGAGATGGGTGGCGAAATTCATAGATATAGTCCAAGGTCAGGTAGACGAACCGCCGGACAGTTCCCTGTTCACGGAGCGGAACTTCTACCCCGTGTTTCTTGAGGACCTACGCAACGCGAAAGAAGAGGTGCTCATCCTCTCACCCTTCGCATCTAGCAACCGCTCTGGGCAATTCATCGAGTTCTTTCGCGTGCTGGTGCAAAAAGGCGTGAAGATCAGGGTTTACACTCGTCCACCAAAGGGACAAGTTGGCGATTTCGCCTTGAATGCGGCGGAGGTAATTGAGCAGATGCGCGCAATTGGAGTCGAGGTGGTTGAGCGTTGGAAGATGCACCAGAAGGTTGCGATAATCGACCGCAAAGTTGCCTGGGAAGGGAGTCTGAACATCCTTAGTCACCGCGATTCCGGCGAGCAGATGCGACGCCTGACCTTCGCCAAGACTGTCAACGAGCTGTTGCGGATTCTGGAGCTCGATGAGTCGTCAGGCCTGGAAACTAAAGGTACGCGGGAGCCGGTAAGGACTGTGGAACAGTGCCCGGTATGCAACAAGCACGAAATGGTAGTTCGTCTTGGCAGATATGGCGCTTTTCTCTCGTGTCCCGATAGGCAATGTCCGGGTAAGCGCAACGTCACGAAATGGGATCGGATTGCGACGCACGTCCTTTGCCCCGATACTGGCGACCCTATGGTTCTGCATCAGGGTAGAAGGGGCCCATTCCTAGGCTGCTCCCGCTATCCCGACTGCAAGAAGACGATCAGTCTCAGGTGAGCCCGACTCCGACGTGCTATCCTTGGGTGGTACACGCGAGGAGGTAACGCATGTCTGCCACTGACGTCCTTCGCACCGAGCACCGGGCCATCGAGCGGATGCTGGCCGTCCTGGAGACGGCCGCCCAGCGACTGGAGCAGGGCCAGCCTGTGCGGCCGGATATGCTCCGCGAGGCTGTGGACTTTGTCCGTAACTTCGCCGACCGCTGCCACCACGGCAAGGAGGAGGAGAACCTCTTCCCCCGCCTGGAGGCGCGGGGAGTGCCTCGCGAAGGCGGGCCCATCGCCGTCATGCTCTCAGAGCACGAGCAGGGGCGCGCCTATGTGGGGGCGATGGCCGACGCCATCGACGCCTACGAGGGCGGTGAGGAGTCGGCCGCTCTCGCCATCGCCGAGAACGCCCGCGCCTACGTGGAGCTACTGCGCGAGCACATCATGAAGGAGGACAACGTCCTCTTCGCCATGGCCGACCGCGTCCTGAGCCCGGCCGACCAGCAGGAGCTGGAGCAGCGGTTCGAGCAGATCGAGACGGAGGTCATGGGCCCCGGCGTCCACGAACGCTACCACCGCCTGCTGGACGACCTGGAGCAGGAGCTGAGCCTGGGCTAGCGATCGAGATCAGGGGCGCTATCGGCCGCAGCGTGCAGGAGCTCTCCGCTCAATTGCGCGCCTGGGAGCCTGAGCGAGTTAACGCCCTCTTAATCTTCGTCCGCTATACTGCTTTGCAGGGTCTATTCCCCAAACAGTGATGCGCGTGCTCGTAGTTGAAGACGAACGTCGGATCGCCGACTTCATATCGAGGGGGCTGTCTGAACAGGGTTATGCTGTCGACGTCGCCTATGACGGCGATGAAGCGTTGCAGTGGGCCGACGTAGCGGAGTTCGACGTGATCGTCCTGGATGTGATGCTTCCTATTCGCGACGGCGTCGAAGTCACCCCCATATTCAGGACACGGGGGCTAAAGACCCCTATCCTCATGCTCACGGCGAGGGATGCTGTTGAGGACCGGGTACGGGGTCTGGATAGCGGAGCCGACGACTATCTGGTGAAGCCGTTCGCGTTCGCAGAACTGGTGGCGCGCTTACGCGCGCTCACCCGCCGGGAACCCGCGGCAGTGGGAACGGCCCTGCAGGTGAGCGATCTGATCGTTGATACAACGACCCGGGAAGTGTCCCGTCAGGGGACTCTCATAGGCCTCACCAGCAAAGAGTACGCGTTGCTTGAATACTTGATGCGTCACCCCAATCAGGTGCTCACTCGGACCATGATCGCCGAGCACGTGTGGAACTACGACTTCGACAACGCCACCAACGTCATCGACGTGCACATCCGGAACCTGCGGCGAAAAATCGATGATCCCTTCGCAACGAAGTTGATCCAGACAGTCCGCGGCGCTGGCTATCGAATCTCCGCCCG
The DNA here is from genome assembly GCA_030691635.1 of Bacillota bacterium. Lineage (GTDB taxonomy): Bacteria > Bacillota > Sulfobacillia > JAUYEF01 > JAUYEF01 > JAUYEF01. The sequence goes on from JAUYEF010000281.1 coordinate 4,907, forward strand.
ACAGTCGGTGTAATTGTGCTGGTCCTGCGCTCCATCCGCCTGCGCCTCACGCTCTGGTACGTCCTTCTGCTGGCGGCGATCCTGGCCGCGTTCAGCGCGGGGATCTATTTCACCCTGCGGCACAATCTGTACCAGGGTCTTGACGACTCGCTTGGCAATCGGGCGAATCTTCTGGTGGATGTTGTGCAGTATGCGGATGGTGCGCCCACCCTCGCTGGTGTGGTATCGTCCAACGACCCCAATCAGGGGGAGAGCTTCGTCCGGGTCTTTGCCGCCTCCGGAAGGCTAACCTTCGACAATAGCGCCGCCGCGGGCGTCGTCCCCGTCGACCCTCGCGCGGTCGAAAGCGCGCTCGCGGGCAAAACCATTACCCGTAGCGTCGATGTCGGTGAGGCCTTTCGGGTCCAGACCCTGCCCATTGAGCGAGACGGCCGGATCAGTGGGGTGCTGGAGGTGGGCCTATCTCAGGGTGACGTATCCGATACGCTCCAAAGCCTCCTGTTCATCGTGGGCATTGCCTACCCACTCACGCTGGTTGTGGCGAGCTTTGGTGGCGTTTTCCTGGCCGGGCGCGCGCTCTCGCCCATCGATAACCTGACCCGCCTGGCGCGCTATATATCGGCTGAGGACCTGGGTCAGCGGCTGAATCTCCGGTTGCCCGATGACGAGGTCGGACGGCTGGCCCGCACGTTTGACGAGATGATCGCTCGGCTGGACGACGCCTTCCGCCGCCAGCGTCAGTTCACGGCTGACGCCTCGCACGAGCTCAGGACGCCGCTGACCGCGATCAAAGGACAGATCGACGTCGCCCTCCAGAGGCAGCGCGACCCCGCAGCTTACCGGCAGGTGCTTCAGGTCGTCAATGAGGAAGTGGATCGCATGATCCGATTGGTGGGCAGCCTGCTCACCCTGGCTCGCGCTGATGCGGGCCAGATCCCCCTGGCATTCGAGGCCGTCAGTCTGCCCGACGTAGTTGGCGCTGCCGTTGAGCAGGTACGCCCCGTGGCAGGCGAGCGGGGCATCGAGCTCCAACTGGTTTCCAGCCCGGCTGTCACCTTGCGGGCGGACGAAGATCTGCTGCTCCAGCTTCTGCTCAACCTCTTGGACAACGCCATCAAGTACACCCCGGCAGGCGGACAAGTCATTGTAGGCTGGAATGTAGGCGCCGTGCAGGTTGAACTGTGGGTCCGGGATGCCGGTATCGGCATTGCTAGCGAACACCTTCCGCATCTCTTCGACCGTTTCTACCGGGTGGACAAGGCCCGCAGCCGCGCTGAGGGCGGGGCGGGGCTGGGGCTAGCGATCAGCCGCTGGATCGCGGAAGCTCACGGCGGCTCCATTTCCGTCGAGAGCGCCCCGGGGGAGGGATCAACTTTCACCGTCACGCTCCCCATCGACAACCGAGAGCGGGGCCCTCCGCTTCCCCACGCTTCATCCTCCCTTCATCTCGCTACCCCAGAATGGCCTGGGATGTATGACCGAAAGGAGGACGTTACCCATGAATCGATACGTTGTTATGCTGGCTGGCCTGGCTCTGGCCACCGTGTCGCTCGTTGCATGCGGAGGGGGAGGTGCTAAACAGAGTGGCCTTGCCATAAGTCCAGGTGACTTCCAGGCCAAGGTGGACAATCCGTTCTTCCCACTCTCCTCCCTTAAGCCCAAGGTGTTTGAAGGCGAGGAGAAGGATCCGGATAGCGGCGAGACTATCAAGACCCGCCTCGAATCTACGGTCTTGCCCGACACGGATGTGCTGGCGGGTGTCGAAGTCGTTGTGCTTGAGGAGAAGGACTACGAGGACGGAGAGCTCGTGGAATCGACACTGG
>JAUYEF010000085.1 GCA_030691635.1 Bacillota bacterium
ACTGGATATTCCATAACCCCGAGATCGGGTTCAAGGAATTCGGCGCAGCTGAGAGGCTTGCCGGATTCTTGCACGACAATGGGTTTGCCGTGGAGAAAGGCGCCGCCGGAATGGAGACCGCGTTCGTAGGCACATGGCGGGGCGGGGATGGACCGGTTATCGGGGTTTTCGCGGAGTACGATGCGCTTGCGGGCATCGGCCATGCATGCGGGCATAACGTGATCGGCGCCGCGGCTGTCGGCGCGGCTGTGGCCCTCGCAAAGGCTTGGCCGGGAATGCCCGGGACCGTCAAGTTGTTCGGTTCACCGGCTGAGGAAGGCGGCGGGGGCAAGGTTATCATGGTTGAGGCCGGGCTCCTCCAGGGCGTTGACGCGGCGATGATGATCCACGCCTCCAATGCAGACCGTGTGTTCTGTAACAACCTGTCCGTGCAGCGGGCGGAGATAACGTTCCACGGCAGGACGGCCCAGCCGGCCGGCTCGGCTCACGAGGGGGTCAGCGCCTTTGAGGCTGCCATCCTGACCTGGACGAACATCAACTCGATCAGGCAGTATTTGCGGCCGGACTTTTATGTCCACGGTATCATGAAGGAGGGCGGGTTCGCGGCGAACGTCATCCCCGACCGTGCCACGCTGGTGATGTACGTCCGCGCCCCACGCGGCCACGACGTCGACTACCTCTACGGCCGGGTCCTGGACTGCGCTCAAGCGGCGGCTATGACCACCGGGGCGACATGCGATATCGCGCAGAAAGGCAAGCGCTACCTCAGGGTGGTCAATAACCCTGTCATGGTTGAATATATGGAGGCGAACTACCGCGATCTGGGCCTCGATGTGAAGCCGCCTCTCCCCCACCCCAGGGCGTCGACGGATATGGGCAACATAAGCCAGGTGGTGCCGTCGGTGCACGGCTATATCAAGATAGGCGACCCGGAGGTCATAGGCAACACTCACAGTCCCGCGTTCGCGCCGCAGACCATCACGGATGATGCGCACCAGGCCATCCTGAATGCGGCCAAGGCGATGGCGATGACCGTCGTCGACCTGCTCTCGAAGCCAGACTGCCTTGCCAGGGCGAAACACGAGTTCGAGGCTCAGATGCGAGACGAGTCGGCCTGATTTACTCAGGCAAGCACGGTTCGCACACGAGTCGGCCTGATTCGCCCAGGCAAGTACGGACCTGTGCGAGTGAGGCGTCGCCACGGCTCCCGCCCGCTTGACCACCTGGTCAAACGCAGCCATAATGGGATTTGACCAGGTGGTCAAAGGGAGTGCTAAAACAAGATGCTCGAGGTCAGTGACCTGCGGTACACCTACCCCGGTTCCCAGAGACCCGCGCTGGAGGACGTCAGCTTCCGGATCGAGAAAGGTGAGGTGTTCGGCTTCCTCGGCCCAAACGGCGCCGGCAAGAGCACCACGCAGAAGATACTCACCGGAATACTCCAGGGTTACCAGGGCAGGGTCAGGGTTTTCGGGCGAGACCTTGGCGGCCTCGGCCAGGACTACTACAACAGGGTCGGCGTGTGCTTCGAGTTCCCCAACCTGTACGAGAAACTCACTGCCGAGGAAAATCTCGAGTTCTACCGGCGGTTCTTCGGAGTCCCGACGGAGGCGCCTCAGGACCTGCTCCGGATGTTCGACCTGCCTGTGGGTGACAAGCGCACCGTGGGCCAGTTCTCTAAAGGCATGAAGATGCGGCTGGTGCTGGCCCGGTCGCTGTTGAACAAGCCCATCCTGTGGTTTCTGGACGAACCGACGACGGGCCAGGACCCGCAGCATTCGGTGAAGATCCGCGAGTACGTGCGGGACAAGAAACGTGAAGGCACGACGGTTTTCCTGACCACCCACGACATGCATGTTGCGGAAGAGCTCTGCGATAGGGTTGCGTTCATCGTTGACGGCCGCATAGTCGCGGTAGACGCGCCCAGGAACCTGATGGTCCGCGGGGGCCGCAGGTCGGTACGCGTTGAGTACCGCTCCGGAGCAGACCGCATCTCCGTGGAATTCGACCTGGACAGTCCGGCGGGCAAGGCCAAGTTCCTCGAGACCGTCAGGGCGAATGACGTGGAGACCATCCACACTCTTGAACCCTCGCTGGAGGACGTGTTCATCAAGGTCACTGGGAGGAGGTTGGCCGACAAGTGACCGGCCGCTCTTCTCGCCTGTTCAATGCGCTTCGCCTGGATGTCACGCTTCAGGCGCGGTACCTCTTCCCGCAGATATATGCCGTCGTCACCGTGATCTACATCCTGCTGTTCAAGTTCACCGACTTCCGCCACTCGATGATGGCGTTTCTGCCGGCGTTCCTCTTCTCGGAGCCCGGCCTGCTGGGGTTCTATTTCGCGGCTGTGCAGGTATTCTTCGAGCGTTCACAGAGGACCATAACGGCGGTCGCGGTCACTCCATTGCGCCCTGGGGAATACATAGGCGCGTTGGCGCTTGCCTCAGCGACCATAGCGACGGTCAGCGGCCTCACCGTCTATGGCGCGGTGGCGGGGTTTTCTGAGCTTGCCGGCAAGGGCGGCATGACTGCGCTTGTGTTACTTGCGCCGGCGCTGTTCCTGACCGCCACTCTGCACGGCATGCTCGGAGTGGGCGTGGCGGCGCACTACACGGACTTCACGCACTTCTTGATTGGCTCATTGGCCGTGATTGTGCCCTTGACAATGCCGCTACTAACGCTTTTTGGCTGGCTTCCTCTGTGGGCTACGGTATGGGTGCCTTCGTATCCTGCTGTCTTTTCGCTCAAGAGCGCGATGGCGCGCCCACCTGACATTGCGACATACTTCGCGCTGTTTGGACCGTTGCTCCTCTGGAATGGCCTGGTGTTCTTCTGGGTCAGGAGGGTATTCGAACGCAAAGTGCGTAGCCGTCTCGAGACTTTCTGAGATGGCGGACTGGAGACCGTGATGTCGAAGACTGGTATGCCGGTGCTGGCCAACCTGCTGCATAAGGACCTGCTGACCGTTTACCGTGACAGGTTTCTGGTTTTCCTATCACTGTACCCGGTGGTCATCACGCTGGCCACCCGCTATGTGGTGGTCGTCGCCGGCACCCCTCACCTGGACGTCTACCTGGCTCCTGGCATGATCCTCATGGCGCAGTTCGTGGTCGGGACAATCGTGGGGTTTGGTCTCATCGAGGAAAGGGAAATGCAGACCTGGGTTGCGCTGAAGGTTATGCCAGAGGGCTCGCGCCTTGCCGGGATCTATTATGTCGGCTTCACTGTGCTGGTCTCGGTGCTAACCGGGCTGCTCACGGCAGTCATCTACTGGGTGGCTCCCAGGAACGTCGTCATGATGCTTGCCGGAACACTTGTCGGATCGCTGACGGGGAGCGTGGTCGCGTTCGCGTTGGGCTCTCTGGCGACAAACAAGATCGAAGGCCTGGCCCTGACCAAGACCACCGGGCTCGCGCTCATGACCCCCATCCTGCTGTTCGTCGCGCCCCCGGGCTGGCAGGCAGTCGTCGCCTGGAGCCCCTGGTACTGGTCATATGTCATGCTGCTATGGGCCTATGGCGGAAGCGAAGTGGCAGGCTTTCCGTTGCTGAAATGGCCCGGATATCCACCGCTCCTAGCCGCCGTCGTCGCGGCCGCCCTGGGAGCAGGAGCCACCGCGTTCTTCTGGCGAGTCTATTCGAGGCGAGCCCGGTAGCAGTTTCGGGGGCCCGCCTTCCTACGGAAGCGGGCAGCGGTGGCGCCTATCTGCCGAAGTAAGTGGCCACAGCATCGGCGAAAAGAGAAATGCCTCGCATTGCGGATTCCTCAGCGTTCGTGTGTGCGCCCACCTCTAGCAAGAGCGCGGTCGGGTACATGTCCTGGTTGTAACCCCCATGGCCGAAGAATATTCCCTTGACAAGGCCAGGGTGTTGCTGGTCGGACAGGTTCTTCAGCGCCACCGCGAAGCCCCGGTTCACCATCATGTTCGGGTTCTGTTGGCCTACGACCAACCTGATCTGAGTCACCCACTGGCCGCTGACCTTCTCCGCGTAGTACGGCTGTGGTGTCGCGTCCCGGTGGACGTCGAACACGGCCGATGGGCCGGAACCGAGCAGGTAGCTCAGCGTTCGCCTCGACCTCCGGTAGGCTCCGGGATCGTGCGGGTAGTGAAGGTCGTCCGCTTTGACGATGGTGAAGCCCTTGGTGGCCAGGGTGCCCGCGAATTGAGCCCCCACTCTGTGGATTCCACCGGGGCCGGAATGCACGTTCGACACGCCTTCGTTGGTGATGTACGACTCGTCGTTATGGGTGAAGTATATCCCGACTACCGGCGGCCTGGGGGCCGGCGTGAGGTTGAAGGGAAATGGCAACGCATAGAAGTCCGGACCGGCTACCTGCGAGGGGTGTACCTGTGACGGCTTTACTTCTGACGGTTTTACGTCTGACGGCTGGGTCCCTGACGGCTGGGTCCCTGACGGCTGGGATTGCCCAGCGCCCGGGCCGAGCGCCGGACCGCTGCCGCGGACGCGCCGGATTTCTTCTTCGACATTGATCTTGCCCATTGAAATGGCCCACGCCTGCTGGCCTTTAACCCTGAACACCCGGTATAAGATGTTATCTTCCGTCAGGTACTGGTCTCCCCGGAGGACCTGCCTGCCGATGGTCGTCACGAGGGAACCGTGCGAGTCCAGGATCGAGTATGTGCCGCCCTCCAGCCCCTCTCCCCGGCTCAACATGCCGAGGGCGTCTGCCCCGATCAGGATGGCCAGCACGATGCCGAAGACGATGGCTGCGGACCGCACGCGGCCCAGGGGCCCTGGCCGCGCGCTCAGGGTAGGCGCGGGCGGCCCGGCCTGCTCGTGGCTCGCCCCGCCGGCGCGCCGGCCACGCTGCATGAGCCCGCGAAGCAGTCCAGGCGGTCGTTGCCTGCTTGGACCGCCGGAGAGGTATTCATACGTCTCACCGAAGACCTCAGCCAGAGCCGTCGCAAGAACACCGGCGATAATCACCGCGTCGAGCACGCCGGCGCCGCCGATTGTGACTATGGACCCTGGACGGCCCGCAAGCGCATTGATCATGCCTGCCCCGAGGTCCGCGATGACCACGCCGAGGACCCCCGCGGCGAAGGCGGCCCGGCGCGAGCGCCCGAACAGGTAGGCTATGATGGCCGCCACGACCGCAGGCATCCAGACCGGGTCGATGTTAATGAGCATGGGGCGCATGCCCGGCTCCGGAGTGGTCGCCCGGTCAATGACAAACAGGACGAAGCCCGTTAGCAGCGCAGCGAACGTCCCGCGCAGTCGCTCCTTCCGCGTGCCTGCTGTCGCAATGATGTATACGCCCACGGCGGCCGGAACCACCGCGCCTCCAAGATCGATCGCGAACTGTGGCGTCAGGCGAACCGCCGGAATGAAAGAGCCCGCAATCAGGGCAAGAAGTAACAAGATGGCCTGCGTATCGGTCAGTCGCATCCTGTCGAGGACGCGTTCAGTGACGCCGAGGAACACCAGGAAAGTGAGTACCAACAGCGCGATCGCTCCGGTGGATATGCCGAACACTGAGAGGACGCCTCCCTCGGGTTTTCGATGAGACTAGTATGTCCCCGAAGGAAGGCGCGGTAGCATTGCCTGCCGTGCCTGGAGAAGCACGACGGCGACGATGATGAGGGTTCCCCCGGCTACCTGGAGAAGGTGGAGCGATTCGGAAAGCAGTAGCCAGGCGAATGCCGTCGCCAGCACGGGTTCCAGCGTCATGACGAGGATCGCGCGAAGGGCCGGAACTCGCTTTATCCCTTGCAGCAGGATGAGCATCGGGATCAGGGTACCGAAGATAGCGATGAACCCGATGTACAGCCAATCCTTGGTCTGAAGGCCGGCCCGGAGTATTGTCCAGGGAGGCTTGAGGGTCATGAGGAACAAGGAAGCGAAACCGCAGCTCCAGAGCAGCATGGTCTGTGGCGCGTAAGTCTGGAGCCCAATGGCGCCGTAGATTGTGTAGAAGCTCAAGAAGCCTGCCGACATGATGCCAGACGCAAACCCGACCGGGGTGGTGGACATTCCTCCGCCGCCGAGAAGCAGGAACACCAGCCCGGAAGTCGCAATGGCTATGCTTCGTAGCAGGTGGCGTTCGGGCAGCCTTCTCTGCGCCACAGAGAAGTACACTGCGCTGAAGACGGGCGCCAGGTACTGGAGGAAGATCGCGGTCGACACGCTCCCCTGGCTGAGTGCGGTGTAGAACGAGAGCTGCACGCAACCCATCCCGAGGATCCCATAGACAAGGAAATACCGCAGGTGCTCGCGCCTGACCCTTATGTGCTGGGGCGCGACGAGGCTGAGCACGAGGAGCAGGATAAGGAAGCTTGATGCCAGGCGGCACTCAACCACCACAAGCGGCGAGGCCGCCCCGGTGACAAACAGCTTTCTTGCCGCCGTGCCGGCCAGGCCAAAGAACACCGACGCAACCACTATGAGCAGGGAACCCTGCAGCTCGTCCTTGCGGGAACCGCGCAGTTCATCTTCGCGGGCGCCCTGCATCTTATCTGTGCGGGAAACCTGCAGCTCACCTGTGCGGCCCATGGCAAGAGCCATTCGGCGTATACGGCAGGATACCTGCGCCGGGGTTACGACGCAGAACCATAGGCCGGCGCCACGACGCAGGGCCGTAGGCCGGCCTCGCCGCCGACCTGCTCACGACGCGTGCACGTCGGCCCGCCCCTGTCTACTGTCATGCTTGTTGCCGTACGACCCCTACTTAAACGCCCTCTCCAGGACGAGTTTGAGGTCCTCTCTGATTGGCAGCGCCGCTCCGAGCTGTGCTGCGGCGCGGAGCGGGAAGTTGGGGTTGCGGAGCATCTCCCTGCCCACCGCGACCAGGTCGCAGAACCCTTCTCTCAGAGCGAATTCCGCCAGGTCAGGCGTGTTAACGAGGCCCACGCCGATGACGGGCATCTCGATCGCGTCGCGGATGGCTCTTGCGAAGCCGAGCTGGTAGCCAGGCCATGATGGCGGGGCGACCGAGACCGAGCCGCCGCTGCTCACGTGGACGATATCCACGCCTGCCTGCTTGAACGCGCGACACATGCCTATCATGTCGTCCAGCGTGTACCCGTCCGGGCTATACTCGACCGCAGAGACCCGGATCATCAGAACGGTTGACTGCTTGATGGCTCGCCTGACGGCGCCGGCCACCGACAACGGGAACCGCAGACGCCCCTCCGCCGAACCTCCGAACTCATCGGACCGCCGGTTCGAAATGGGCGAAAGGAACTGGTGCAGCAGGTACCCGTGCGCCCCGTGCAACTCCAGCGCCCTGAAGCCCGCCTTCTCAGCCCTTACGGCTGCGTCGACGAAACTCTGGCGTACGGTGTTGATATCGCCGTGCGTCATCTCGTCCGGGGCTTCATAGCTCTCGGAAAACGCAACCGCCGAAGGCGCGACCGCGCGGGTGCCGCCGCGGTAGGCCTTGCGCCCAGCGTGGCCGAGCTGGATGGCGGGCAGCGCACCGTACTCAACCATCACGCCTGCAAGCTCCGACATCCCCTTTATGTGATCGTCCGACCAGAGCCCCAGGTCCTCCCCCCTTATACGGGCTCTCCGCTCCACGGCGGTCGCTTCGACGATGATCATGCCGGCGCCGCCGATGGCAAACTGCCCGTAGTGCGCAAGGTGGTACGGACGGACGACACCATCGTCTGCGGCCTGCCACTGGCACATCGGCGGTACCACAATCCGGTTCCGGATCCTGGCTCCTTTGACGTCAAGCGGGGCAAACAGGAGTGCTGCCGGGGTTTCTGCCATGAATTGACCTCCTACTAGACAAGACTTGGTAAATGCGTTTCCTATCCTTTGTATTTTCTCCTGCCTTTGATGACTGTTTCAAGTGCTGAGGACTCCAGGTGTGAACGCACAGCGATAAAGTCATAGCTAAGTGAACAGCGAAAATGTCACCCCATGGACAAGGAGACATTTTCGATGAGCCTCAAAGAGAACTCCCGGTTGTTCATCGTGGCATCGGTGGACCGCGGCGAAAAACAGGTCAAGGAGGCTGTCCGGTTGCTCAACATCTAACCCGCCAAGTTAGACGGCTGCTCAAGGCCCTGCGTGCTAAGGGCGCCCAGGGCCTGGCCCATGGCAATCGCGGCCGTGTCTTCACGGCTAGATGCGCGATCGAATCTTCCCTGGAGGGCACATATCTAGAGAATCGTGCCGCCACGGCACGATGCGCGATCGAATCCTCCCTGCAGGGCG
>JAUYEF010000006.1 GCA_030691635.1 Bacillota bacterium
TTGCTCAAATCCACAGATGCGATCATCGTGAGCGAGCGATGCAGGTCCGATCTCTCCGGTTACGCTCCAGAGGCGCCGGTGATCACCATGTCATTTGAAGTGGACCAGCAGTCCAAGGAATTCCTGAAGAGAAAGGTGCAAGACCTCAGACGCCAGAAAGGAGTGGACGCGTCGGGACACGGCGCGACCTGAGTTGACTGACTGTCCTACGTCTTAGTACACAGCGCAGAGACAGAAGGAGACAAGCCAGATGCTTGACAGGTCCTTGTTATACGAGAAGTTGAGATGGCCGGAGATAAAGGAGGCGGCGGCGCAGGACAAATTCATCATCCTGCCTGCCGCGATGATCGAGGATCATGGCCCGCATCTACCGGTGGACACTGACGTGGTCATAGCCAGAGGCATATGCGAACTGACCACGAGTAAGATGGAGGGAGAAGCGCTGCTTGCCCCGGCCATTGTGTATGGGTATAGCCCTCACCACATGGATTTCCCGGGGCCGTTGACCATTACCTGGGACACGTTCATACGACACACGCTGGATGTCTTAAAGTCTCTTATCCATCACGGGTTCAGACATATCCTTGTCGTCAACGGCCACGGGTCTAATGCGTCTTGTCTCGACATGGCGTGCCGGCTGGCCATGGTGAACCATGATCACGCCAGGTGCGGGATGGTTTCGTGGTGGTCGCTTTCCCAGGTGGCGAAGACATTCCAGGAGATCCGCGAGTCACCGGTCACTAGCCATGCCTGCGAGATTGAAACCTCGCTGTACCTGGCACTGAGCCCGGAGCATGTTGACATGACAAAGGCGCCCAGGGATCTCTCCTTACCCTGGTCAGACCACTTTTGGACCGATCTTGTCGCCGGACCCCTGCATCCACACAAGAACCGGGTCATGATGACCGAGTATTGGAGCACGTTGACGACCACCGGTACTGTGGGTGACGCTTCAGTGGCCACGGCAGAAAAGGGTCTCAAGGTGCTTGAAGTGGCGGCAGACGAGATCTGCGACATCCTTAGAGAGATGAAGGCGAGACCGTGGATGCCACGCGTCGATCACCACAAATGATGCCTGTCCCGGATGTCACTTGACGCCTGTCTTGAGGAGGTGAACTGTCGCACGACTAACCCGACCGCAACGCGAGTCATGCCGGTGCCGGCTTCCGTGAGAACCACACCATAAAAGAACGTGGAGGTGTCGAGAGTGCAAACAGGTCGAGTCACCCCGTTCCTCGCGTTCATCGTCTTCACCATAGCTATCTACTACTCCATTGCGGCCATCAAGCGAGGAACAAAATACCCGCTTCGCAGGATCACGGCTCTTGAGGCGATCAAAGAGGCTGTCGGCCGAGCGACTGAGCTCGGACGCCCGGTGTTCTTCAGCGCGGGCGTGGGCGATGTCGTCGGCGCTGAAGGAATGCAGGTGCTGGCCGGTCTGGACATCCTGTCCTTTACGGCCCAAATGTGCGCAGAGTATAACGTGCGGATAATCTCAACCGTATCTAAGGAGAATGTGCAGGCCGTTACGGAAGAAGTCGTGCGGTCTGCCTACTCAAGGGCGGGCCGGCCCGATGCGTACCAGCCCGAAATGGTCCAGTTCCTGTCCCCCACACAGATGGCGTACACTGCAGCGAGCGTCGGAATCATGCGGCGCGAGAACATCGCTGCCAGCATCCTGGTGGGCCCCTTCTTCGGAGAGGCGCTGATCATGGCTGAGGCTGCAGCGGAACTCGGCGCCATCGGTATTGCGGGCACAGCTCGAATGAGCCAGCTGCCCCTCTTCGTGGCAGCCTGCGACTACACACTGATCGGCGAGGAGATGTTTGCGGGCAGCGCATACCTGTCTGGCGACCCGGTCTCAGTCGGGAACCTGGCGGTCCAGGATATAACCAAGATGATCGCCGTCGTTCTCATCCTGCTTGGGTCTCTGCTCCAGACGGCTTCTGTCCCAATCCTCAAGGATCTACTGAAGAGGTGAGACGACGATGAAGAGAGTCCTGCCTCTGTGGATAGCAACCGTAGCCGGCGCCATCCTCTTGTTTGACTATTTCCTGAAGATCCCTGGCCTCAGCGACATCGCCAAGGAAATCCAGTCCTGGACGGTGCTGATCTCCGCTTTTCTGCTGGGCATCGGTATGATGAACCTGCTGGTCGTGAACATCCGCAGTATGCGCAATAAGAAAGGCGACGCGCTCGACGCCGTAGTCCTGATAGGCTCGATGATTGTCATGTTTGTCGTCACACTATTTAGCAAGCAATTTGACGCCGCATACAGGTGGCTCTTCTATGAGATCTACGCGCCTCTCGGGACAGCTGTGTTTTCCCTGCTGATGTATTCCATGGCTTCAGTCGCATTCCGCGCGATTACCGTCAAGTCTCTTGAGTCGACCATCTTCCTGATCGGCGCCGTGGTTGCGATGCTCGGAGTCGCACCGGTGGGGGAAGTCATCTCCAGACAGATACCTGCGCTGTACCAGTGGATGCTGACGGTGCCCAACATGGCAGCACAGCGCGGCATCACCATAGCCGCCGCGGTCGGCGCGATGGCGGCAAGCCTCAGGGTCCTGCTCGGCATCGAAAGACGCTATATCGGAATGGAATAGGAGGTGTGCGCGTATGGAAGGTCTCTACAGGATAGTGAACTTGAGCCGACCGGTGATCTACATCATCATCACTGTGGCGATACTGGTGCCATTGCTCAGGCCCCTCGGAATACCCATCGTTGTCGGCAAAGACGTCCAAAACTTCTACAACCTGGTCAATAACCTCAAGTCTGGCGACGTAATGTGGCTCGACTCGCACATCTCCCTGTCGGCGGCTGTTGAGTGCGTTCCACAGATGGTTGCCATTGCCTATCATGCTCAGAGCCGTGGAGTGAAGATTGTTATGCTGGCCATGTCTGCCGACGGGCAACCGTTCGCAGAACGCTTACTCCAGGAGATACTCGGCAGAGGCGCCAAGTACGGCGAAGACATCGTCTATTTGGGGTTCGTGCCTGGTGGTGAGCCAGGCGTCGCTTCGCTCATGGCCGATCTTCACAAGACGGTGCCCAACGACTACAAGGGAACGCCTCTGGCGTCACTCCCGCTAACGTCCAAGGTCAAGAACGCCAAGGATCTGGCGATAGTCGTGCCGGTCACCTCTGACGCGACCGCCCCCGACTACTGGACGAGGCAGATCAAGCCATACCCCACTGTTGCCCTCACCATGGCATCACAGGCATCACTGTGGCCGAAGATCCAGCCATACCTTCCGACAGGTCAGATCAAGGCAGCGCTGAACGGTTCCCGTGGCGCAGCCGAGTACGAGCTCCTGATCAAACGGCCTGGCCAGGCTGTTGGCTCAATGGACGCCACCTCAGTGGCCTACCTGACATTCGTGGTGTTTATCATCCTCGGTAACCTGGCGTACCACTTAAAGCCGAAGGGCAAGACCGCTGAAGGAGGTGCAAAGTCGTGAGCACGAACATCACCACCTGGATAACGGCGCTTCTCACCCTGGGCGTTTACTCATTCCTGATCAAGGATAACAAAGCGTTCAAGCTGATAGAGAAGTCCTTCGTGGGGCTCGGCGCCGGGTACTACGCCGCCCTGGGCCTCAGAAACATTATGCAGATAGGCATAACTCCGGTCATGTCAGGCAAGCTCATGCCCCTCATACCGCTGATCCTTGGGCTGCTGGCTTACTCGAGGTACTACAAGCCGGTAGCCTGGATGACGAAAATCCCTATCGCGCTGGTGGTAGCGATAGGCGCCGCGCTTACCCTCAGGGGGACAATCCAGGCACAGTTCCTGGACCAGATCGTTGGGTCAATGGTGGCATGGAGCTCATTCAATAACATCGTCGTCGCGTTGGGCACGGCTTCAACCGTCGCATATTTCTATTTCCGCGCGCGGTCGCGGGGGCCGTTCGATGCCGTGATGAACTGGTCATCAAGGTTCGCACGCGTCATCATGATGATTGCCTTCGGTATCGGGTACACAGGTATTCTCGGAGCCAACATCCCCAGGACGATCGGCCAGATCCAGCTGATTTTCGGCAAGTGGATCAAGCTGATCCCCGGCTTCTAACGCCAGAGAAGGGAGCGGAGCACGCATGCTGGATATTCTGATCAAAAACGGCAGGGTGATAGATGGGACAGGCGCGCCGTACTACCACGGAGACGTGGGTATCGTGGGTGGTGAGGTCGTCTATGCAGGTAGCGGCGTGCCCAAGGAAGCTCGGGCCATCGTAGACGCCACCGGTCGGATCGTCTGCCCCGGCTTCATCGACATTCACAGTCACGCGGACACGGTTGTGCTCCGCTCCCCTTCGCGAGTCCCCAAGGTAACCCAGGGTGTCACCACCGAGGTCTTCTCCAACTGTGGAGGAGGCCTGGCTCCCGTCAACATCAAGGGACGTAAACATCTGCAGGAATACGGCTCGGCCAAGCGCCGTGACATCGGGTTCGATTGGTTGTCTGTGCGGGAGTATTTGGAGAAGGTACCCCGTACGGGAGTCAACATAGCATACCTCATTCCCCATGGAGCCCTGAGAGTATCGGCGATGGGGTACGAAGCCCGCCACGCCACCGCCGACGAGATAGAAGTAATGTGTGAGCTCGCGGACGAGGGAATGGCCGATGGCGCATTCGGCATGTCGACCGGCCTTGCCTATGTACCCATGTCATCCTGCAATACCCATGAGGTTATCGAACTCGCGCGAGTCGTGTCTCGGCACGGAGGTTTTCTGGCCGATCACATGCGGAACTACCGTGAGAAGGTCAGAGACAGCGTCGATGAGACAATCTGCATCGCCCGTGAAGCGGAGATTCCAGTTCAGGTCTCTCACTACCAGGCCTTTGGAGTAGTCAACTGGGGACGAGGTCCTGAACTGGCGCAATGGATCGCAGACGCAAGGCAATCTGGTCTGGATTTGACGTTCGACTCGTATCCCTACGACTTCTCCGCTGGAGGCCTCAAGAATACGATCCCCGCGAAGTATCACGACCAGGGAGCTCGAGGGCTGGTGGCCTGCCTTGCGGACCCTGCTGTGAGACAGGCCCTTAAGACCGAGATCGGTACGGTCACTACATATGATCTTTCCAGACTGATGATCGTCGGGGTCACCAACCCAGACCTGGCCGGATTCATCGGGAAACGATTGCCTGAAGCTGCTCAGATGGTGGGCAAGGACACCCTGGAATTCCTGTGCGACGTCTTGATCCAGGACACCGCGATTTCTCACATCAACTTCCAGGGCAACGCGGAAGACGTGAAGGTTCTTGCCCAGTCCCCATATCAGATGGTGGGGAGCGACTCGGGCGATGTTGTCCGAGGCGAGGGCCTACCACACCCGCGCCTCTATGGGACCTTTCCCAGGTTCCTCAAGATGTTCGTGCGGGACGAACCAGTTCTCACATGGGAGCAGGCCATCTACAAGATGTCTGGTTTCCCGGCCTGGCGGCTCGGTCTCATCAAACGCGGTCAGATCCGGCCACATTTCGCAGCTGACGTTGTGGTGTTTGACCCCGACAGAGTTGAGGATAAGGCGACGATGGTGTCCCCGGAAGAGATATCCTTGGGCATTGACTGGGTCATCGTGAACGGGACGGTCGAGGTGAAATGCGGTCAGGTCACGGGCGCCCTTGGCGGTCGTGTCCTGAAGAAGGGGGTCGACTAGTAATGCAATGTCTTCCAACGAGTCCCGAGGAAGCAGCCCGTTACTTCTCCAGCCGCATGGATATCGACCTAGACCTGCTGGAGTACAACTTCCGGTACATACAAGAGAAGGTGCGTCCCGCCTCAGTAGTCGCTGTCATCAAGGCGAACGCCATGGGACACGGCGCTCGCTACGTTGGCCGTGCTCTCCAGGGCATGGGCGCCACGCTTCTGGGAGTCTCGAACTTCTTTGAGGGTGTCCACCTCCGCGACAACGGGGTGACCACAGGCATCCTCGTCTTTAATGGCCTCACTCCGGCGCAGGTCGAGATGGCGATAGCGCTTGACCTGAGCTTCTTTGGCATCGACCCGGACTTCTTGTCGATGGTCAATGACACCGCGCGTAGTCTCAGGAAAAAGGCAAGAGTGCATCTCAAAGTGGACACAGGCATGGGCAGGAAGGGATTCCTTCCGGATCAGGCGCACGAGATCGCCTCAGTGGTCCCGAGGCTTGACCACGTGCAGGTAGATGGTGTGGCGAGCCATCTCGCATCACCGTATCTTGAAGAGCATGACGAGTTCTCTCGCGCTCAGTACCAGAAGTTCATGACTGCAGCCTCGATAGTCGACCCTCACCATAAAGCAATCTGGCACTTCGCAGCCTCATCAGGCGCTATCCGGTTTCCGTCCACCTATGCAGATGCCGTAAGGCCAGGGGCTCTCATATACGGCACCGGCCGGGTATGGCCAATCCCCTGGCCGCTCAAGCCGGTCTCCTCGTTCAGTTCGATCCTCGCGCAGGTGAAGGTGCTTCCCAAAGGGCACAACGTTGGGTACCGCCTCCACTACACAGCACCCTCAGATATCGAGATTGGCGTTGTTCCGATCGGGACAACGGATGGTCTCACGAGCGAGCATGCCGACACAGGGCTGGTACTGATCCGTGGCAGACGATGCAGGATCATCGGTATTTGCTCATGTGAAATGATGGTCGACGTGTCGGCTGTGCCGGAGGCGCGATCTGGTGATGAGGTGGTGGTTTTCGGAAGACAAGGTAGTGAAGAGATCACAGCCGTGGATTGCGCCACTATGGGCAAGACGTCATATGCGAACCTCCTTACGCGCATTCCTCCAAGAGTCCCGCGACTTTACTGGCGCCATGGCCGGTGCACCGGTGCAGACCTTATGGGCCAGGAAATCAGGGCGAAAGAGGTGGAGTGATGTCCAAGTATGACCTGATGATAAAAGGGGGCCGCGTAGCCGACTTTCTCACTAACCGGGACGGTCTATATGATGTAGCGGTGTGCGGTGGGGAGATCGAACTGGTGGCCCCAGACATACCGGTCAAAGAGGCCGCCAATGTCATAAGGGCAGACGGGCTAGCGGTTCTGCCGGGGATCACTGATCTTCACACTCACATCGCTTCGAGCGCCTTGCGGACGACCACAGAAACGCCAGGCGGCTTGCCGAACTAGCGGCGGGCGCCGGTCTTGAGGTCGACTTCGAGACGGTTCAGACCAATATAGTGCGAGTCAACACCTCCCCTCTGGCTGCGGAAGAGTTCAAAGCCGCGCTCAACTGCAGAGGAATTGACATGAATGTTGTGGCGTCGACTACGGTTCGGCTTGTGACCCACTGGCAGATCTCCGCTGAGGACATCGAGACAGTCGGGAGAGAACTGAGCAATTTGAAGCGCAGATGACCAGGCCAGTGGCGAATATGGAGGCGAGAATCCATGTACGACATAGTCATCAAGAACAGCAAGATCGTAGATGGAACCGGCAACCCTTGGTATGCGGCTGATATCGCAATCGCCAATGGGCATGTGGTGCGTATCGCAAGAGGTATTGAGGACGGCAAAGTGAATATCGACGCCAAAGACAGGGTGGTTTCTCCAGGATTCATTGACGCCCATACCCACTCGGATTTCCCGTTGCTCGCAGACCCCAAGGCTTTGTCCAAGGTGCACCAGGGCGTAACAACCGAAGTCGTAGGGAACTGCGGAGGTTCGTTTGCGCCAATAGCGGGAGCGGCGGTCGAGCACGTTAAGCAGCAAGTGTCCCGGTACCCGAATGTGACTGCAGACTGGAGCGGTACAGCAGGATATCTCGAAAAGCTAGAGCGCCAGGGCGCATCAGTCAACGTTGTGCCGCTGGTAGGCTTCGGCAGTGCGCGCATTTCCGTCATGGGCCATGCCGAACGGCCTGCTACACTCGAGGAGCGCAAACAGATGAAGGCACTGATCGAGCAGGGAATCGAAGAGGGTGCCTTCGGAATGTCAACTGGGCTGTTCTACGCTCCCCAGAGTTTCGCCCCTACAGATGAGGTCATAGATGTCGCGAAAGGGCTTAAGCCGAAAGAGGCGCTCTACGTCTCCCACATACGTGATGAGAGCGACTACACGATTGGTATGGGTGCCGCCCTGGAGGAGGCCTACAAGATCGCCCGGGCAGCCGGGGTGCCGCTTCACATCTCGCACCTGCACGCCCTGGGAGTAGCGACCTGGAAGAAGGCTCCAGACTATGTCACATCTATCCAGAAGGCCAGGGACTCCGGCCTTGATGTCACGGGTGACCAGTACCCCTATCACGCGTCGGGTGGCGGTATCACCGGCTCTGTCATGCCGCGCTGGGCTCTTGAAGGTGGTAGGACGAAGGTCTTGGAGCGGCTGGCCGATAAGGAAACCAGGGACAGGATCGCCAGAGAGGTTGCCGTAAACTTCACCCGCCGAGGTGGAGCGTTCAGGCACACGTTCTCACAGTACAGGCCCAACCCTGAGTTCGAAGGGATGTCTGTTGACAAGGTAGCTGAGATACTCGGTGAGCCGCCAGAGTATGCGGTACTCACCTTACTTGAGAAGGGCGAAGCCAGCTGGGTTGCTCAAATCATCGATGAAGACGACATAATCACCTTCCTCAAGGCGCCATGGGTGATGGGCGGCAGCGACGGCAGCGCTCTGGCCTTGACCGGACCTGTCAGTGGGGGCAAGCCCCACCCACGGAACTTCGGCACCTTCCCCAGGATGATAGGAACGTATGCCCGCGATAAGAATGTCATGCCGCTCCACGAGATAATCAGGAAGGTCACGTCCTTACCAGCGCAACGTTTTGGACTCCAGGACCGTGGCGTGCTGAGAGAAGGCTTTTGGGCGGACGTGGTGGTGTTCGACCCGTCGCAGATCAAGGACAAGGCGACGTTCAAAGAGCCGCACCAGTTTGCGGAGGGCATCGACTATGTGCTGGTTAATGGCCAGATTGTGGTTGACCATGATCGTCACACGGGCGCCCTACCGGGCAAACCACTCAGGAGACAATGACGCCGACAAGCGGGCCGGTCCCCAGGGCCGGCCCGCATAGGTTCCACACGGGTGACTTGCGTACCAAGAGGAGGCTCTACAGGGGGAAGACACTTACTGTACTTCACACGACACCCGTAGTCATAAACCTCTTTACTTGCCAAGGTGGACTTCACCCGTACTGGTGGAATATGCGTAGGCGGGACACGCACACCTCGAGTGCTAAAGGTGCGAAATCCCATGCCGGGAAACGTCCGGTTATGAAGCGCAGGAGTGTAGGCTGGGCTGCAAGAAATAGATGGCACCGTGCTGCAGGCCACGCGATAGCCGCTCTCGGGAGTGGCTAATCTCATCTGTGCGAACCACGCGATAGGGTGGAGGGGTTCGTATGCTCTACAGATCTCTGATATACGAGAAGCTCAAGTGGCCAGAGATCAAGGAAGCAGCCGCGCAGGACAAGTTCATAATCATCCCGGCAGCCACGATCGAAGACCATGGTCCCCACCTGCCGGTCGACACCGATGTGGTTATCGCGAGAAGCATATGCGAGCTGGCCGCGAGCAAGATGAATGGCGAAGCGCTGCTCGGCCCCGTCATCATGCACGGGTACAGCCCTCACCACATGGACTTCCCTGGACCACTGACCATCGGCTGGGATACTTTCATCAAGCACACGCTGGATATCCTCAAGTCCCTCATCCACCACGGTTTCCGGTACATCCTTGTCGTGAACGGGCACGGTTCAAACGCATCCTGTCTCGATATGGCCTGCCGGCTCGCGATGGTCGAGCATGACCAAGCGAGGTGCGCGCTTGTGTCCTGGTGGCAGCTGTCGCGCGTAGTGAAGGCGTTCGAGGGGATACGTGAGTCCCCTGTCACGGGGCATGCGTGCGAAACCGAGACCTCCCTATACCTCGCCATCTGCCCTGAGGCCGTGGACATGACGAAGGCGCCCAGGGACATCAATCTCCCCTGGTCGGATCACTTCTACATGAACCTCGTCGGAAAACCGCAGTTGCCCCACAAGAACTGGGTCTTCATGACCGAGCACTGGAGCAGGCTCACCGAGAGCGGCGCCATCGGCGACGCCTCAGTGGCCACCGCGGAGAAGGGGCGGCTGCTGCTTGACGCTGCCGCCACAGAGATATGCGAGATCCTCCGGGAGATGAAGCAAAGGCCCTGGATCCCGCGCAAGGACCACCACGAATAGCGGGCAGAGAATAGTGGGCAGGAGGGGGCTTCCCTTTGGAACGGCGCATCGACTTGCGCAGCGACACAGTCACCCTGCCGCCGCCCGGCATGCTTGACGTGCTGCGCGGCGTCGAGCTGGGTGACGATTACTACCACGATGATCCGACGGTGAAGAGGCTGGAGCGCAAGGCCGCTCAGATGCTCGGCAAGGAGGCGGCGTTGCTCGTACTGAGCGGCACGATGGGAAACCTGACGTCCGTCATGTCGCAGGCTCCGGCTGGGAGTGAGGTCATAGTGGAGCACGACGCACACACTTTCCACTCCGAAGCCGGCGGGATGGCGCGTTTCGTGGGAGCTATGCCGAAGCGCATCCCTGGAGTACTGGGCGCGCTTGACCCGGACGTCGTGGAGGCGCAGATAACCAAGAAGGACGTGCTCAACGGCGGCACTTCGCTCATCTGCGTAGAAAACACCCACAACTGGGCCGGCGGTACGGTGCTGCCTCTGGAGAATCTGGAGGGCCTGCGCCGCGTCGCGGACAGGCATGGCGTGAAGATCCACATGGATGGCGCGCGCATGTTCAATGCCGCAGTGGCCCAACGGGTCCCCCCATCCGACATCGTCAGGCAGGTGGACTCCGTGACGTTCTGCCTTTCAAAGGGCCTGGCCTGCCCGTTGGGCGGCGTCGTCTGCGGCTCGCGGGAGTTCATCGAGACCGCCCGCCACTGCCGGCAGGCGGTTGGAGGCGGGATGCGCCAGGCGGGCATCATCGCGGCCCTCGGCATCTGGGCGCTCGACAACATGGTCGAGCGGTTGGCGGACGATCACAGGAACGCCCGGAGGCTGGCAGATCTGGTCGCCGCAGCGGGGTTCGGGGTGGATTTCCGGACGGTGCAGACGAATATGGTCAAAGTCGACACCTCACCGCACACGGCCGAGGAGTTCAAGGCCGCGCTGAACGCCAGAGGCATCGACATGAATATCATCGCGCCGGCGGCCGTCCGGCTCGTGACTCACTGGCAGATAACTGCCGAACACATCGAAGAGGTTGGGCGAGAGATGATGGCCCTTAGAAGATAGGGACGAGAGCCCGTCCCAAGGACAGGGGCTTCAGGGTCCGCCCTGAGAAAGGGGCGTGGGGCTCGGGTTCTGAATGGGGTAGTAGACCCACTCCACCATGGGGGGATGAACATGAGCAAGACTCTCACGATGCTCCACACGACACCAGTGGCGATACCGATTTTCGGACCACTTGCCAGGGAGATCATGCCACCCGGCACCAACATAAGGACGATCACGGACGATAGCCTGCTGGACGATGTGCGAAAGGCCGGCCACCTGACAAGGGACGTTGTGCGCAGAGTGGTGGGCCACATCCAGCATGCCGAGGCTTATGGCGCGGACTGTGTGCTGTTCACCTGCTCATCTGTGGGCCCGGCCGTCGATGTGGCGAGGCAGGTAGTCAACATCCCGGTTTTCAAAGTAGATGAGCCGATGGCTGAGAAGGCGGTTGAGGCGGGCTCCCGTATCGCGGTCGTCGCGACGCTTCCGACGACGCTCGCTCCAACTAAGGACCTGATAGTGAGAGCCGGTGTGGCAGCCGGGCGAGAGGTCAGCGTGACCACGCTTCTCTGTAACGAGGCCTTCGACGCCCTGGCAAGGGGTGATGTCAAACAGCATAATGCGCTTCTCATGCAGATGATCGTGCAGGCGGCGGACGTTCACGACGCCGTGGTCCTGGCTCAGGCCTCGATGACCAACATTGTGCCTGACCTGCCGGCCAGCGTTGCGGCGCGGGTCCTGACAAGTCCAAGGCTCGGCCTCGAGCGCGTTGCCGGAGTGCTCAGAGCCTTATCTTAAGGGGGGAACACTGATGGCAAGAGACATGTCCGCGCTGGAGGATTTCGTCCTCGAACGCATGGGCAAGACCAAGCTCTCCGGGGTCAGTATGGCCGTCGTCAAAGACGGTGAGGTCGTCTACCAGCGGGGCTTCGGCCTTGCGGACCGCGAGCGAGGCATTCCGGCGACGCCCGAGACCAATTACTGTATTGGCAGCGCGACAAAGTCGTTCACATGCCTCGGGATCATGCAGCTCCAGGAACGAGGGCTGTTAAGCATAGACGACCCCGTCGAGAAGTTCCTGCCTCTGGAAGTGAAGCCATCCGGCGAGACCATACGCATCCGTCACTTCATGAGCCACACCAGCGGCATCCCGGCACTCGCCTATCTCGAGAACCTGCTGCGCTACCACCATGGGGCGATCGATTACTCGGTCCCGGTAGCGAACCTCGATGACATGCTGGCGTTCGTGAACGGGGCCGCGGACTGGGCGGTCACGAAACCCGGCGAGCGCTGGTTCTACCTCAATGAGGGCTTCATCATGCTGGGCGGCATCATCGAGAAGGTGTCGGGCCAGAAATACGCTGAGTACATCCGGGAGCACATCCTTCTGCCCCTGGGCATGGCGCGGTCCTTTCACGACTATGATCTGGCCAAGGGCGACAAGGCGATGGCGACTCCGTATGCGCTGGGCAAGGATGGCCGTCACATCGCGCGTGAGTACCCGTGGGGGCAGGCCCAGGCGGACGGCGGCCTGATCAGCAATGCCCTGGACATGGCCAAGTACGTCACCATGTACTTGAACAAAGGCAGAGGGCCCAGTGGGCCGATCGTGAGCCTGGAGTCGATAGCAGCCATGTCCACGCCGGTCATCCGCACACCGGGCGAGGACATCGCCACCGGCAGACCGGCCGCCTTCTACGGCTTGGGCCTGAACATATCCGATTTCTTCGGCCACAAGATGGTCGGCCACGGCGGCGCGATGTATGTCGCCACAGCAGGCATGCGGTTCCTGCCGGAATTCGGCGCCGGCGCGGTCGCCCTGGTCAACGGTTCGGGCTATGCGCCGCTGAACATGGTGGACTTCGCGCTTGCGCTGTTGATCGGCCAAGACCCCTGGGCGCTTGACGCGCTGCGAACCGAGAAGCTCCTGGAAGGCCTGACCGGCTACTACGAGACCTACAAGGGCACACACAGAGCTGAAGTACGTTGCGACGGGGACTACCTTGTCGTGGAGAACAAGCACAACTACGGCTCGGTCTCTTCGACCCTCGTCCCCTTCGACCTCGACTCGGGCCACCCGCGTTTCTACGTATACGGGAGCGGGCACCGCCAGGTGGTCGAGTTCTTCTGCGAAGGGGATCGCGTCCAACTGCTGCACGAGCGTTACCTGTACCGAAAGACCGGGAAACTGCAGTCCAGAGGGTGATGATACTCGAGGGCTACCGGGTGGCCGGAAGAAGGAAGGGACAAGCGTGAGAGTCGCCTGTGTTCAGATGGCAATGGGCCCTGATCATGCAGTCAACGAGCAGTACGCCCTCACAGCCATGGGCAAGGCGCGTGATCTGGGTGCGAGTGTGGTAGTCTTTCCGGAGCTCAGCTGCCTGCCGTTCTTCCCCGCGCACCCTGCGGACCCGGAGTACTTTGAGTGGGCGGTACCGGTGCAAGCTATGTGATACCTTGGTCAACGTGGCTAAACCAGAAGTAGATACTGGGGATTAGGATTCTTGCCCATAATGTAATAGTGGGATTGGGGATGAAATGCGTTGGATTATGCAACACCGCTTCTTTCC
This sequence comes from Bacillota bacterium, assembly GCA_030691635.1. Lineage (GTDB taxonomy): Bacteria > Bacillota > Sulfobacillia > JAUYEF01 > JAUYEF01 > JAUYEF01. The sequence goes on from JAUYEF010000006.1 coordinate 13,761, forward strand.
TGTTTGAAAAGCACCAATTTCCCGGAATATTTTTATGAGTATTATGCGCGTATTGCCCGTGATCCCAAGAGATTGGAAGGCAATTTCCGTCGCTTGGAAAGGGCCTATCGTTTGCTGCGCCCCGGAATCATCCTTGATTCCGGGTGTGGTTTCGGCCTTAACACTATATGGTTAGCCATGTTGGGCATAAAGAAGGTTTATGGTCTTGAGATTGAATCTTACTTACTCGATTCTGCGAACAAATTGGCACGGGTATACGGTGTTCAGGATAATATAGAATGGGTTCTCGGAGACGTTCATCATCTGCCCATGAGCGACCAGTCCTTAGATGGTGTGATCAGCTTTGAAGGCATCGAACACTTTCGGGAGTTGGCCGTCTATTTCTCGGAATGCTATCGAGCACTTCGGCCAGGCGATCGTTTATGCGCGTTCGGGAGCGAATTCTCTTAATCCATTCGTGCGCTGGCACCTTGCCCAAATCCATAGGAAGGCAATGTCTGAACCAGATGTATTTGAATTGGTTAACAAAGTGCCCCGAGACCGCGAGACGGGTTCATGGGCGGAACGCCCGCTAAACCCATATGCGGTTGCATCGCAAATGAGAAGCGTAGGCTTTGCTGCACGGATCCTGCGTACTCGATTCTTTATCACCGGATGCTCACTCAAACGACGGCTGTTTCATGTCTTCGGGAAGATTATTACTCTTACCCATCCGGCATCGTTGGTGATCAGTCCATCGATTGAGGTATTGGGCGTGAAATAAAACCATCCAAAACGATGAATGCTTGCCAAGCCATCTCGGCAGCGATAAGAAAAGTTATCCGCCGGAAGGAGCGGGACTAGCGGGCGCGTCCAGCAATAGTCTGTTTTATGGGGCAGACTACGTATGTCAGACCGGCGACGCCTACGCCCACATGCACACCAAGCAACAAAGTGGTATCCGAGTCTGAGCATCCTTCGTTACGTTGGCAGATTCCATCAAAAAAGCAGAAGCCCAGTTTGTAAGCGCATGACCACATGACAGGAGGTTAGACCAAATGGGTGTTATCAACCACGGAACTCCAGGCGGCGTCCTTCGATAGCCAGGGCGCCCTGGTTGAAAACCGAGTAGTCAAGCGGACCGCCTCCCTCGACCGCCCTGTTCCGGCCGGGATTGACGAACAGCGGAGACCGGGCCGCCTCCGGTTATCGCCCGCGAACGCACGGCATGCGAATCTTTCGTGAGCAACCTGCCTTGAACCCCCTCAACACAGAAAGGCGGCCGGGAAGGCCGCCCAGTTCTGATCCGCTCGGGTTGGTCCTGAGCTTATGGAACTCTTGCATGGCACCGGAGCACGTCTGTC
>JAUYEF010000040.1 GCA_030691635.1 Bacillota bacterium
GCCTGGAAGCTCGTCACGCTCACGAGCCCGGCGGCAGACGATGACGAGGCACGCTTCAAGCCGGAGGGCCTCCGGGCGGCCGTCAGACGCGTCCGGAAGGCCGTGGCGCCGTGGTGGAGAAGAACCCCATGGGGCCGCCAGGTATGGAACCCCGACGCTCGCACGAAACGGGCGCGCAAGGACACGTCTCTGGCCCATGCCCTGGAGATCGCGCCGGGCGGCATGGTCCACGTTCACGCTCTTGTGTATGGGGAGTACGTCGCCCAGGAGGAGCTGGCGCGGGCCTGGGGGAAGGCCCTGGGCATGGACGGGCCCGCCGTGGTGCACATCCGGTCCGTGGACCCCGAGGACCCGGCCCAAGGGATCCGTGAGGCCCTCAAGTATGCTACCAAGGGGCAGGGGAAGCGGGGCGACCAGGCGGCCCGGGCGGCGGCCGTGGAGTATGCCTTCGCTCACGTCCATCGGGTGAGTATCTCCGGGGCGCTCTGGGGGATCCGTTGCCGCTCCGTCAATCCGGACGCCGAGGACGTCCAAGCCGAAGACGTCCACGACGAATGCGAGGCCGCGTGCGAGGCGTGCGGGGCCCTGGGTTCCTGGGTGTGGGAGCGGATTGTGTCACACCGGATGGTGGAGATCAACGACGGCTGGGGCCTCATCCTCCCGCAACGCGACCGCTCCCCGCCCTGAGATTGTGCAGCACACCCAGGACCTCATCCACATTTTCCTGGATCTTCTCTGGATCTTCCTTGGATTTTCCTTGGATTTTCCCTGGAAATTGTGGGCACAACTCCCCCCGAACCGGAGGGAAACGCGGGGGTACGCCGGAGGAATCCGGGAGGTACGTACCTGGGTCAATACCCGGGCGCATCGGTACGGCACGGCCCTAAGACCCGTGTTCTAAGCCGGGAGCGGGGGGCAGGAGATTCGAGCTGCAAAGCGAGTGACCCGGGACCCCGCAGCCTGACCGCGCCGTAGCAACGCCTTGATTAGAACGCACCTTGAGACCGTGCGGTGCAGCCCGATGTCTAGAGCAGGATAGCGAGCGCGGCAAAGGCGATGGCGACTCCGAGGATCCACAGACCGCCGGAAACGCCGCGGAAGACTTCCGGCTTGTTTATGAAGGGCTGGGAGACGCCGTAGAGCCAGTAAAACAACACGACGGCGGCCAGTGCGAACATCAACAGAGCCATGCGGTCCTCCTACTGTTCAGGGCTTGTGTTCCCCCCGACTGGTAGTGTCCTAATTTGGGCGACGGGGTAACTCGCCACTTTCCCGACCGTCTTTGCGAATTGCTTCTGCGACCCATAGTGGAAGCTGGTCGCGGCGATCTAGCGAATCGAAGACGTACTTCCGGTCCTCAACGTGGGTCTTCTCGTCAAGAGCCACCTGCGCCTCGCCGCCGCCGTCCGGGTCGAGGTGCCAGCGAAGCCAAATCAGATTCTCGGGCATTGGCCCTCCGGTATTCACTCACGACGGCCGCCCGCACCTAGCGCGGCGTTACGCCTGGCGTGCCACTGTCGTTCCATCTCACGCCAGGTGTCATCAGGGATACGTGTAAGCTTGTTAGAGAAGATGCCTCGGCGCAGCAGGCCGACACCACAGCGGCCGCACTTGGATGCGTTCTTAACGACTTTGGCGTTCTACTGCGCGTGCATCATGCCTACCCGGAGTGCGAGCCGCCAGGCGAGTGCCCCGGAGCTCGCAGCTTACCGCGCAGTAGCAACGCCTGGTTAGATGGTGCCCGTCGTGATGCCGCCATCAGGGACTGACTGCGTTCACGGCGCCTTCCGGCCACCCCAGGCTGCGGCGGCGACTCTGGCCCGCTCGATAACTCGGGCTGCATATCGGTAAGCGGCCACGCGGTATCGCAAGTAGTCAGGACGAGTGACACGGATTTCGTCGCCGACTCGGTATTTGAGCCAGGGTGCCTGTGCCAGGAAGCGTGCGTCCGCGCGGCCGGCTCTGTGCACAAGTAGGTTACGGATCGCGGCAAGCTCCAACAGATCGCGCCTCTGGCCATCATCGACACCGCCCTTCAGGCCCAAGACGTCCAACACTTTCTCGAACTGAGCTATGCCGGGCTGGAAGTGTGCGCCGAGATCTTGCTCGAGCGCCTCAAGAAGGAAGCGCATCCGGACATCCGGGCCTAACGCATCGTATGTCGCAAGCGGAATCTTGACCTTCCCGACACGCTCGCTGCTACGCGCTTCCGGAAACGTCTCGAGCCAGCGCACCATGAAGTCCCGGACTGCAGCTTCCAGCGCGCCCCACAGCATGACTGCCGCCTGGGCGAAGATGGAGGGAAAGCCGGCGTCACGCTCTTGCATCAGGAACTCAGCATCGCGCTCTGCCGCCTGTACGGTCTCCTCCGGCCGTCTGAGGGCTCGGAGCAGATGCGGCGCCGCTGTCAGTTCTGACATCCCAGAGCATGCGAGGTGCAGTACCCTGTCGATGTGCGCGTGACGTCCGAGGAGGACCGTCTCAAATGGCTCCTCCCAGTACTGCAGATCCTCCGCCTTCGCCACGTCTGAGGAAGGGGGCCCGTCTTGCGGTGAGCTATCGGGAGTCATCTCTCATCCGGGTTCTCGCACCATCTAACGACTGGTTCTGTTGCTCTTTCTCGCCATTCGCGTCGCCGGCAGGACCGCCGACCAACTCCTGCCACCCCCGAGACCTCCGGCACCCGAGTTGCGCGCCGACGTGAACCTGCGCGGCGGCCAGTTCATCGTCGGCAACCGTGACGGGTTCGCTCATAAGCCTGGCACTCACCGGGCCTGCCTTCGGCCACCGCTGCCACTTCCGCCGGGCCCAACGCTCCCGCGTCGCCGTGCAATTTACGTGCAATGTGGGGACGCTCGGATCCAAGAAACCCAATCGGGGCGCCGGGATTCGAACCCGGGACCCCCTGCTCCCAAAGCAGGTGCTCTCCCAGCTGAGCTATGGCCCCGTGACGTCGGTCCCCGTGGGACGATACGTCCCGCGTACGCCAGGTTCCAGCGCGAGGGTGAAGATACCTATGGCGTTCGCCTGTTGGTAGGCGGG
>JAUYEF010000098.1 GCA_030691635.1 Bacillota bacterium
AACAGCGTCGCTCCCGGCCTCGTCATGAGCACAGAGGCGTCACAGCGCCACTGGGAAGAGAGGCCGGCCGAAGAGCGCGAGACCATCCTGGACACTGTGGCGCTGCACCGGCTCGGGACGGTAGAGGATATCGCAAACGCAGTGGTCTTCCTCGTGACAGAGGCGGGCGATTGGGTCCAGGGACAGACCATACTAGTCGACGGCGGCCATTGGATGTTCTAGGAGAGCCCTACGGAATCGCGGGCCCGCCGGAGAGCCCAACGACCGAGGGCCTTCCACGCTCCCCATCAAGCACCCGCGGCATAACATGGTGTGAGGTGAAGGGAGTTGGACATCAAAGTAGTGCGCAAAATCGATGTGGTCGCTCCGTTGACCGCCCTAACGTTTGATGACGGGCCGCATCCTGTGTTCACGCCCAGGGCCCTCGAAATTCTCGCGAAGCATGGGGTCAACGCGACGTTTTTCTTCCCCGGCTCGCGGGTCGAGAGGCTCGGCGAACTTGTGAAGCAGGTCCAGGACGCAGGCCATGAGATAGGGGCCCATGGCTACAGCCACAAGAACCTGGTCTCGCTGGGTTACGGCGGGGCCTACGAGGAACTCTCAAAGGCCCAGGAAGCGCTGAAACTGGCGACTGGGAGGACTTCTCCATACCTGAGACCACCGTACGGCGCGTACAACCAGATGGTGCTCAAGGCAGCCGGCGAGTGTGGATTCCAGTACAGTGTGATGTGGAACGTGGACCCACGGGACTACGCTTCCGCCCCAGGCGCTATCCTGCAATCTGTGTTGAAGGATGTCGCGCCCGGCAACATCATCCTCTTCCACGAGGTGACGCCGTCAACCACCGCGGCTCTGGACCTGGTGATCAAGAGTATTACCGACCGGGGGTTGCGACTCGGGACCATCACCGAGCTCTTCGATTCGCTTGGCAAGCCCGAACTGGCGGGAGAACCCACACCGTTCCGCGAGCTGAGGCTGCGCACACCGCTGATGAGAGGCCCGGATGTGGAGACCGTCCAGATGGCCTTGAACGGGAGGGGCTACGACCCCGGCAAGTTGGATGGCATGTACGGGCAGCAGACCAGCATGGCGGTAAAGCACTTCCAGCTGGATTTTGACCTTGAGCCTACGGGCTCTGTGACGCGAGAGGTGTGCGGCAGGCTCGGCGTCGCGATCAGAAAGGCCTAGCCAGCGGTATGAAGGACGATTGTCCGCTCAGGCCGAAACCTCATTGCAGGTACGCAGATGCGGCACCCCGGGTCGCCGTTAGGCCGCTGGAAGAAGATGCGTGGCACGCAAGGGAGGCGCGACTGTGTTGGAGAGTCGCCCTATCATCGGTATCACGATGGGTGATCCTGCAGGCATTGGCCCTGAAATCGCGGCCAAAGCGCTGGCGCAGGACTCTGTGTATGCTTTATGCAGGCCCCTGGTCATAGGCGACGCCGGGGCTATGGAGCAGGCGTCTACGATAGCCCACACCCAACTCTCTATCCGGCCCGTGACCTGCCTCGACGCAGCCAGGTTCTCCCACGGGACCATGGATGTGTACGACCTGAGAAACGTGGACATGGCCGCGCTGGTTCATGGAAAAGTGTCGGCTATGGCGGGACACTCCGCCTTTCAGGCTATCAGGAAAGCCATAGAACTCGCGCTCGCTGGTGAAGTGGACGCGACCGTCACCGGGCCCATCAATAAGGCGTCGCTGAACCTCGCAGGCTACCCCTTCCCAGGCCATACTGAGATATATGCCCATTTCACAAACACCACCAACTACACGATGATGCTCGCCGACCAGGGCCTGAGGGTCGTTCATGTCTCCACCCACGTCTCACTGCGAGAGGCCTGCGATGCTGTCAGGAGAGAGCGCGTGCTGGAGGTCATAAGGCTCGCAAACGATGCCTGCCTCAGGCTGGGCCTGGTCGCCCCTCGAATAGGAGTGGCCGGCCTCAACCCACACGCGGGAGAGGGAGGCCTATTCGGCTGGGAGGAAGAGCGAGAGATCCTGCCTGCGGTGCTTGACGCCAAGGAGTGCGGGATCGACGTCGACGGGCCTGTTCCACCGGATACGGTATTCTCCAAAGCGAGGGGCGGGCAGTACGACATCGTCGTTGCGATGTACCATGACCAGGGCCACATCCCGCTGAAGGTGGCAAGCTTCAACTATGACGAGGGCGCCAAGAAGTGGACGTCCATCACCGGTATCAACGTGACACTCGGCCTGCCGGTGATCAGGGTTTCCGTGGACCACGGCACTGCGTTCGGCAAAGCCGGGAAAGGCCTTGCGGACCCATCCAGTCTCATCAACGCAATTGAATGTGCGGCAAGACTCGCCCGCAGACCATGATGAACGCCACCCCGGCCGCCGCTCCGACAACCTGCCTGGCGATGATCGCCGATGACCTGACCGGCGCAATGGATGCGGGCGCCCAGGTAATCAGACAGGGCCTGAGGGCCACCGTATGCCTGGATGGGGAGCACTCCGGCGAACTCGTGGGACAGACTGACCTGGTGATCATTGACACCGAAAGCCGGAATGCCTCTAGCCATGACGCATCTGCCGCGGTGCGAATGGCTGCGATCCAGGCCAGAGCCGCAGGAGCGCGGATCATCTACAAGAAGATTGACTCGACTCTTCGTGGGAATGTCGGTGCTGAGATCGACGCTCTGCTCTCGGTTGGTGTGGTCGAGGCCGTCGTGCTCGCCCCGGCACTGCCAGGCAGCGGGCGGACCACCACGGGTGGGCTCCACCACGTGAATGGGGTAAGGCTTGGAGAGACCGAGTTTGCGGGTGATCCCTTTGCCCCGGTGGCGGGCTCGCGCATCGAAGATATAGTGGCCGCCCAGAGCAAGGTGAGGACCAGCCTGATCGGGCTCCGTGCTGTCCGGCTTGGCGCCTCGGCCGTCAGCGCATGCATGAACGATGCAGTCACCGGTGGCTCTGGCGTGATCGTCGTGGACGCCGAACTGGATTCTGACCTGGAGTGCATAGCGCAGGCGCTGGAATCCGTGGATGCCGGCGATGACGAGGGTCTGCTCCTGGCCTGCGGTTCAGCAGGACTGTTCGCGAAGATGAGGGTCGGGCGTTACGCCGCCCGTCTGGGGGCCGGGTCCGGGAATGCGCTGCCGGCAGGCGGCAGACCGGTGTACGGCGGGCAGCAGGCCGGCGCGCCCGCGGGACATCAGGTGGTCGTCGTTTCGGCCAGCCCCGCGGAGGCATCGCGACAGCAGATCGAGCACGCGCTGAACGTGTCACCTGACCTTGTTCCCGTCTATGTCGACGCGACGGTGCTGGAGGGTGGTAGTACCGCAAGGGGCGCAGTCGCCCGCCTCGGGGAGCAGGTCAAGGACGTAGTCAGGAGTGGCCGGAACCTCGTCCTGGCTGTCAAAGGACCCGGACGGGCGAACCTTCTGCAGTCCGCGGGATCCGTGAACGGGTTGAGACGACGCAGCGCTGCTCTCCTGGGGATCATGGCCGGCCTCGCGCGCATCGCCGTGGAGCATGGGAACGTAGGGACGCTCGTGCTGGTCGGCGGCGATACAGCCCGAGCCGGGACGAACGTTTTGGGCGCTCGCGGCATTCACATACTTGCCGAGGTCGAGCCGTACATCCCCGAGGGTGTGATCATGGGTGGAGCGTACGACGGGCTGCGCGTGGTCACCAAGGCAGGCGGATTCGGGTCCACGGCCACGCTCGCCAGAATCGTGAGCTCCGTGACCCAGGCGAGTAGATAGGGAGGTCTGTTAACGGTGAAGGGAATCGTCAAAGAATCTTTCGCGCGTGGCGCGGCCCTGAGGCGCGACCTTCCGGATCCTCGACCAGGAGAGGGCGAGGTTGTGGTCAAGGTCGAAGCCGCCGCGATATGCGGCACCGACCTTCACATATACAACTGGAGCCCGTGGGCTCAGGCGCGCGTCAAGCCGCCCATGGTGTTCGGGCACGAGTTCGCGGGAAAGGTCGTGGAGACGGGCCCGTACGTGCGGCGCTTCAAGACCGGCGACCGCGTTGCCGGCGAGACGCACATCGCCTGCGGCGAATGCCGGCAGTGCCTGACCGGAAACGCACATAACTGCGAGAATATGAAGATCATCGGGGTCCACACTCCCGGCGCATTCGCCGACTACATATGCATACCCGAGACCTGCGGCTGGCATCTTGACGAAGCCCTCAGCTACGAGGAAGGAGCATGCCTCGAGCCGATGGGGGTGGCCATGCACGGCCTGGAAGCGGCGAGGGTGGGTGGGAAGGACATCGTGATCCTGGGCGCCGGCCCAATTGGGCTCATGGCCGTCGGAATCGCTCGCGCTCATGGCGCGAGGCGCGTCATCGTGTCTGAACCCGTCCAGGCGCGGCTTGACGCGGCTGGGAGATGGGGAGCCACGCATACGGTCCGGCCGGACCGGGAAGACCTGAAGGCAGTGGTCATGGACGTGACGTCTGGCGCCGGCGCCGACGCCGTGATAGACTACTCCGGCAGCCCACGCGCCATCCAGGCTGGGTTTTCGCTTATCCGCAAGGGCGGGACGGTGGTCCTGGTCGGTCTCCCGAGCGAGCCCATCGTGATCGACGTCAGCGATTCGGTCATCTACAAGGAGGCCTGGATCACTGGCGTCACCGGGCGAACGATGTACGGCACCTGGCTTGAGTGCCAGAAGGTGCTGGACTCCGGCCATTTCAACATCGGGCAGATCATCGCCGCCAGGTACCCGTTCAACGAGTTCGAAAGCGCATTCGAGGATGCAATCAACGGGATACCGGGGAAAGTGATCCTTGTGCCATGACTCGGACATCCCGGCCTGGGCGTTTGGTCTTGATTTCTTGTCCTCCGCCTAGTCTATGCGCGCACGCGAAAGCGGGAGGGATATCGTTGGCATGGGCAGGACTTATCCGCGTCATCACAACAGATGACGGCCGGACGCTGAACCTTCACGGCAGGCAGATCGAGGCAGCGTTCCCGGGCCTTCGCGCAGTTTCTCGCTGCATACAGGACCATCCCGAGGGAGTTCATGACACTGCCACCGAGGCGACGGCTGCACCGCTCGTGGTCCGCTTGGCCGGAGAGTTCCAGGACGAGGGAGCAAGCACCGTGCTGGTAAGCTGCGCGGCGGATCCGGGGGTCGCTGAGGCGTCGCGGCGACTGCGTATACCTGTCATAGGGGCGGGCGCGTCGACTGCCCTGATAGCCGCTGGTCTGAGCGGCAAGGTCGGGGTCGTCGGCATTTCGGACGTGGTGCCGGAGGCCATGGCCGCGGTGCTTGGCAGAAGACTTTTGGCCTACTCGCGACCTGAGGGTGTCTCGACGACTCTGGACCTGCTAGACCCAGCCATCAAGGAAGCCGTGGTCTCGGCGGCTCGTGACGTGGCGCGCGCCGGCGCCGGCGTCATCGCCCTCGCGTGCACTGGATATGCGACCATAGGGATCGCCTCGTTGATCCGTGAGGCGACGGGCCTGCACGTGGTGGATCCGGTGATGGCTCTAGGTCTGTTTGGCTACTACACTGCGGTTCTTGAGGCCAGGAGGCCGTGACCCAGCTCGTGGGCATTAACGCTTTGTTATCCCGCGCCACGCTCTTGTCTGCGGCGGTGAGCCTTGTCGTCTTCAGCCTGGCTTCAAACCTCAGATTCGCGGCCTGCCTGGTCGCGCTGCTCTACGCCCATGAACTGGGGCATATCTTCGCCGCCATGGCGCTGAGGGTCCCGGTCCGCCGGCCACCGTTCTTCGTTCCGGGCCTCGGCGCGTTTGTGCAGCTGGACGAGAAGATACGGGCATGGGACAGAGTCGTGGTCAGTTTCGGGGGGCCTGTGGTCGGTGGAGCGGCTGCTCTGGCGCTGAAAGTACTCGCCCCGGCTGCCTGGGGGTCGTTTGCTGGGCCGGCAGCCCAATTCGCGTTGACGATCAACCTCTTCAACCTCATGCCGTTCAAGCCGCTCGACGGTGGCCACATCGCCACCGCAACGGGAGCAATAAGCTTCCTACCTGCGCTCTTGCTGGGAATCCTGTTCTTCTTCCGCGTCCCAAGCCTTCTCGTGAAGCTGATCGTGGTGGTCGGTCTTGTCGCCTCATACCAGGCGTCAAGCCAGGAGCCGGAGCTGGAATGGCTCCCGCGCCTTGGTGTTTTCGTGATGCACCTTATCACGCTCGTGCTGATGATTGTGGCATTCGCGGTCGGCGGCATGCCTGCGTTCGAAGACCAGCTGAAGTCCTCGTCGTTGGTCTGGCGCCTGCCCGAGCTGCTTGTACCGGTCATCCTTCTCGCGTTTGCGGGAACATACGCAGCGCAAGGCGCCATGAGAGTGAAGAGCCGCGCGGCGCGGGTGGCCCTTGTTGCGTTCGGCGCGCTCCCCACCTACCTGCTATCGAAGCCCATCATGGTACCTGCCTGGTTCGGCCTGCTCGGCGTCGCCCTGGGCCTCGGCACCGAGGACTGGCTGGCGCGGTACACTATGTGGGTGGTCGGCAAGGACGCCGGGGCGGCGGGCATGATCGCAGCGTGGTCATATGACGTACTGCAGAGCCGGGGAGACGAGCCTCAAGCTGAGCGCCGGCTTCAAGAGGTGGTCGGCAAGGCCAATAACCCCGTCCTGACTGTAGCTGCGTATTCAACTCTACATATTCTCGGGCAACGGGACCGCGCGCTCGCCTGGGTAACACAGGTGGGCGAGCCATTTGAGTTGCCCGGAGAGGCTGACGCGGTGACAAAGAACAACCTCGCCTGGATGCTCTACCTGCTGGGCAGGCCGGATGAAGGGCTCCCGTTCGCTCGGTCGGCTGTCGAGAGTGATCCCAGGAATCCGGCGCTCCTCGACACGCTCGGGCGCATCCTCGAGGCGCGTCAGGAATACGGGGAGGCTGAGGAAACCCTGCGCAAGTCACTGGTGCAGAGGAGCGACCCCTACACGAGGGTGGTGCTTGCCAGGGCGCTCGCGGGCCAGGGCCGGTACAAAGAAGCCGTTTCGGAGGCCGGAGATGCCCTCACCCGGATCAGGGATAAGCAACGGGACGACGAGCCTCCGCTCGACGCCATACGGGGCTGGCTCGATGACTGGCGGGTACGCGAAGGGCAGGCAGCTCAGTCGGCCGGCGCAGGGCAGGAAGCACGCTGATGCAGGGTTGTACTATTCCAAAGAAACGAGTGGAATGATTTGATGCCGGATCGGTCTGCTGCGCTACCCTGGAAGGCATCCGGACGAAGACTCACAGGCTCGTTATCCTGGGCAGTCTGGCCTTTCTCTTGTTAGCCCTGTGCTGCCTGATCGTGACGGCAAAGCTTCAGGTGGAGCGTCAGGCGCCATCCAATCCTGCACCACCATCAGGGCCTGTCACTGGAGACCGAGTCCCTCAGAATGCGCTCAATATAGCCAGGCAGATACAGGAAAACGGAGGCAAGGCGGCGTGCTGAGGGCGCCCAGGGCCTGGCCCATGGCAATCGCGGCCGTGTCTTCACGGCTAGATGCGCGATCGAATCTTCCCTGGAGGGCACATATCTAGAGAATCGTGCCGCCACGGCACGATGCGCGATCGAATCCTCCCTGCAGGGCG
>JAUYEF010000116.1 GCA_030691635.1 Bacillota bacterium
GCAGAAGCTGCCGTCCATCTTCGCTTCCGGCGAATCGTACAAGCTGAACGTGTCGAAGGGGCCCGCCTTCCGCGGGACCGCGCCTGAGGCCACGCGACCGGCACCCCTGCCAGAGAAAGCGGGCGCCAGGGCGCCTAGGAAGCGCAAGCAGTAGACCAAGAAGGCCTGGCGCTCGGGACGGCGGACGTTCCTCTCTAGGGAGCAATCAAGGGGCCCCAGCCGTTGACCTGCTGGGGCCCCGGAGTAGGGCCGGCGCTTTGGTGTTCCTGTGCCCGCCGGCTAGACGGGAGACGGGAGCCTACTGTATAGCGAACACGGCCTGAACGCTGGCCGTAACATCGAGTTGGCCGGTGCTTATCGGAGTCGGCATGGAAGCGGCTGTCGCTGATGCAAGCTGACCAGGGACATAGTGCGGGATAGGATGTGCTCAGCAAACTTCCACCAGTATCGGGACACTGTCGCGTGTTTGCCTCGCCGGCGCGAGGGGGAGTGCAGAAGGCGGCTGAGTAGGCGAGGGACGGGTTCTTCTATCACAAAAACCGAGCGGTGGGGGGTGGCCATATGGCAATCCTCCCACCGCATTCTGAGCCAGTCTGTGTGACTACCAGGGCAGACTGGAGTGGGCGCGCACCATGTTGGCGTAGTCCTTGCGGGCCTCGTGCTCTATGTGGGCAACCAGCCCGTCGTGTGCCTGGATACCGCTCACGTAGGAATCAAAGCCAGAGCGGCTGAACACGCTGGTCACTTCCGAAATCATTCTCCGAAGCATCTTGTCATCTCCTGTTCTCTTGGGCCGTCTCATCAGCCCGGTTCTCTGATCTCACCTAGCATTATCTGCCCAAGACAACATCTTGTGAATGGATATAATATGATAGTTAATATCGCACTACATGATATAATGTCGACAATTGTATGTGCCTGCTGCACAGACCCTGTCACTCCCAATCGTGAGTGCACACTCCTGCTTGGTCTCCCATCTGTTGATCCTTCCTGCAGAACAACACGTTGTGTTGTGCAGTTTGCGGTTGCTGCCTGGATCGGACGATGTGGCATGGAACCGACTTGACCTATCACCGCATACCCGGGCAACCCCGTCGAACCCCCGCGTCTAGTCCGGGCGCACCCAGTCCTTTGATGACTGACATCTTCCCTTGACAGTTGACTGCTGCCATAATCGCATACCATCAACAAAGTGATAGAATGCCCCTGTCTGAAACGACTTGGTTGCGGCACCCTCCGGTACGGTTCGAACCGTTGTCGACTTCTGACAAGCTGCCGAAGAAGGAGGCCCGATGGCCGACTATGTGTGGTCGCCATAGTGGGCGATGCAGCGTCGTCTTGGTTACTTTCCGCTACCGGACGCAGGCGAGTCTTACAAACCTCTCGCGGCAGTGTCTCGTGACTGATTGGTATCGGCCTTGATGCGACTAGAGGCACATTGATAGCATGATATCACCATCCGACCGGTACAAATGGATACCGCTGGGCGCCTTTGACAAAGGATGCAGGGAGCAACAGGGAATGCAGCGGCTCGAAAGGCCCAGCCGACGATGAGAGAAGCCTTATGAAACTCGAAAGGGATCGACTTCTCTCCCTCATAGAGTATTCTCAGCAGTCCGCTCGGTTGCGCAGCAAGCCAGCCGCTACTGTCGCCGAACACGGTCTCTTTGCTCTCTACGAGCACGAAATCCAAGGGCTGCCGGGTATCCGCATGAACGTCAATGGCCCCGAGAGCGCGGACGAGATTTGGCTTGCCGTTGAGCGGCTGCACGAGATCGGGCCACCGGATGTTGCCAGCGCGATACTGCGTCCCTGGGTACAGATGACGCAGGCACCAACGGAAGAGCCAAAACTGCGCGAGGCTGCGGATGGAGCAAGTCTGATCGCGGCAGGCACACACTGTTCTTCGGTGAAGCCGCCTGAGCAGGGCAAGTCTGTCATCGACCCCGAGACGACGATCACGCTTTTCGACTACGAGCAGGCCGGTCTGGTCCGGGCCCAGTTTGCCACCTACGTCGCCACGAAGTGGCGTCCCTGGGCAGAGGAGGAAAAGCGTCGCCGCAGGACCATCCGCCTCTATTCCCAACTCTTCACGCTGAAGCAGCAGCTAGAGGGCAGCATTGTCGAAGCGCAGCTCGAACTCGTCTGGGGAGTGGGACTCGGTATTTGGAACTCTGGTGATGCGATCGTGAGCTATCCGTTGGTAGGACGGCTGGTCGAGCTGTCTCTCAACTCCGAGACGGCCGAAGTGGAAATCCGGCCGCGAGATGTCGATGCTCGCATCGAGGTCGACTGGTACGCGTCCGTCGATAACCCTGGCGTCGCCAATCTCGAGAAGGAGGCGAAGGATTTCTTCGGGAAAGCTACAGCAACCTTTTCGCCGTTTGACCGCGGCACTTTCGAACCACTGCTCCGCACGGCAGTCACGAACCTCGATGCGAACGGCATCTACTGGCCAAGCGAAGTGCCAGCGGAGGATCGGACACTGCCCAAGACGGACGACAGGCTCAAAGTCACCGACACGTGGGTGCTATTTGCCCGTCCGCGCACCAACAGCTTGTTCCTGCAGGACCTGGAAAGGCTGAAGAAGCAGGCCGAGGAAGCAGAGTCCTACCCGCCTGCCGTGGCTGCGGTCGTGACTGACCCAGACACGACCAACCCAGTCGTCGAACTGCCACCTTTCCGTGGTGTCTCCGTTTCATACCACTCCGAGCGCGCCACGAGCGGCAAGAAGGCGCGCGACCTCTTCTTCCCCAAGGCCTTCAACGACGAGCAAGTCCGCATCGTCCAGCTGCTGGATGTTTCCGACGGGGTTGTCGTGCAGGGGCCGCCCGGCACGGGCAAGACGCACACCATCGCAAACGTCATCTGTCACTATCTGGCCGAGGGCAAACGGGTGCTGGTAACCTCAATGAAGGACCCGGCATTGGCGGTGCTACAGGAGCAGATTCCTGAGGAAATCCGTCCGCTCGCCATTTCGCTGCTGACCAGCGAACAGGAGGGGATGAAGCAGTTCGAACACGCCATCAACAAGATTGCCTCAGAGGTACAGAGTCTCGACCGTGCCAGCACCGCGAGAGCTATCAATCATCTCGAAGAATCCATTGATGCCCTGCATGGAAAGCTTGCCAGCATTGATCGAGACATTGGTGAGTGGGCGAAAAAGAACCTCTCCAAGGCCACGCTGGAGGCCGAGGAAATCGACCCTCAGGACGCCGCGCGCGAGGTTGTCGCTAGCGCCGGTCAGTTCGAGTGGATTCCCGACTCGCTTGGAATCTCTCCCGAGTTCACGCCACAGTTATCGGACGCGGATGTCGTCCAGCTGCGCGAGGCACGCCGTGTTCTGGGCAAAGACATCGATTACCTCGATGCGGCGCTGCCGCAGCTCGTCGAGTTTCCTGACTCGAAGGAGCTGCTCGAAGTCCACCAGGACCTCACACAGTTTGAGAAGCTGAAACAGGCTGTGGAAAAGGGCGACGTTCCGGCGCTTGCTGACTCAAGCCAGGAAACGCTCATACTCGCGCAGCAACTCCTCACGCACATCGAGACGCTGAGGCATCTGCGCGGCGAGTTAGAGCAGGCACACCGACCCTGGACTCTCGCCATGCGCGAACGGCTGCGCGGCGGTGGCAATGACAACTTGCTGCCGATGCTGGAAGCCCTCGGCTCTGAGCTTGAAAAGGCTATCGAGCGGCGCAAAGTGTTTCTTGAGCGTTTGGTTACCACTCCGGAAGGGATCGAGCTTGATACCGCGTTCGTGGAGGCTGTGGGCAATCTCGCAGGGGGCAAGAGCCGCTTTGGTCTGACAGGGATGCTCGGCAAGTCAGCGCAGAGGAAGCAACTAAAGAGCATTCGTGTTCTCGGCATTCCCCCCGCCGACGCACAGAGCTGGAAGCATGTAGCCGATCATCTGGCGTTGCTGAAACGCTTGCGCGA
>JAUYEF010000218.1 GCA_030691635.1 Bacillota bacterium
TGAAGAAATGTTTCAAGCTGGTTCCACTGGCGCATTGGGTAAAGTAGAATCGGAAGTGTTGCGGGGGACGCACCTGAGGAGGTAATCAACGGGTGATGTTCCCCGGTTTCGTTCTGCGAGAACTCCTGGGCAACACTAAACTGTCCCTTGTTGACAAGGCTGTCTGTATGCTGATAGCCGAATTCCATCCGCGCTGCATGTGTGAACTTGCCACGAATGCCGGGACATCGAGAACGCCAGTCACCAAGGCGTGCAAGAATCTGGCTGGAGAAGGGTGGGCGTCCCTGATCGAAGCGAGCCAGAAGGTACGACCTGTGACACGAATGCCGCAATCGTGCCAGGAGAAGATGACAGATTTCCTGGAGGCAGCATACGAAGTTGCCGGCAACAAGGGCGAGTTCTTGATGAAGCGCTGCCTGGACCTCTGGATCCAGAGTGATGAGTTTGTGGACAATGCGCGTCCTAAGTTCTTGACAAACCCGACAACGGGCGAACCTCTGGAGTACGATCGTTATTACCTTCAGAAGGTGGCCTTTGAGTTCAACGGCACCCAGCACTATGAAACCACGGAAGTGTTCAACGACGAGAAGGCACTTGGTGAAGCCAAGGCAAGGGACCTGATGAAGGAGGCCTTGAGCAGGCGAAACGGCGTAACACTGATTACGGTGACTTCGGATGACCTCGATCCCGCAGTGTTTGGTAGAGTCGTGCCCCCAAACCTGTTCATAAACGCCTTCGTAGAAGGGCCATACATGGAGGCCTTGAGCAGAATCTGCAAGGCCTACAGGGCAAGAGTCACTCGCCAGAATCGGAGTGTTCCACCGGCGAAGACGGTAACCAGGAAGTAGGCAGCGCGGGCAACTGAACGTACAAAACCGGAGATGCGCTGTGCCACAGGGCGCAGAAGCCCTGCCCACTGTACCGCACAGCACAGGTTTTTGCCGGAGCTGCTCCCTGTGGTACAGGTTGGGCGAAACACTGTTCCGCAAGGCGCAGAAGCCCTGCCCACTGTACCCCAGGGAACAGAGGGCCTGACGGCTGTGCCGACGGAACGTCTTCCTGCGCGGAGCTATACTGGGGACCAAGCGTACTGCGAGGACGGCTTCCGGAGGGCAATTGCTGAAGTTGCTGAAGTTACTTAAGTGCCGCGCTCGGCCGGCCTGCGCATATGCGCTGGCTGCTGTACAGCCCGGCTTTTGGCCGGCTCAACTCGCCTGACCCTGCAGCCCGGCTCGGCCGCCTGGCAATGCAGCCCGGCTCGGCGCGGCTGGCCATGCACCCCGGCTCACCCCGCCTGGTCTTCCAACCCGGGCGTCCCCGGCAGCACGTACGGGCCTTCGACGATGGGCAATATGCCGGTGATGACCGTGCCCTCGCCCGGCTTCGAAGTTATCGTCACGGTGCCCCCGAGCAACTGAGCGCGCTCGCTCATACCTGCGAGCCCGAGTTTGCCCGACCGGAGCAGGTCGTCCGGCTCCGACACCTCAAAGCCGACACCGTTGTCCTGTACCGTGACCCGGACTTCTTCCGCGTCGAGGTCGAAGTTCACCTTGACCTGCGTAGCCCTGGAATGCCGGATGACGTTGTTCAGGGCCTCCTGGATGATCCGGAACAGCGTTGTCTCAACCTCCGGCAGAAAGCGCCGTTTCTCTCCCGACACCCGCATCCTGGCTTTGATCTTGTGGTTCTTCTCATGCTCTTCCAGCAGCCACTCGACCGCTGACAGGAGGCCCAAGTCGTCGAGTATGGCCGGCCTGAGGTCGCGGGCGAAGTGCCGCACCTCCTGCAGCGCGCTCTTGATGTCGGCCTGCAACGTCCACAGGAAACGCGAGTCGCTCATCGTAAGGTGCAGCCGGTCTTCACGGTAAGTCCCGATGCGGTGGAGCACGGCGATCAAGGTCTGCGCAGTGCTGTCGTGCAGTTCACGGGCTATCCTGAGCCGCTCGTCCTCCTGGGCACGGGTGATGGCCTGAAGGTAGTACCGGAGGTTATCGTGCATGCGGCGCTCCTGCGTCACATCCTTGCCAATATGCTGGAACGCGACTATCCTTCCGTCGTCGGTCAGAGCCGTGGTCGTGACCTTGAGCACGTATTCCCTTCCCTGGCGCGACGTGACACGCTGGTCGTACGACTCGCCCGCGAGATCCTTCAACAGCCTCTGCCGGGCCTTCTCCGCCACTTCCTTCTCGGGGCCGGTCAGGAAGCTCTCGCCCTCGCCGATTATCTCTTCCCTGGTCGCCCCCACCATTCGAGCGAGAGACGCATTCGCGTCCAGCAAGCGTTTGTCGGTGCCGACGATCCAGATCGCGTCAAGCGTGTTCTCAAAAAGGCCCCGGTACCTTTCCTCGGACTGTTTGAGCTCCCGCAGCACACCAATCTGGCTCTGGTAAAGCCGAGCATTCTCGACTGCGATGCTGACCTGGTTGCCGATGGCCACCAGCAGCTCGTTCTGGCCCGGCTCGAAGGACCTGTGGTGGTGCGAAGATGAGCACAGTACGCCCCACACCGTGCCACGCAGCGCAAGCGGTGCCAGCGCCACGTACCCGGGCGTTCCTGTGGGATGACTGTCGCTCGGCAGCACCCTGTCGACGACAGTGCCCTCCCGCGCGGCTTTTGCCAGCGCCGGTTCCTCGGCCAGAATCATGCCCACAAACACTTCGGCGAGCCTGGGCGACAGGCCCCGGCTCGCCTCAAGGCTCAGTGACCTGCCGCCCAGATCCAGGGAGAAAATGGCGGACGTCTCCACCCGCATGGCGACCCGGACCAGCTCCGCCGCATTGTCCAGCACCATTCGGATATCCCGGACGGTTGTCATAGCCGCGGATAGCTCGCTCAGGATAAGGAGCTGCTTTTCGAGCTCCATCGTCCGGCGGATCTGGGAGCGCAGCTTCTGCCGGGCGTGGTCGAGCTGAGCCTCCAACACCGCGAGTTCGGGGGCGGCTTCAGCGGCGATATGCCCGGCAGGCGACCCGCCGGCGCCCGTCTTCGAGACCGCGCTGGCTTGGCCGGCTTCAGTGGCTTTCAGTTGAGGGTCTTTCGCCAACGCCTTCTCCTTCGTTCAAGTCGTCGAGGACAAGCAGGCCTTTTCGAAGGCCGCACATGACCGCCTCAGTGCGGGAGCCAACCTTGAGTTTGAGGAAAATGCTTGCGAGATGCGCCTCCACCGTGCGCACGCTGAGGAAGAGCCTATCCGCGATTTCCTTGTTCTTGTACCCGCGCGCCGCCAGCACGAGGACCTCGTGCTCCCTGTCCGACAGGATCTCCTGGCTGCCCGGTTCGCCCTCGGAGCCGCTCGCGAACCGCCTCATGACCTTGCGCGCAACGTGCGGGTGCAGCACGGAATCACCGCGGCTCACAGCCCTTATCGCCTGGGCGAGTTCCTGCCCGCTGACGTCCTTCAGCAGGTACCCCGCGGCGCCCGCCTCCAGCAGCGCGAAAACGTACTGGTCGTACTCATAGGCGCTCAAGACCAGCACAGCGATGGAAGGGCAGGTAGCCTTGATCCTGCGCGTGGCTTCTATGCCGCTCATCTTGGGCATGGAAATGTCCATGACCACGACCTGGGGTTTGAGGCTCGTCGCGAGTTTGAGCGCGGTAAGTCCATCCGCCGCCTCGCCGACTATCTCGAAGTCTTCCTCCTGCTCAAGGAAGCTCCGCATGCCCTGGCGGACGACCACGTGGTCCTCTGCCAGAAGGATAGTTATCAAAGGAACCGCCCTCCGGATTCTCCCTAGCCCGCACGGGTTTATCTCTTGTGTCCGTGGCGCAAGGGCCGGGCTCAACGAGCCCGCCCCTCTAGACCTGTCAAGTCCTGCTCCCTGTGACTGCTACCAGGAGAGCACTTTCATTTTACCAGAAGATACACGCGCTGTTGTCGCCGCCCTGCCGGCGCACGTCTCCGGAGCGTGGGTTGCCGGTCCGGCGACATGACCGACGCCCTGCGCACCACCCGCCCCCAGGCGCGCGTTGGAGTCATGACGCGGCCGTGCGCGCCTTCTTCCCTGTCTCGGGTATCGTGAGCGCCATCTCGTTCCTGATGTGCTCCGGGCGCACAGGGCCAGACGGCTGGCCGAGTTTCGCGGCAAGCCCGGCGATGACCTGGAGGTTTGTCCTCCCGGCCAGAGGCTTGATTGCCTGGAACAGGGGCTGGACGCGCCCCTCGCAGTTGGTGAACGTGCCTTCGCTTTCGACGAAGGTGGCGCCCGGCAACACGACGCTGGCCCTTGCTTCGAGAGCCGCAGTCATGAACGGAGCTATCGCCACGGCGAACAGCGAACCGCTCGCGGGCGACGCATCGCCGATGACCAGCAGGCCCTTCAGAGAACCGTCGACGGCGCCCTTCACCATCTGCTCATACGTCTTCGACGGTGATGACGGCACAGACAATTCCCAGCATTTCTGCAGCATAACCCTTGTTTCCTGCCGGCGTTCGCTGCTGTCCGCTGGAAACTCGGCCGGGTCCACGTGTGAGTCGATGATGCCCTGCGCGTTGCCTGTGCTTCGCATCGCGAGGATGCCCTTTCCGTACTTTTCGAGCGTGCCGTCGTTGCCCGTGACCTTCGCCAGCAAGCTGATGAGCTTCAGGTCGCGTGACCCTATGTTATCCAGGTCGACGATTATCAGCGGGTGCCTGGCGCGCAGGTACAGGTGCAGCAGGCCAAATATCTTCTCGGGCTTCATCCAGAAACTGTCGCCGACCGCATGGAGGGGGAAGTGCTCGACCAGGCCCTTGAGTTCCGCAAACCACTGGCTATCGATGTCGACGCTTTCATCCGCCAGATCGTACCTCAGCACGTACGCGAGCATCGCTTCCAGGGCCTGCGTGAGCTTCGCCTGGTTGAGGGCAAGGGAAGTCCGCGCAAACTGGTCCATCTTCGTCCGCAGGTGGCTCACGGTGACAAGGCACTTTCCTGCCTCCGCCGCCTTCCTCAGCTTGATGCCCAGCACCGGGTAGTCCTCCGCCGGGTCGACCCCGAACAGCAGGACCAGGTCGCTCTCGTCGATATCCGCGTAAGTCGCCGTGGACGCGTTCTTGCCTAACACTTCGCGCAGCGCATCCCCAGACTGAGGCTCGGTGGCGCTCACGTTGTTCGTCCCCAGCGCGACCCTGGCCACTTTCTGTGCCAGGTAGGCCTCTTCGTTGGTCACCTTCGGCGATACCCACACACCGAGCGCCGCCGGTCCGTGCCTGCCGCGCACATCCAGCAGGCCCGCAGCGGCAGCCTCCAGCGCCTCATCCCAGCTGACCTCGACCAGCCGGCCGTCCTTCCGGACCAGCGGCGCCATGACGCGCTTGGCCTGCGTGAGGTCATGGTCAATGAATGCGCCCTTCCGGCACAGGTTACCGTCGTTCACCGAGTTGCCGACTGGCGAAGTCACTTCGACCAGCCGCCCGGCCTGGACTTTGAGCCTCAGGTTGCATCCCACGCTGCACTCGGGGCAGACGCTCTCCACCTCAAGGGTCTTCCAGGGGCCTGGCTTTGCCAGCGGCACCTTGGCCGTCAGCGCTCCGGTCGGGCAGGCCGAGACACACTGGCCGCACGACTCGCAGGTGGACTCTTCAAGCGGCATGCTGAGGGTCGGGCGAACCGTCGTCTTGTAGCCCCGGTTGACGAAGCCCCAGGCCGAGACACCCTGCACTTCCTGGCAGATGCGCACGCAGCTTCCGCAGAGCACGCACTTGTTGGAGTCGCGCACGATGAACGGGTGATCGTCGGGGATCGGGTGGCGGTAGCCGCCGGTGCCGAACCGCTCGGACACCTCGTATTCTGTCGCAAGGTCCCTGAGCTTGCAGTCAAACACGTCCTGGCAGCCGCACGACAGGCACCGGGCCGTCTCTGCGACCGCGGCCTTGTCCACGAAGCCAGGATCTATCTCGTCCCACTTGTCGCGGCGGTATTGCGGCGCGAGCAGCGCAGGCTCATTCCGCTCGATCTTCTCGCGGTCCTTGTATTCCTCCGGGTCAATCTCGTCGATCGACCCCCGGTCGATGTTGTACGGTCCCTTCGGCAACACGACCGGCTCGCCACGCAGGTACAGGTCGACCGCGATCGCGGCCTTGTGCGCTTCGCGGCAGGCCTCCACCACAGTCGTCGGTCCGGTGACGCAGTCACCTGCTGCGAACACGCCGGGCACCGGCGTCTGTGAGGCAGCGTCAGCGATGAAGCAGCCCCTCGTGACCGGCACGTCTTCCGCGCCTGACGGGTCAAGCGTCTGCCCTGTGGCCCAGATGACTGTGTCCGCCGCGACGTCGAAGTCCGAGCCCTCGACCACCTTGGGCCGTCTTCTGCCAGAGGCGTCGGGTTCCCCGAGCGCCATGCGGAGCAGCGTCAGGGTCGTGGCGCAACCGTCGCCGGAGATGGACTTGGGCGACACAAGGAACTCAAACTTAACGCCCTCTTCTTCCGCCTGCTCGATCTCGTCCCCGCTGGCGGGCATCTCCTTGCGCGACCTGCGGTAGTAGATCGTCACGGTCTCCGCGCCCATCCTCAGAGCAGTCCGCGACGCGTCTACCGCGGTGTTGCCGCCGCCTATGACCGCCACATGCTTGCCGACCTTGACAGGCTTTTCGAGCGCGACGTCGCCCAGGAAGGTGAGGCCTTGCCACACACCTGGCAGATCATTGCCCGGCGTTTCCACGACCTGGCACGCCTGCGCGCCGAGCGCGAGGATGACCGCATCATGCCGCTCGCGAATCTGCTCCATCGTTATGTCCTTGCCGAGCCGAGTGCCGCACTTGACCTCGTGGCACAGCGCCGTGATGGTCTCGATCTCGCGGTCGAGCAGCGCCTTCGGCAGCCGGTATTCCGGTATCCCGTAGCGCAGCATGCCACCCAGCTTCGGCATGGACTCGTAGACAGTGACGCTGTGGCCTTCTTGTGCAAGGTAATACGCCGCAGTCAGCCCGGCCGGGCCTCCGCCCACGACGCCGGCACTCTTGCCGGATTTCGGCTTGACGAACGGCATGTAGCGCGCCTCGGCTTCAAGGTCCGCATCCGCGGCAAACCTCTTCAGGTGGCAGATGGCGACAGGCTTATCCACAACGTGCCTGCGGCACTCGTCCTCGCAGAACCTCGGGCATACCCGCCCGCAGGACGCCGGGAACGGGAGCGCTTCCTTGATGAGTTTCAGCGCTTCGACCGGCTGGCCGCGCGCGATCAGCGCGATGAATCCCTGTATGTCTATCCCCGCCGGGCAGGCTTTCTGGCAGGGGCCAATGCAGTCACCGTGGTGCTCGGACAGCAGGAACTCGAGAGCAAGCTTGCGCAGGGCGACCGTCTCGTCCGTGCGCGTGTTCACGATCATGCCCTCCGAAACACGGGTCGTGCAGGCCGTGACCGGACCTCTTGCGCCCTGAAACTCCACCAGGCAGAGCCTGCACGCGCCGAAGGGAACCAGCCTCGGGTCGTGGCAGAGGGTCGGGATCTCGATGCCATTGGCCCTGGCGGCTTCGAGCACGGTCCGGTCCGGCTGGGCGGTGATTTTTCGTCCGTCTATGGTAAGAGAGACTTCAGCCATGAGCATCTCTTCTTCACTCCACCTTGATCGCGCCGAACTTGCAGGCGTTATTGCACAGACCGCACTGGATGCATGTCTCCTGGTTGATGACGTGCGGCTTCTTGAGTTCTCCACTGATGGCCCCGGTGGGGCATTGCCGCGCGCACAGCCCGCAGCCCTTGCACGCCTCCGGGATGACATGGTACGAAATCAGCGCCGTGCATTTCTTGGCCGGGCATCGCTTCTCGCGCACGTGCACCTCGTACTCATCCCTGAAGTATCTCAACGTGGTGAGCACGGGGTTGGGCGCGGTCTGCCCGAGCCCGCAGAGAGAGGCCTTCTTGACCTTCAGCGCGATGTCTTCCAGAAGGTCCATGTCCTCTTCGCGGCCCTCGCCCTTCGTGATCCGGTCCAGTATCTTGTACATCTCACGGATGCCGACCCGGCAGAAAGTACACTTGCCGCACGACTCCTCCACGGTGAAGCCGAGGAAGAACTTCGCGACGTCCACCATGCAGGTGGTGTCGTCCATGACGAGCAGGCCGCCGGAGCCCATGATGGCGCCGGCCTCCGTGAGCGACTCGTAGTCCACCGGCAGGTCGGCCATGCTTGCGGGAATGCAGCCACCCGAAGGACCGCCTGTCTGGATGGCCTTGAGCGAACGGCCTTCCGGGATGCCGCCGCCGATGTCGAAGATGATCTCCTTGATGGTGGTGCCCATCGGCACTTCCACCAGGCCGCCCCGGACGACGTTGCCGGCCAGCGCGAACACCTTGGTGCCCTTGCTGGTCTGTGTGCCGAGACTTGCGAACTTCTCCCATCCTTCTCTGAGGATGTACGGCACGTTGGCGAAGGTTTCAACGTTGTTGATCGAAGTGGGATATCCCCACAACCCTTTCTCCGATGGGAACGGCGGTCTGGGCGTCGGCATGCCTCTCTTGCCCTCTATGGACTGCATGAGCGCCGTTTCCTCACCGCAGACAAAGGCGCCGGCGCCCTCCCTGATGCTCAGGTGACAGTCAAAACCCGAGCCAAGGATGTTGTTGCCCAGGAAACCATACTCTTCAGCCATCATGACGGCCTTCCGTACACGCTTGACAGCCAGCGGGTACTCGGCCCTGACATACAGGAAACCTTGACTGGCCCCCATAGCGTAGGCCCCGATGAGCATGCCCTCGATGACGCCATGCGGGTCGCCTTCAAGAATGCTCCGGTCCATGAACGCACCCGGGTCACCCTCGTCGCCGTTGCACACGATGAACCTCTTGGTGGCCTGGGTCTTGCGGGTGAGACTCCACTTCAGGCCGGTCCGGAACCCCGCGCCTCCACGCCCTCGCAGCCCGGCTTTCGTCACCTCTTCAATGACCTGTTCGGGCGTCATCTTGAGCGCCTTCTTAATCGCCTGGTACCCACCGGCCGCGATGTAGTCAGTGATGCTCTCCGCGTCAATGGTGCCGCAGTTGGCCAGCACGATCCGCGTCTGCCGCTTGATGATATCCGGGCGTGGGCCGATGTCGCTGGTCACGAGCCATTCAGCAATGGGCTTGCCCCCGAGCACGTGCTCGGTGACGATCTTCTTGACTTTCGCAGGTGTAACCGGTCCGTAGATGTACCTGGTATCGTCGCCCGGCCTGACAACCTCAACGAGCGGCTCGGCGTGACACATGCCGATGCAGCCGGTGGACCGGACCTCGATGTTGTGAGGGTGGAGCTCCTTGTAAAACTCGTCGTAAATGGTACGAGCGCCGGCCGCCAGCCCGCAACTGGCCAGCCCAACCCTGACAAACACCTGCTCCTGTTGTTTGGTCGTAGGTGTGCTCTCCATAAGAGATGGAATTATGGTGTTAGCCATTATCTGTCCCTTCCGAAGACGCAAGCGCTACTTCCTTGTGTGATTTCTTCAGGACATCCTGCACAAGCTTCTTGACCTTGT
>JAUYEF010000112.1 GCA_030691635.1 Bacillota bacterium
GCGGTCAAGGAAGCCAACAAGGTCGGCGCCTGGAGCGCTACCCACTGCCACGGCGGGCAGGGCGCCACGGACGCGATCCTGGCCGGAGTCCACAGCATCGAGCACGGTCACTGGCTGACAGACGAGCAGTATGCGCTCATGATCCCGCGAGGCACCGTGTTTGTGCCGACACTCTGCGCTAACGAAAACAGGTACCGGCTCGGCAAGGCGGCGGTGGACAACGATGAGAAGCAGTGGCGCTGGCTCGATATAGTCATGGAAGAAAAGACCGATACGGTCAAGCGGGCGCTCAAGGCTGGGGTGCTGGTCGCCGCGGGCAGCGACGCCGGGATGGTGCACACTCACCACGGCGAAAACGCGCGCGAACTCGAGTATCTTGTGAAGCGGGCCATGACGCCTATGCAGGCCATTGTGGCCACCACGAAGATCTCGGCGATAGCGACCAAGCTGGAGAAGTGGACCGGCACGCTTGAGGCCGGCAAGTGGGCGGACGTCATCGTGGTCAAGGGTAACCCGTTGGACGACATAACGATCCTCAACGAAAAGCAGAACATCCTGTACGTGATGAAGGACGGCAAGCAGATGGTGGCCAGAGGGGAATACGCTTCCTGAGCAGGTAAGTAACTAAGTAGTTCCTGGACGTCATTCGTAGTGGCTGGGCGTTGCGGCACAGGTTGAGCGTCCAACGTGTGCCAGGAGGCATAGATCGCCCGGAGAACCATATTGCCGACAGCTGAAGCATGCGCAGAAGACCCCTCACGGCCGCGTCACGACCGTGAGGGGTCTTGTGATAGTTGCTGAGGCACCGGACGCCCGCCTAGCGCTCGATGACTATCTTGCCGTCCTTGATGATGATCGGGATGTTCTCCTTCTTATTCAGGACCTTGATGTCCGCCAGCGGGTTGCCGTTCACCACAATGACGTCAGCCCATTTCCCTGGTTCAAGGGTACCCGTCCACCGCTCGATCTTGGCCGTCATGGCCGCGTTCTTGGTGCCGGCCACGATGGCCTGCATCGGGGTGAGCGCCCTCTGGACCAGGTATTCGAGCTCCCGGACGTTCTCGCCGTGGTAGTTGTAGTTCGTGCCTGCATCGCTGCCGGCCGCGATCGTCACGCCTGCTTTCATCGCCCGTTCCAGGGTGTCTATCTTGTCGTAGGTCTCGCGCTCGAGCCACGACCAGAACCTATCGTCACTACCGCTGCCCTCTTTGCCCAGTTCCCAACGCTTCTCATTCGGGCACATCGTGGGCACGAAGATGGTACCGCGCTCGGCCATCATGGCGAACTGCTCATCGGTGAGCCAGTGGCCGTGCTCGATCGTGAAGACTCCGGCCAGGATGGCATCGGTGGCTCCCTGCCCGCCGTGGCAGTGTGTCGCGCTCCAGGCCCCGACCTTGTTGGCCTCTTTCACGGCGACGACCATAGAGTCGTAATCCATCTCCTGCTCGAACACGATCTTACCTTCGTCAAGACGCCCGCCGCCACTGTTGAACTTGATGCCGTCCACCCCACGGCCGATGTTGTACCTGGCGGCCGACTGCGCTTCGCCGGGGTTGTTCACGACGCCCCTGCTCTCAGCCATATCGAGCCCCGGCCTCATGAACCTGTGCATGTGACCGCCCCACATGGTCAGGCCCCAGCCGACCACGCGCATCCGGGGACCCTTGAAGTCTCCGCGCTCGATCGCGTCCCGCAGCGCTATGTCGACATAGCCGATGCTTGCCATGTCACGTATCGTCGTGAAGCCCGCCTCAAGATCCGCCTGGGCGTTGAGCAGAGACCTAAAGGCAAATTCCGGAATCGAGGTGGTTGTCGCCGCAAACGCCCTGTCAGCTGGTTTGCCGCTGCTCCTTGTGTGGACGTGTGCGTCGATGAGCCCCGGCATGACAGTCTTGTCTCTGGCATCGATCACGACGTCATCTGGCCGCGGCTGGTAAGCTTCTTCAGGCACGATCTCCTTGATGAAGCGGCCTTCAACCAGCACCACCTTACCCGTTGAGGAATTCCCGTTACCGTCGATAAGCAGTCCGGCTTTGAGGACGATGCGTTTTGTCAAAGCGTCAACCTCTCCTCTGCAAGAACATTGGGTGCCTCGATCTACTTTCTTCTTTTTACATCGCTGAGACTATTACCTTCAGAGTCGTTGTTACAGGTTCTTCCCTCCGACTGCGCAGAGGAATTAGTTCAACGTCCATAGAAACATGTGCTCTCAAGACTGCAGAAAGGAAGTGAAAGTGTGAAGAAGCGATCGATTGCATGGCTGGCCCTGGTTCTCGCGCTAGCGATGGCCACGGTCGGCTGCGGGGGCACGCCGGAAAAGACGGCACCACCTGCTACTAAACCACCAGCAGAGACCGTCGTTAAGATCGGCTGGTATGCCAAGGTTGACAGCATGGACCCGCAGATCCACACGTCGCGCTTTCTCGCTATGATCGACTCGAATCTCCACGATCCGCTGATCTGGGAGGTCGAACCATACAAGTTCGCGCCTGGACTTGCGGAAAAGTGGGAAGTAAACAAAGAGATGACCGAGATTGTTCTCTATCTCAAGAAAGACATCAAGCTCACTGACGGCACACCGTTCACCGCAGATATCCTGGTATCGAACTGGAATAGAATGCTCGATCCCAAGACTGCGGCTCTTCGCAAGGGCGTATTCGAAAACATCAAGGAATTCAAGAAGGTCGACGATTACACACTGAAGGTCACGTTTACGAATGTGATGCCCAGGATCGTCAACCACTTCACCGGCAATTGGACATCGCCCAGCTCGCCCAAGGCACAGGCTGCACTAGGCACAGAATACCAGATTCAGCCTGTCGGCTACGGCCCGTACAAGTTCGATTCAAGGCCAGACGAGAACACTGTAATTCTGGCTAAGAACAAGGACTACAAGCCACCGGCGCACCTCCGGGCTCCCTACTATGATAAGATAATCATCAAGGTCATCCCCGAAGATCCGTCAAGAATAGTCGCTTTGCAGAACGGGGACGTGGACCTCATTTTCCGGCCGCCCAACATTGAGGTCGCGGCACTTGCGAAAGACCCCAAGTACACTCTTGCGTATTTCAAGACACCGGGGCTGCCCCAGGGCTATATGCCCAACGTGACGACTTTCCCGACCAGTGAGAAGAACGTGCGTCTCGCGCTGATCTACGCGCTTGACCGGAACGAGATCAGCAAACTGGCATGGTTCGGCACCGCTGCGGGCGCCAGTTCAGCTTTGGCCTCGACCAGCTGGGCATTCTGGAAAGAGTCCAAGGATGAGTACAAGTACAACCCTGAAAAGGCAAAGCAACTCCTCGAAGAGGCTGGCTGGAAGGTCAATACTGCCACCGGAATCCGCATGAAGAATGGCAAGCCGCTCAAGATCCGCTTTGTCGTCACTGCCGGTAAGGACCATGAAGTCGCGGCGACTCGTTGGCGAGCGGTCGGCTTTGATGTCGTGCACGAGACGATGGCATATGAGGCCACGGCCAAGCGTATGGCTGACAACGAATACGAGATCTCGAGACTGGGCCTCTCGGCCACTGATCCCGACGTGCTGTGGGGCGCTTTCCACTCTTCGCAGATCTTGGGCGGCGCGCAGTTCAACCGCACCAAGATCGCCGACCAGAAGCTAGACCAGCTTCTCGATCAGGGCCGGCAGACTGCCGACTTCGAAAAGCGTAAGGCGATATACCTGGAACTACAGAAGTACATCATGGGCAACGGCTGGTGGATCCCTTCGTACGAGGACCAGTACATCTGGGCAGTCTCGAGCAAGTTTAGCCCCATGGAGTTCAGCCCTGGCGGCAACCCGATATTCCAGCAGTTCAAGCCAGCGACAGCAAAGTAGGGTGGTAACTTACCAGGCGGGCTGGCAAACCAGCCCGCCTGGATGTCCGAGCAATGTAGGTTCTCAGAGGGATGAGGCAGTACATCAACCGCCGTCTCTTGCTTTCAATCCTTGTCCTGCTCGGTGTGTCGCTGCTGGTTTTCCTCGTGCTGCATTTTATGCCCGTGGATCCGGTGCGCGAGCTCTTGATGCAGCACCAGACAGGCACAGCGCCTACTACTGAGGGAACCATCAGTGATGCGCAGATCGCGGAGCTGAGGAAGCAGATGGGCCTGGATCAGCCGCTCTATATCCAGTTTGCACGGTTTGTATGGAATGCTCTGCATGGGGATTTCGGGCAGTCTTGGCGCAACAAGAGAGCAGTTATTACCATGATAGCCAAGAATGCTCCGGACACCATCGAGCTCAGTCTTGCCGGACTGGCTATCAGTATCACTCTCGGTGTAGTCCTCGGCACGGTCGCTGCCGTTAAGCAGAACACGGCGTTTGACACCGTTTCGATGATTCTCGCGGTGGGAGGTGTATGCGCGCCCAGTTTCTGGCTCGGCCTCATGCTCATGATGGTGTTCGGGCTCAAGCTGGGCTGGTTTCCGCCTATCGGCTCAGGCACATGGAGACACCTTGTTCTCCCTGCCGTAACCATGGGGCTAGGCGGAGCGGCGCTGGTCGCCCGGCTGACGCGAGCGAACATGGTTGAAGTGCTGCGCATGGAGTATATCACCACGGCGCGCTCCAAAGGCCTCTCTGAACGGATTGTGGTGGCCAAGCACGCGCTCCGCAACGCGATGATACCGGTGGTGACTGTCGTGGGCCTCTCGCTGGGCCACATGCTCGGCGGCTCTGTCATCATTGAGAATGTGTTCGGCAGGCCGGGCCTCGGCAGAATCGCGGTTGACGCGATCTGGGAAAAGGATTACCCGGTGGTCCAGACGACCGTGCTTATGATGGCGATCTCATACGTCATAGCAAACTTGCTTGTTGACATCTTATACGGGACGCTCGACCCGCGCATCCGTTACAGCTAGGCAGGAGGGTCTCAGAGTGCCAGAACAAGAACTCGCACAGTCTCCCAGGACTGCCGAAAAGGTGGGTAAGTCAAATAGCACCCAGTTGCGCCGCTTTTTCAAGCTTAGGGGAGTCATCATAGGCACCGTCATCCTGTCGATATTTGTTTTCGGCGCTCTGCTTGCCCCAGTGTTATCACCTTTTAACCCAACAGAGATCAACCAAGATGACCAGCTTGTGCCTCCCAGCGCTAAACACCCATTGGGAACGGACCAGCTCGGGCGGGACGTACTATCCCGGCTGCTTTACGGTGCCCGGTTGTCGCTGGTTGTGGGCTTTGTTTCAGTCGGCATCGGCGGATCCGCAGGCACTGTCCTCGGGCTCATCGCCGGTTTTGCCGGTGGATACACGGATTCGGTCATCAGCGGGATCATCGACATCATGCTTGCGTTCCCCGGGTTGCTGCTTGCCCTGGTCATCATCATTTTTTTGGGCCCCGGGCTGCTCAACGTCATGATAGCCACCGGCATCGGCAGCACTCCCAGGTGGGCACGGCTTGTCCGGAGCAGTGTGCTGAGTATCAAAGAGAGCGAGTTTGTCTCCGCCGCCAAGGCCATGGGCGCGAGCGACACGCGAATCATGTTCAAGCACATCTTGGTGAACATCGTGGCGCCTGTTATCGTGTTCAGCACCCTGGGTGTCGCGGGCGCAATCCTGACCGCCGCGTCCCTCGGTTACCTGGGTCTTGGCGCCCAGCCACCGACACCAGAATGGGGACTGATGCTGTCGGAGTCGCGAAACTTCATAAGGGTCTGCTGGTGGGCCGCGACGTTCCCCGGGCTCGCGATTATGCTGAGCGTGCTCGCGATCAACATGATTGGAGACGGGTTGCGTGATACTCTCGACCCAAGGCTCAGGGGCAGAATCTGAGCGTCTTCGGCGGCTCTCGCTTCTCATTTGGGCAATGCTGGCCGTCACTGTGCTGGCAGGCTACCTGGCAGTCGTGACGGCTAACAAGTTTGTGGCGAGTGCTGAGACGGCGCGGCTTACGACTTTTGCGATGGAATCCGTCGCGTTTGACCCGACATCGCGCAACATAACCACCATCGTTCGAATCGACAACAAAGCAGGGACAGAGGTCATGATCACCGACCTCCGTCTGAGCTTTTACGTAAACGGTGAGTTTATCTTCACCAGTGGGGAATCAAATTCGGTCCTCACCGTCCCGCCGGGAGGTTCGTGGCCCGTGACATTCGGTGTCACGCTTGAACCGTATTATGCTGCACGCATTGGAACGGGCCCTCTTGACTGGCGCGGCTCGGGGTCGGCCAATCTCATAGTCCCGGGCGTCAGGCAAAAGATCCCGCTCCGCGTCAACGTGCAAAAGGCAGGTGGGGCGCCCACACCATGAGGGAGACCATGCCCAGATATCTGAGAACGGTCCTCTTTACTCTCCTGGGCCTCACGGGTGGGTTCTTGATGGTCCTCACGTATGTCAATTTCACAGATTTCGCGCCTGTCAAGATACCTACCGCGCTGCTTTACGCGTTTATGGTGGCACAGGGGTTTTCGGCCACGATGGTGTGCGACGAGCTATCCTCTCTCCTACTCTCGCTTCTCGGCATGGACGCGCTGAGCCTGGGGCTGCTCGTCGCATTCCTCGCTGCTGCGATGCACGGTATTGGCATGCCGCTCGGACTCGACTTCATCATCGGGTGGGCAACCCACCCGCTGTTCATGAACGCCACACTGCTCATACTGCTGCAGGGCACAGGCCTTTTTGTCGGCATCTTCTTCAAGAAATGGTAGAGCAGAGACGCCAATACACTCACCAATGGAGGCAACCAGATGACCCACAAGAACTACCGCGAATCTCCGGTTTCCCCGGGCTCCGGAGTCAACGTCGTCGTAGCCGTCCCGATGCCCGACGAGAGCCTTCGCCTCATCGGCAAGGTCGACCCCCGTGTCAATTTGGTCTACGATGAAACGCTTGTGCCCAAGCAACGGTACACGGCCGACCGGAAAGGCCAGCCCATGGAGTGGACTCCGGAAAAAGAGGCCAGATGGCTTGAGCATCTCAAGGAAACGGATGTCATGTTCGGCTTCGACTCGCGCCACATGAAAAACCTCAAGGATCTCGCCCCCAACCTCGTGTGGATTCAGGGCACGAGCACCGGCATCGGCTCTGTTGTCGCGCAGCATGGCTGGGCCGATCAGGGGATCGTCACCACAAGCGCGAGCGGCATTCACAGCATGCCGCTGGCCGAGTTTGCGACGTGGGCGATGCTGAGTTTCACAAAGGACATGTTCCACATGAACAACCTTAAGCGGCAACACAAGTTCGAGCGTTACTGCACCGGGCAGTTGCGCGGCAAGACGCTTGCCGTCATCGGATTGGGCAATGTCGGCACCGAGGTCGCTCGCCAGGCGCAGGCGCTCGGGATGAGGGTGTTGGGCACGAAGCGGACTGTTACGGGCATCAAGCCGGAGACGCTGCATGTCGACAAGCTGTACGCGCCGTCGGACCTCAGGGCGATGCTCGCGGAGTGCGACTACCTGGTCGTATCTGTGCCGGCGACACCGGAGGTGTTCGGCCTGGTAGACGACGAGATGCTATCCGTGATGAAGCCAGGCGCGGTCGTCATCAACATCTGTCGCGGCACGACGGTCGTCGAGTCGGCTCTCATCAAGCACCTGCAGAGCGGTCACCTGCGCGGCGCTGCGCTGGACGTGTTCGAGAAAGAGCCGCTGCCGCCGGACAGCCCTCTGTGGGATATGGAAAATGTCATCATCAGTCCACATTCCGCAAGCTGCGCGGAATACGAAGACATCAACATAACGGACCTGTTCATCGATAACTTGAGGCGCTTTCTCGACGGACGGCCGCTGAGAAATGTGATCCGGGCGGAGTTGCAGTATTAGTCAATCGGCGGTTTGCGGTAAGCCACGCAGCGGGCGCTGGACAGACGGAGAGTCGTGAGCGGCGTTGGTGCGTTTGGCCAGTTGTGGCTGGACGATGACGCTGCGTTGGCTACTAGTACTTACTTGCTATAGTAAGGGTAATATGGTATGCTATTGGTATGAGATATCAACCCACCCCTGTCAATCTAACGCCTGAAGAGAAGGCGACATTGGAGTCGTGGACTCGCTCCACGACCAAGCAACAACGAATGG
>JAUYEF010000422.1 GCA_030691635.1 Bacillota bacterium
CGATGAAGTCCAGATGCTCATCTACAGTGGTGTCAACAAGGTAGGCCGCATCACGATCACCAAGGATATCATCCAGGGCAAAGTGATGAGCGTGACCACGGACGCGATCGGGACCAAGGTAACGCTCGAGGTATCCGGCACGACCGTTGCGTACTACCTGGCAAGCGGTGTGACGTTGCCCGCAGGTCTTGTCTACGGGACGACGGTTGTCCAGATCACCCTGGTGTCCAACCTGATCACGGTAATCACGATAGTGCCCTAGCAGCACTCAAGTAACGGCTGCGGCACGGCCACAAAGTGGCCGGCTGGGATGACCCGCCCTTAGCGGTGGCGGGTCATCCTTATTTGGTGGGGCGGGTCAATTCACTTCCGGCGACCAAAGTCATTTTAACTTCGGCAATGATACTTTTGATGGTCGGCTTCGGGCGATCGGACTTCAGGAGTATTGCGGGACAGCGCGGGACAGCACGCGCCGGCATGGGACAGCACGGTGGGCGAGGCGCGTGTGCCCCACGGCAGAGGTTTTGTCCAGAAGCTATGCTGTGAGCACAGCTTTGGGCGGAAAGCTGTGCTGTGAGCACAACCGGCAGCGCTTCTATCTCCTACGGCAGAGGTTTTGCCCGGAAGCTCTGCCGTAGGCAGAGGCTTGGGCGGAAAGCTCTGCCGTGAGCACAACCGGCAGCGCTTCTATGTCCTACGGCAGAGGTTTTGTCCGGAAGCTCTGCTGTAGGCAGAGGTCCAGGCAGAAAGCTATGCTGTGGGCACATCGAAGTATACTGCCGGAGGCCGCCGGGACGGCCACAGCCCCGCCTTCGGTAGCCGCAAGCCCGCCAGTAGCAATCACAACCCCGACGGCATGGCCCTCAGCCCCACCTTCCTGGCTGAAACCTTCCAATTCAGGCTAAGATAGGTTATAGTCATCTATAACAAATGCGGCCCGCGCCCCGGGGGAGGATTTTGACCTGTGGAGCTATTCCTGGACACAGCAAACATAGACGACATAAGGAAAGCGGTAGAGATTGGTGTCATCTCTGGTGTAACCACAAATCCCTCGCTCGTGGCGAAGGAAAAGCGGGACTTCCACAGCGTAGTTAAGGAAATCTGCGCCATCGTCCCCGGTCCGGTGAGTGCTGAAGTGCTCAGCCTCGAAGCGCCAAAGATGATCGAAGAGGCCAGGGTTCTTGCTGCTCTGGCGCCAAACGTTGTCGTGAAACTCCCGATGACCAGGGAGGGCCTGAAAGCGTGCAAAGTCCTGACCGGTGAAGGAATCAAGACCAACGTGACGCTGGTCTTCTCCGCGAACCAGGCGCTGCTTGCCGCGCTGGCAGGCGCGACGTACGTGAGCCCATTCGTAGGCCGGCTTGACGACGCGGGTAATGAAGGCATGCAAGTTGTCCGAGATATTGTTCAGATATACGAGAACTACGATATTGCCACGCGAGTTATCACCGCGAGCGTGCGGCACCCCATGCATGTGATCGAGGCCGCTAAGGCGGGCTCGGACATCGCGACCGTCCCGACGGCAGTGCTGGACGCGATGTTCCGGCATCCCCTGACCGACACCGGCGTCGAGCGGTTCCTGGCAGACTGGAAGAAGGTTACAGGATAGCGCTGCATATTTCCAGCATTGACCTACATAACGTAAAGTGGTAACATTGGAGCGGTTGGGTGGGTCCCAGCCTGAATCCCACGTGGTTATTCCACCTGGACTTGCCGGCTTCAGTGTTTGAGACTCCTCTGTTGGAAGCCCCTTAGAAGGATGGGTCTTAGCTCTTGAGAGCCATATCCGGAACGCTTTCCGGTCTTAGACACTCTCTGAATACCTGTGTTCCTCTCTGGAAAAATCTATCTATCGAGGTGAAAGCCCCTTGAGCATGAGCGAGCTCGAGGCGAAGACTCTTGTTGAGCTCCACACAGTAGCCCGCGATCTCAACATCCCCGCCTACCGCGCGATGAGGAAGAAGGAGCTCATCTTCGAAATCCTGAAGGCAAAAACCCAGGCAGGCGGCCTGATATTTGCCGAAGGGCTCCTGGACATCATGCAAGACGGCTTCGGCTTCCTCCGTCCGAACCTCTATTTCGCCAGCCACGACGACATTTACGTGTCGCCCTCGCAGATTCGGAGGTTCGACCTCAGGACCGGGGATATCATCACTGGCCAGGTCCGCCCACCGAAGGACAATGAGCGGTACTTCGCCATGCTCCGTGTGGAGGCCGTCAACGGCGTCGACGCCGACGTCTCAAAGGACAGGCCATTCTTTGACAGCCTTACCCCGATCTTCCCCAACCGGCGCTTCATAATGGAGACGGCCCGCGACGAAATCTCCGGGCGGCTCATGGACTTATTTGCGCCGATTGGGACGGGTCAGCGCGGTCTGATCGTGTCCCCGCCGAAGGCAGGCAAGACCATCCTCCTGAAGCACGTGTCGAACGCCATTGCGGTGAATCACCCCGATGCTCACCTGATGGTGCTGCTGATCGACGAGCGACCCGAGGAAGTCACGGACATGCAGCGGTCGGTCCGCGGCGAGGTCATCAGCTCAACGTTCGACGAGGTCCCCGAGAACCACATCAGAGTCACGGAAATGGCCATTGAGCGGGCGAAGAGGCTCGTCGAGCACAAGAAGGACGTCGTGATCCTGCTGGATAGCCTGACACGCCTCGGCCGGGCGTATAACCTGGTAGAGCCGCCTTCCGGCAGGACGCTATCCGGCGGTATGGACCCTGTGGCGTTGCACAAGCCCAAGCGGTTCTTCGGCGCCGCGCGAAACATCGAGGAAGGCGGGAGCCTCACGATCCTCGCCACCGCGCTCATCGATACCGGCAGCCGCATGGACGATCTGATCTACGAAGAGTTCAAGGGCACGGGCAACATGGAGCTGCACCTGGACCGGAAACTCTCGGAGCGCAGGATTTTCCCGGCCATAGACATCAAGCGATCGGGCACTCGTAAGGAAGAACTGCTGCTCAGCCCCGATGAACTTGAGATTATCTGGCTGTTCCGCCGCGCGACCAACAACATGGAGCCGGACAAGGTGCTCGAGATGCTCATCGACAGGCTGAAGAAGACCAAGTCGAACCGCGATTTCCTCGCGTTCATCCAGAAGGAACTGCAGCGGAGCGCGAGCTAA
>JAUYEF010000428.1 GCA_030691635.1 Bacillota bacterium
CGCCAGCGTTCGTCCTGAGCCAGGATCAAACTCTCCGGTAGTATGTTGAAGCCCTTCCGGGCTCCTTCTTCGTACCTTCAAGCCTGATGTTGATGGCTCGAATTACATTTGAAGCACTTGCCTCGTTCCCCGCAAGATACATCTTGCAGAGCACACTGTTCAGTTTTCAAAGATCGAGGTGATTTGTTTTCCGGCTTGCCGCGGGGCCTTTTTTGAAGGGCCGCTCGCGGGGCCGCAGTTCACTATGTTAGCAGGCAGCACTCCGGTTGTCAACTCACTTACGGGAGAATCACATCACCGCTCGTTGTTGCTCTATTCGAAAAGATACCTGCTTATATACTATCTCCGCGAATCGGAAGACTTATTTTTTTACGACCTGTTTCGACAAAAAAGGCGCCTTGCGGCACGACATTCAGCCATACCTCTAAGCACAAACAAACTACATGCAGAAAACTGGTAGCCCCAAGGGGATTCGAACCCCTGTCGCCGCCGTGAGAGGGCGGTGTCCTGGGCCTCTAGACGATGGGGCCAGGCATCCAGCACCGGGCTCTTCTGGCTCCACCGGCGCGATACTGTGCCGAAGATTCGAACCCGTCTCGATCGCAGTAGTTACGATAGCACGGTTTCTGCCGGAAATCAAGTCGCCGCAGGTACGACATTCGCTTTCCTGAATGCCTAGAGCAGTTGGAACGTCAGCACAACCCTGGCTTTCAGCGATTGGATTACCGGGCAAACTTGACCGACGATGTTGATGTATTCGGCGAGCCGCTCCTTCTTCAAGCCCGGACATTTGATGATGTAATGCACTCTTATGTCGGTGTAAATCCGCGGGCGCGTTTCAAGGCGGTCTCCTTCGACGCTCACATCGAACGAACTTGCCTGCCACGAATCGCGCTTGAGCAAAGCCTGCAGTGTCGCCGAGCTGCACCCGGCCACCGACAACAGGATGAGATCGCTGGCCACAAACCCGCCTTCTCCTTCAGCTTTGAGCGTAAGCCCGCGGGCATCCTTGCAAACTAGACCATCGGACGCCCATTGCCCAGTCACTCGTTGAGTTATTGCCATCCGCGCCGCCTCCAAATAAGGTACTAGGACAATTACATTCGAAGCAAAAAACAAAACGCCTCCCTGTGATTGAAGGAGGCTGCGTCAGGCAACTGAAGAAGGCTGCTCAGGCAATAAGCCTGGTCACGCTCTATGTTGATGGTTGGCTGGGGGAGGAGGGGTCGAACCTCCGCAGGCAGATCCAGAGTCTGCTGGCCTACCACTAGCCGATCCCCCATCGCCGCGCTCACGAACTGCTTTTGCGCATTACTAATGATATGAAATGCACCTTTCATTGTCAAGTTTACGCGCCGGCAGGTGGTAGCCCGGTTAGGATTCTCCGCCAAATGTAGCAAGCAATCTCTAGATGGCATTTTCTTTGACCATTGCCTCGAGTAACGGTATAAACTCTCTAGGCCTTAGAATGCGGATTTCGGAGCCTCAATTGCGCAGGCTACGAATTCGCTTTCGGGATCATGTGTAGAGTAGTTTACTGAAGATACGGGGTCGTGATGATGGCTTCGCAGGAGGCAGTGTCTGAGGCCGCGGTCGAACTCGGTCTGCTTTCTCAATGAGACGCGCTTTTGCTGGAATACATACTGCAAAGCACCAAACAAGTCGTCGGACATCTGTGGGGACATAACAAACCGCAATAGACCCTGCTCTTCATACTCAAGGATTTTGGTGGCATCAGGCTCATCGCGTTCCTTTGGTTAGTGCCTCGATTAGGTTGACGCCGCTTGAATAGCCCCGCGGCGCGAGATAGGTCAGGAAACCGAGGCTTTGACCTCGACTCGCCATCTCGATGTCGCGCTGGCTGTCCGTGACTGTGCAGTCGCCGCCCTCAGCGAGAAGAAACACCCTCTTCTCAGGCCCGAGGCCGGCCAGCCATTCAAGCGTCTTCCAGAACCACCTGTTCTGTGGGCACCTGTTGAAGTTCTCCCAGCAGAATCCGTCTACGCTGCCGACGCTGAGGCGACAGATCGTCTCGAGGCCCATGTTCTGGCACAGGATTGCGCTCGGCCAGGCTTGTCGGATGCTCGCGATCGCGTGCACCACCGCCAGCGCGAGTTGGTCTGCCGGCGCGACACTGCCGTCAAACCTGGTCAGCACGGGCCTCTCGACATCGCTCACAGTGTCTATGAATAGCCCATCGAAGTGCAGCCGCATCGCGTTTGTGACCTTTGCTTGGGCGCGCTCTATGCACCGCGGCGATCCCGGATCGACGATCAGCTGCTGGTGGCCGCACGCCTCAGCCGCTCGCTCCGAGAGAAAGTCCGACGGGCCGAACCCATCGAGCGCCTCGCCTGGCTGCGGCTCAAGCAGGCTTAGGTACGCAAGCACGACCAACCCGGCGTCTTTGAGGCGCAGCACCGAATCGCCATCCCAGGCTGCCGGCTCGAGGATCGCGATGTCGAAGCGCTGGACTTCCTCAGCGTGTCCATAGCCGTAGAAGACCACGAAGTTACGTGCGTCAAGAAAGCGCTGGCGTGCGCTGCGGTCCGGGCCTCGGTAGGCCTCGTCGCGCTGGCGCGGTGCGTTAGCGGCGTGCATTGCGGCTGAGGTGCTCTGTGCGCACGATGCAGGTTTCGCAGGAAGCCCCGTGCATCGAGCACTTCACGCCGGCCACGGTCCAACAGGCAATGTCCGCGCCATAGGCCGGGCACGATGCGGCGATAGAGGGCGGACATAAGACCATTTCCCAACACGGCTCCAGGCTTTTGTCCACTGGCGCGAGCCGCTGCTTGTCCACCCACCATTGGAGAAACGCCTGGATCACCGCAGGGTCGAATTGGGAACCGGCGCCGGTCTCGAGCATCTTGACCGTAGCGTCAAAGGCAGCCGCAGGCCTGTATGCCCTGCTTGACGTGGCGGCGCAGAAGGAATCGGCCACGGCCAGCACCCGCGCGCCGGGCGGAATCGAGTCTCCACGCAGCCCGTCGGGATACCCCCAGCCGTCCCACCGTTCGTGATGATGCCTGACCAGCGCTCCAAGCCCATCATGGTCCCGCACGGGCTCGGCCAGCGCTCCCCCAAGCTCCACGTGCCCTTTCATCTCCTCATGCTCTTTGTGATCGTACCTGCCGGTCTTGAACAGCACGGCCTCGTCGAGCGCCGCCATGCCTATGTCATGCAAGAAGCCCGCCAGTTCGACGGTACCGGGGTCCGGCAGGCCCATCTGGGCGGCGATCGCCCTGGAGTAGCGCGCCACTCGGGCGGAGTGTCCGGCTCCGTACGGATCTGCGGCATCCATCGCCACGACGATGGCTTTCAGCGCTTCGACATACGTGACCGACATCTGGCGGAGGAGCCTTTCCTGCCCCATGGCCTGGCCGATCCGGGATGCCACGGCCCCGAGCGCCTCTGCAAGATGCTCCGGGAGCGCGCCCGGTGGTCTCATCCAGATGGCGAGCAAATGCTGGCTGCCGGCAGGGAACAGAACGGGCTTCAGCCCAAGGCGGCGGACGCCACCGTTCGGGTCGGGCTCCCGTAGGCCGGCCCCGCCCGGCTTGTCGCCTGCTCCCCGCGCGGCGATAACCGACGGCAGCATATCTTCTACCGCCCGTGCCTCTTCTCCGGACAACCCCCAGGCCGCAGCGATGCGCGGTTCCTGCTCTGTGGCCGAAATGAGCACCCCCGCAGCCGCCCTGGAGACCCGCCCGACCAGGCCCAACAGCGTTTCGGCCAGTTGGCCCCCGCCGATGCTGGTCGCGCTTGCCACGGCTGCCCTCACCCTTGCGTCCCCAAGATCTCCGGCGAGGATGCTCACCTGGGAGGCAAGATCGAGAACACGCCCGGCGCATCTTCCGAGGAGCGACAGTGACCTGAGGGTGCTGGGGGGTACGGGGTTCTTGAACGGTCCAACCCGGAGCAACCCAGAGTGATCGCGTCCGAGAGAGACGTCGACGAACCTCAGATCCCCCTCGCTGGTGACTGCCGCCTCCGGTGGCCTCCCGCGCAGATGCAGCGTGAAGGGCGGCAGGTACCCGGAGTCCTGGAGTTCGGCGATGCTTGAGTAGCTGACCCCGACCCTTGCGCGCAATGCTTCGCTGTCCAGCGCAAGCAGGGTTGCATCCGCGGCCATGCTGGTCCGCCAGTAGACGTAGTGGCCAGGAGCGGAAACGATCTTGCCCGACGCCTCGACCACATTTGCCGCCACCCTCTTCAGGTCAGGCGGGCCGCTGTCGTCGCTCACCACCTTCATGAGGACATCGAGGCGTGCCCGGTCGACTCTACGCGCCCGTAACAGCAGCAAGCACAGCACCGCCGTGAGGAGCATGAGTATCGCGCAAGCAGGCAGCGCTACCCGAAGCCCTTCCTCATCCATCGCAAAGACCTCCGGGCGCATCTCTCATCGCCTGACCACCCTCCGCCACATCTCCCGGTCCGTACAATGGCTGGCTATTGCGGAAAGCACACCCGCGACCGGCCACGGATCATCTGGTTCGAAGATGTCCTTTCGCTCCCCGCCGGGAGCAGGAGGCAACGGTCTGGGCAGACGTCCTG
This sequence comes from Bacillota bacterium, assembly GCA_030691635.1. GTDB lineage: Bacteria > Bacillota > Sulfobacillia > JAUYEF01 > JAUYEF01 > JAUYEF01. The sequence continues at coordinate 4,552 of JAUYEF010000428.1, forward strand.
CGCAGAGGCACGCCGCCGCGTGAAGTATGCCCCCCGGCAGCAGCCATTTCACACGAACCCCAGGCACATATGCGTGAGTTGCCGGCACCGCTTCACCCAGCGCCTCAAGGAGCGCGAGAGCCGGGAAATCCACTCCGGCAGCCACTGCGCACGCGAGCGAAGCCCAGAACCGCGGGTTCACCTCCATGAGCACTGGCCTTGAGTCGCGCCGGTCCACCATGTACTCGACCTCGGCGACGCTTCTCCAGCCCGTCTTCTCGAGAAGGCGTGTGGCGCTTTCCACCAGTTCAGGCCTCACTGTGCTTTCCTGCACCGTGCTTGGCCCCCGGTCCAAAGGATAGTTCCTGAGCTCGCGCTGCACGAACGATGCACGTAAGTCCTCATCCCTGTCAAACAGCATGCACACGTCAAACCGGTCTCCCGGTGGTATGAACTCTTGCACAAGGGGCGGGCCGTGCTCTCTCTGCACAGATTCATATGCCGCCACGAAGTCCCGCTCTGTGCGGATATACCTGAGCCCCCGGCCTCCAGATGTCTTCCGGGGCCTCAGCACACACGGGAAACCCAGACGCCTCGCCGCCCGGAGCGCGGATGAAGAGCTGTCCGGGAGTTCCGTGGCGGGATGCCTCAGCCCCCGCTTGGCCGCGATTTCGTAGGTCTGGAACTTGTCGCGTGCGGCCATATACGCGCTGGGCGGCGCGAGCGCCACTGGTACGCCCGGGTTCCAGCCCGAAGCCAGGGCTGAGGTCACCACATCACAGACTGCGTCGTCCATTGGGAAAAACGCGTCGAGCAACCGTGTCCGCAGGAACAGCCTGAGGAACTCTTCGAATCCGGCTGGCCTGCCGGCGGCGGACGGGTAGGCGACTGACTCCGAGCAGTACCGGGAGAAGGCAGCCACAGGCGCTCTGGTCTCCTCGCCGACAACCACCCGTACGCCCTTCCGTCCCAGGGAACGAGTCGCCGCCAGCGCCTTCCGCTGGTTCCCGTCGGTCACGAACACCTTGATGCCCGAGAACATGGTCGGGCCGGTGAGTTGGGACGCCTGGACGCCCGCGGGAGGCCTGGATGCCGGGGGTGGGGTGATCTCGCCCATCTCAGCGTGCCTCCACGCGCCGCTCCAGGTCCGCGGCGGAAACGACGCTCGCCCGTTTCAGCACCCGGTCCGCCCTGGCCCCCGGCGTGCTTGCCAGGCCGAGCTCCACCCGGACAAACGCCCAGGCCCCCATGAGCATATTGGCCAGGCCATCCCTTACGCGTGCGCCGTCCCGGTAGTAGCGCACCTTCACAGGGTGCGAATTGTCCACCCTGTGACCGGCCCTTGAGGCGATGATCCCGATCTCCTGAGCGCATGTGTACTTCCAACCCGTGAAGAACCTGAGCAGGTCCGCGACGACCCAGGCGCGCATGGCGCGGAACCCGCTCTCCACGTCGATATAGCGGCTACCCGACAAACACGTGGCCCACGCAGAAAGGATGGTGTTTCCGAAGCGCTTGAAGGCCGGATAGCTTCCCATATCCCTCCTCCCGAGCACCAGGGCCGCGTCCGATTGCTCCAACTGAGTGCACAGCCCCGGGATATCGCCAGGGTCATGTTGCCCGTCGGCGTCCATCGTCAGCACGATGTCGGATTCCGACAGCATGCCCGCCTCCATGAGTCTCCAAATGTAGCAGAGACCCGTAAGCAGGGCCCCGGACATGCCGTGGTTTCTCCCAAGGTTTATGAGCGTGGCCTTGGCGCCGTCCCGCGACCTTAGCATCCATGCCGTCACCAGCAGGGCGGATGTGTCCGTAGACCCATCGTTGACCACGACTATGTGGTCCACTTCTGGAGCGGCGCCGCTCAAGACCTCGAGCACAGTCCTGGACTCATTGAACTGCGGCAGGATCAGGACTCGTTTCACTTCCCTCAAGTCACCTTCCGTCTCTCGAGCCAGGCCCCTCAGGTCGCCACACGCGTTGCCAGTCGCCCCGCAGCGGCTCTCCCTGGTCTATGAGCCACACTTCCAGGTCGCGATCGCTGAAGTAGAGAGAGATGTTGCTGTGCCTTTCAGCGTAAGCCTTGATCCAAGCGCCCAACCGCGCTGCCAGCAGGCCGGCGCGTTCACTCTGGGCCTCAGACTCGGGCGAACCGAGCCCGGGAGCGCCCGGCGTTGGCCGGAAGACGGTCTTCTCGAGAAACAGGAACACCCGTGATGCCGGCAGGATGGCCGCGCCTGGCTGGTCTTCTCTGGGCGAAGCAGCGATAGGGGAGTAGGAACAAGGCCCAAGTGACAAAGCGCAAATTAGGCATTGCCGTGGGATCGTAGGCTGCTAGAAACTCCTGCAGGCTCATGTGCCAACCAGCGCCCAGCGCCAGGGCATATCCCTCTTCGCCGCCGACGATCATCCACTTGTGGGGCGTGTGTGTGGTCGCGATGCGAAGATACTGGTCCACCCAGGCATCCGACTGCATCCTGTAGGCGGCCGCCGGCTGGACACCGGCCTTCCACGCCGTCATGCCGAGGCCCAGCAAGACCAGCGTGGCTACCAGCCGGCCGGCGCCTCGCCGGACCGGGGAGTCCGGGGCAAGGCTTCCCACGCCGGCGGAAATGCCGAGAGCTATGCCAGGGCTCCCGGATTCGCCGCCCCTGGTGGAGAGGACGAGACTGCTCAGCCCCAGCCGCGACGCCTGCCATATCGCAAGCGACGCCAGGGTCACCAGCAGGCACACCAGAGAATCCTTAGGCGAGGGGCCCTGCCGGGCGCCGGTATCCCATGTCGACCGGCCGCGCGCGTGGCGAAACAGGGTGATCACCATGCCACCTGCGGCACAGCAAACGGCCGCCAGCGCGACTGGAGTCAACCCCTGCCCGGCGGCGTTTCCCCCCGAGAGCGCAAAGGCAAGCGAACTCTGGTGAAGAGGAATTCCATGCAAGAGGCCTGCCGCTATGGGCGCCGCTGAAACCCCTGCGGCGAGCAGGCCGGTCCATATGACCCGTTTGGCGCGCCTGTGGTCAAGGCTGCCACAGATGGCGTGAGCGCTTAGGCAACAGCCGGTGTATGTCGCGGCAGCCAGGGCGGGCAATGGGTGCACCAGGCCAGTCACCGCCAGGCCGGCCCCGGCCGTGGTGAGGTCCAGGTGATCGCCTTCGTCCAGGTAGCGTGACAAAAGCACGACCACCGGCAGCACAAACGCCATTCCGAACTCCTGTGAGTTCGTGGATGCCTGCCGCGCGTAGTCCAGGGGCAGAGTTCGGGGAAGTAAGCCCAGCACGAACGCGGCGACAAGGCCTGCTGTGGGCGATCTGGTCAGCCTGGTGGCGCAATACCAGGCACCGGCCACTGTGAGCAGGGACGCCAGCGGGCCCGCGAACTTCAGGACCAGCAGCGGGTCGATGGCCGAGATCTTCCGCAGGGCTGACAGGATGATGTGAAAGCCGTGTGGGTACACCCCATCATGGAACAGCTGCTTTGATTCCATTTACTTCATCCAGGCAAGCGTGACGTAGGCGTCTGACAGGGCAGGCGCGGCATGGATGAACGGGTCGTACAGCCGGAGGAACCCGGCGGCCACCAGAATGGCCGCTGTGCCGGCTGTGATGATACTGCGCCAGAGGCGGGGGGCCTGACGCACCGACTGGCTCGCCGCGTTCCATGGCCCCAGGATACGGGTGTTCTGTTTGCCGTCCACCACGTCGAGAAACGCGGCAGCGGTCGCATCGAGCCGGCCACGCAGCGCGCGCGGGGGTAGCCGGGCAATGCGCAGGCCCGCCAGCGCCAGGAAGACTGCCGCGAGCGAGGGCAGTTCGTAAATCCTCAGCGCGGCAAGCAGGTAGACGGAGATGATGACAGCCATGACGCTCCTGGTGATTCCGGCGAAAGCCTTATCGGCCGTGGTCCAACGGCGGCTCTGGCCAAAGACCAGAGCCGGCACGACGCATAGCAGAAGCGCGCCGGAAAGCAACACGCGCGCCAGCGCCGATGCGGCAAACGGGATGGTATACGTTACGCCCGTGCCCACAGCATCCTCCCTACGCGGCCGCGTACAGGTGATAATCCATCCTGCTCAGCACGCGTTTGCACGCCCGTGTCGTGAAAAACAGAAAGACGAGAACACCTGCCATGAGCCCGCAGGTTGCGAGGGCGTAATGCCAGAGCCTTGTGAGCAGAAAGCCCACGAGGCAGTTGACAACCAGGCCGGCACCCATTCCGGCCACCGCCGGGCCGGGCACCGAAAGGCTGAATAGGACCAGGCAGTTGAGCATGCATGGGGCGAGGAGGGCATACGCGATCGACGCCGTGCGCAGCGTGAAGACGCTGACGGGGTCGAGCGTGCACCCGGCCCCACCGGGAAGAAGCCTTTGGGTGATGTCCAGGAGCACGGGCGGCACCAGCATTCCGGCAGCTGCTGCCACGCAGCAGAGCGCAAGGCTCCCAAGGTAGGCGCGGTACTGCCTGGAGTTGAAGAGGCGGATGCGCGGACCGGTATACTCCTTCTGCAGGTCGGACAGCCGCGCTGAGAAGCGCGAGATAAGGACCTCTATCATGCCGAGAGGAAGCACCAGTCCCATCATGGCCCAGTCCAGGCCGAGCTCATAATCCCCACGGAACCATATGACGTACGGCATGAAAGCGCTGTGGGCCGACCACGCCATGAGCCGGTCCAGGTAGAGAAATAGGAAGAATAGGAACCCATAGGTGAAGTACGGCGCCACCGTATAGGCCACAATCGACATTCGCGGCATCCTGGGCGACCCACGGCTGCCCTTTCTTCTCTCCTCGCGCGCGAAGAGGATGGTGGCCAGCAGGATGCCTGCGGCACTGGTCGCGCACAGCGCGACCACCTGCGCCGTGGTGATGGGTAAGTAAAACCGCTCGTGCAGCGCCCAGACGAGCCACGTCCCGGCGCCAACGAGCACGGTGAACAGCACCTCCGCGCGCAGCATGTAGAAGATCGTGAGAGAGAGCCACATGGCGCAGAGAAGGAGGAAGTGCGAGACGATAGAGAGGGTCATCGCCGGGGGAAACAGCGGGAAGACCATTCCCGCAAGGAGGATTCCCGCGCCGAGCACGGCGCTGACCAGCGCGCCCATCCGCGCAAGCAGGAATGTCATGCGTCTCGCCATGCCGTATTCCGACTGCACCACATACATGAGCCCGCGACGGGCGATGGCCTGCGTGAAGCCCCCAGTCGCGAGGAATCTCAGCACTATGGCCAGCGCGATGGCGGTCGCCCTCTCCACGGTAAGGTACTGGTACGCCCAGAGGGAATACCTGAGTGTCAGCATGGCGAAGATCGAGATGATCATCGGGGCGGCGAATATCGTGCCTTTCAGAAAGCTCCTGGCATCCCCGGCCAGCGTCCCCAGCAGCGGTCTGGCGCGGGCCCTGGCAGGGATTTGGGCTGCGGCTCGCGCCCGGACCGCCGGCCATATTTCCCTGGCGAGCGCAAACACGTCTTGCAGCCGGAACCGTTGTGCGACCCGTTGGTCGGTCCAGCCCAGCGACTCAAGCGCGGCCCCGACCTCCAGTTCGTCTCCAGGCGCGCGGGAGACGGCGAGCACTGACGTGCAGAGCCGTTCGAGCTCTCCTACCCGCACCGCTCCCCCTCCTCCGGTCTCACCCTGCTTCCAGGCCATCGCCTGGAAATCTCATGTAGACAATGAGCTCCGCGATCTTCCCTTCGGCGACGGCGCGCCGGTATGCCTCAACTGTGATCAGGCCGCCGGCCCTGATGATGGTCCCGGCATCCCCGGCAAGGTCTCGCCCGGCGATGTTGCCGACGACATACGCCATCTCCAGCGCGTCTATTTCATCTTCCAGTGCGACCGGTGTGACCGGCACGACCGCCTTGACCACTCTGGACAGAGTGCCCGCGGGCGCCCGGCGGCCTTCGCGTGGCTGCCCCAATAGGCTTTTCAGACCCTCCAGCAAGCGAGCGCGGCCTGCCCGGGCCCTGCTGGCTTCCGCCTCGATTCGCAGCGCCTCTGAGGCGCAGGAATCGATTTCCGGCCTGACAAGCCCGAGTAGGTGGTCGGCCTCCACCCCGGCCTTCTCGAGGATTCTTAAGCAGGTATCGTCGACTGATGCCTCAAGCCTCTCGACGGCCTGTGCGCGGCTCGAGAGGCGCGACAGGCGGGACTGCACGTGTGCTCGGGCCGCCAATAGAGCCCTGTTCCTGGCGCGGGCATGGTCCAAAGCGGTCTGGGCCTCCCACACAGCAGCGCTCGAAGAGGCCATAAGATCCCGGCAGAATGCTCTGACCTCGGCCCTGTCATAACTCAAGAAGGCCAACCCCAGGTGCGGAAGGCCGCGCTTGCCGAGTGTCACTGCCTTCGTGCCGTCCTGTCGGGGACTGTCCCGGGACGGTCCGAGACGCCGGCCGCCTGCTGGAGCAGGCTTTCGAGCACGAAGGTCAGGCTGCGGAAACCCCTTTCCGCAGCCATAGCCTCATCACGGCGCCTGTCCAGGTCGTCACGAGCGTTGGCTAGCATCTGGGAGGCCCTGCTGCGAGAATCCGCGATGGCTCGCGCCACCTTTGCTTCACGCTCCTGCAGGCCGGTGGTCTCACGCTCTATCTCAGCCAGTTCCTGGTCTAGCTTAAGGTTTGCGGCCTCGAGTCTCGACGTTTCGGTGCAGGCATCCACGACAAACATCTTGGTGGAGGCGTAGAGCCTTTCTATGAAGCCATCCACCGCACGTCTGGTGTAGCCCCATGGCCTTATGGAGAACCGGGGTGTCACAAGACCACCCCAGCCGGGTTTAGGCCGGCCCTGGCGACACCTGCCCGGTCGAGCTGCGAGGGCGAGCGCGAGTGCAGTGTGCTTCGCGCCTGAATGGCCTTCCGCATCTCGGCCTGCGCCGCGCTCCTGTGGCCCATGCCCACGAGCGCTCTTGCCAAGAGAATCCGCAGAGCCGGTGCGGCTGCGCTGGATTCGTCCAGAGTAATGGCCAGCCTGAAGGCGGCGACCGCCTCGGGCCATCTCCCGGACAGGCCGAGCGCGAAGCCTCTGTGGGCGAACAGCGCCTGTCGCGCCAGGGTCCGGCGCGCAAGTTCGCGAGACTCGGCTTCCCGGTCGCTGAGTTGAGCCAGGCGCTCATAGCACTCCAAGTGCAGCACGGCGAACCGTTCTGTGGTGAAGTAGGTGAGCGCCCGCTCGCGCGCCTCCTGGCCCAGTGACGCGCGTTCCAGCGGGTTCTCCAAAAGGTAGCAGATGGCCCGGGCAAATTGCTCCGGGTCCTGCGGCGGGACGACGATGCCCGCCGGGCCGAGAGCTTCGCTCACGCCTCCAACATCTGTAGCGACGATCGCCTTGCCGGCCATCATCGCCTCAACTATCGAATAGGGAAATCCCTCGGTCACGCTCGATAGCACAACGATATCGCCAGAGTGGTACGCCTCCGGCGCGTTCTCGGTGTGGCCTGCGAACACGAATGCCCGGTCAAGTCCCAGCCGGGTCCTGAGCGCCAGGCATCTGTCGAAGTACTCCGGCATAGTGACCCCGCCGTAGATGATGAACCTGACCTCCGGGGCGGTGGCATGCACAAGAGCTGCGGCACAGAGAAGCGTCTCGATGTCCTTGACCGGGTCGATACGCATAACTCCGATGACCGCAGGCGGGCTCTTCTTCCTGTGTGGCGAAGGAGCGAACACGGCCGGGTCCACGCCGTTATGGATGACGCGGATTTTCGTGGCACGCACGCCGAGCTGTCGCTCCCAGCGGGAATTGTAAGCGCATACAGGCGATACCTGGTCCGCGAAGTGGTAGTTCAGCGCGACCACCGACCGGACCAAGCTCATCAGGAACTTCCTTAGGTAAGGCGGCAGGGCCGCCCTTCCCTTCGAGAGGTACTGCTCGCGCAGGTACACACCGTGCTCGGTGAGCAGGTAGGGGGTGTTGTGCAGGATGCGTGAGAGCACCGCTGGTATGCCGCAGAAGGCCGCGGCCGCAGAGTGCGCGACATCCACCCGGGGCAGTGGTGTGTTCAGTATGATGAAGAACCTGTAGAGCCAGCCGAGGCTCTGGGTAAGGTCAAACAGCGTCGGCTCCGGCCACCTGACCGGGCGGGCGTTGGGCGCCGCCAGCCGCTTGAAGCACTCCCACGTGGCCGGGCTCTTGGAACACACCCGGTAGTCGTATTCCTCGAAGAGCTGGTACAGGCCGGCGCATGTGGCTCCAAAGCGGGCGGGATCCTTTTCATCGGACGTGACCTCGGCGATCAGGTCCCGGAAGAGCGGCAGGAACTGTGAAGCGATGGTTTTCTCGATGGTCCTGCGTTTGGCGAGATAGACTTGGGAGAAGGGCCTGCCGGCGAGGTGCTCGCAGGGTTCCTCCGTGCCCCAGAGAGGCACACGCAGCAGGCGGGCGTTTCCCGGCAGGCGGTAGGTCTGGGTCACAAAGGGGTTCATCATCACTGCATAGATCACAAAATCAATCTGCTCGAGCTTCGAGAGCAGGATGTCACACCAGGTGCTGACGCCTCCCCTGGCAAAGGGGTAAGTGCCTTCCGTTGTGAGCATCACTCTTATGCGCTCGGGCATCTGAAGTAGCACCAGCCACCAGGCAGCGACAATATCGCTCAAAATGTGTCACAACGTTATAACACCCACTATCATTATGCAGCAATATTACAGGATGAAACTTCCCCTCCATCTCACAGGAAACCCCTCGCGACCTATTGCTCGGCCGTGAGGGGTCTGGTGCCCCGCGTGAAACTCTGGCCCGAGATGCAGACAAGCGTCCTCCCGCGTCAACCTGCGGCCTGATGCGCAGGCTATGCGGGCTACCTCCTCAGCACTTTGCCTGCCTTTTCGCCGGTTATCTCCCCATCCCTCAGGGCGACCGATCCGTTCACCAGCACATACTTGACGCCTGCAGGCTTCTCAGATGGGGTCTCCACGCTGCCGGAGTCCCCGACGGTGTGCCTGTCGAACACCACCAGGTCCGCGAAATGGCCCTGCTTCAGCAGTCCCCGGTCGCTGAGGCCCATGCGCCCGGCAGGGACCGAGGTCAGCTTCCGGACCGCATCTTCCAGTGGAAGCGCGCCCAAGTCCCGTGCGTAGCGGCCAAGCACCCTCGGGTAAGTGCCGAAGGTCCTCGGGTGGCCGGCGCCCGACTTATCCTCAAGGACATCCTGCGTGCTAGCGTCCGTGGATATCATCGAGAACGGGTGTTTGATGAACATCTCAACTTCGTTCTCGCTCATGATCAGCGCCGTCTTGACGGCCAGGTGGTTCTCAACGCCAAGCCAGATGACCGCCGGTATCAGGCCTATGCCCAGGTCTGCGGCGATTTCCTCGAGGCTCTTCCACTCATGCTCCCTGGTGTTCTGGCACCAGACGACCCCGCGCTGTGGCAAGTTCCTCAGCCGGACCGGATCGATCTTGGCCATCTCAGTCTCTGCGTCCCGGGCCACCTGTGCGGCGCCCTCAGGGTCGCCCCTGAGGGCGCTGAGCAGTTCACCGATGTTGAGTCTCGGCGCAACGCCGGTGAATATGCCCCGTAGCGTGCCGATCTGGGCGAAGATGTACGGGTAGACGTCGAACATCAGGTCAAGCCCGCTTTCCCGGGCCTGCTCGATCCGTTCGAGGACGGAAGGCGCCTTGCCCCAGTTCTGCTTGCCGCAGACCTTGGCGTGCACGATGTGGGGCCTCGCCCCGCTTGCCCTGGCCACGTAGAGCAGCTCGTCGATCGCCTCGTGGATTGCGTCGCCCTCGCTCAGCATGTGGCAGGCATAGAGCCCGCCGGACGGAGCGATTTCCCTGCACATCGCGGCGATTTCCTCACGGCCGGCAAGGCGCCCGGGCATGTAAGTCCTCCCAGCGCTGAGGCCGAACGCGCCTTCCTTCATGGCATCCCGCACGGTTAGCCGCATCTTATCAAGTTCTTCGGCGGAGGGCTCGCGGTCTTCATACCCCATGACATAGTTGCGGACCGTCCCCTGGCCGACGAACATGCCCAGGTTCACTCCGCAGCCGACATCCTCGATCCTGCCGAGAAACTCACCAAAGGAGTGCCAGTCCACGCTGGGCGGTTCGACGCCCATCCGCTTGGCCCGCTCGGCCGCCCGCTCCTTCATGGCGTCGTTGACCGGCCCCTGCGAACCGCCACACTGGCCTGCGAACACCGTCGTTATGCCCTGGAACAGAGAGCTCTTGCAGTACGGGTTGGTCAGGACCGCCCTGTCGGCATGCGAGTGCACATCTATGAAGCCAGGCGAAACGCACAGGCCTCCGGCGTCGATATGCTCGCTCCCGGTGAGCGACCCCGGCACTGGCGAGACGACGCCTATGCGCTGCCCGGATATGCCGATATCGCCCGTGAACCGGGCGCGCCCGGAGCCGTCTACGATGGTCCCGTTCCGGATGACAAGGTCAAACATGGTTACCGTTCCTTTCCCCAGCGTCAGTTGGGAAGTCCAGGGAAACTCTATGTGTCTATGCTAAGAGGTCCAGGGCGTCAACCGCCGCCATGAAGCGAAAGCCTGCGCACAGCCTTGCGAACTTATCCCTGCTGGCCGCCAGGCCCCAGTATTGCCTCACCCTGTCCACGGGACCTATCCCGGCGAGCCGGGGTTGGCCGTCATCGAACTCCCATGGGTGGAAATACAGCATGGCAGGGGTCTTATCCTTGTTCATGCTGCTCAGGGCCATCGCGGTCGCGCGGTAAGGCAGCGCCCGGAAAAACACGCCCCCGAGCGGGAGCCGCACCGGCCCCCATCCGGCCACAGCGACCGGCAGTTCCCACAGCCCCGGGCAGATTCCCCACGGAAGGCGAGCGGCCCGCGCATGGTCCGGCCCGGCCAGCGCCACCGGAAATACGCTCGAGTCGTACCTGAACCCGAGGTCGCGAAGCACTTCGTGGTGTCTCCGGTCACCTGGGCCCAGCGAGAAACCCGGTGCACGGTACCCGACGGGCACCTGCCCGCAGGCCCCGACGATGGCGTCGCTTGCGCGCAGCACATCGTCCCTGAACCGGCCCGGGTCCATTTCCTTGACGCTGCGGTGCTCGTGCCCGTGACAAGCGACTTCATGCCCGCGTCGAGCGATCTGCTTGATGAGTCTCGGGTGGCTTTCCGCGAAAACGCCCAGGCAGAAGAACGTCGCCCGCTGGCGTCGCGCCTCAAGCACATCGAGAAGCCACGATAGGGGCTCGGCGCACCGGCTTTCGAACGCTCGCGCGCCTTGCCCGGCGCCGCGCCATAAGCAGGCGCGCCGGGCGTCGCTGACCGCGCGCTGGAACACAGCTGTGTGGAAATACTCCTCAACGTCTATGGTCAGGACGTTCAGCGGCGCCGGGACGTGATCTTTCGGACCAGAGGAATCACCGGGACCTGGACAGAACACATTTCGGAGAATACTCTACCAGTGACCGTATTCCTTGCCTTGAGGGGGGAAGAAACGTGGACAGCGCAAGATACTACTCAGGCCTTACGTTGGATGAGTTCCTGAAGGGCATGGCCGACCAGGACAGGGCTGCTTTTGTCCGGAGCCAGGAAGCCTCTGAGAAGATGGCGCAGGCGCCCGAAAGGCAGCGTGAGATGTCCGGTTCGAGCATTCACCTGTATGCCGCCGCAGAGGCATGGTGCATAGACACCAAGGTGAACCTGCCAGTCGCCACGGCGCTGGCGAAGGTCGCGGGCAATATAGACCTCCGTTGCCACACACGCGAAGCGTCGCGCGACCTGGGCGTGGAACGCATACCTACATTCATCCTGTATGACGCGGATTTCTTGGAAATCGGACGCTGGGTGGAGCGCCCTCAGCCGGTCAAGACGGCTATGGGGAAGGCCGCGACCCGCGAAGAGAAGCTCCTAACCTGGAACCCCTATCTGACAGGCGCGTTCAGGATAGACACGCTGGCCGAGCTGTTGGGGATAGCGACGAAACTCGACGCGTGATGATCGGGTGGGCAACGATAACGAGGCATCCAAATGTGCGGCGATACAGCTCTAGGGTATAACAAGCTACCGTTAGAACCGTAACTGCCATGTTCACGACTACGTTAATACCATGGCGGCTGACGAGTAGTAGAATCAGGCCGGTTTCCCGCTGACCGGTGTGCGCAGCAGTCTGATCTCAGCCGCCGGCTAAACCTGCCGGGCCGGCCTTTCTTATCTCCCATGCCGCCCGGCGCATCCTCTCGACCGACCGCTCTTTCCCAAGCAGCGCAAGCACATCGAAGAGCCCCGGACCGAGGGTGCGTCCCGTGACCGCAAGCCTGGTCGGGTGGATCAGCTGCCCGCTTGTTATCCCGCGCTCTTCGATTATCTTCCGGTAGACGGCCTCAACAGTCACCGGGGTGAAGTCCCCCTCCACAGCTTCAAGCGCCGACGCAGCGTCCTCCAGCAGTCTCGCGACACTGGGGTCTGAGAAGTGCTTGCGGCGGCCTTTGTCATCGTACCCGTCGAGGTCGCGGTAGAAGTACTCGACCGCCTCCGGGATCTCGACGAGCGTCTTGACCCGGTCCCGCATCGCCGAGAGGATCGAACGCAGGCACATGATCTCCTGCTCGCTCACCACGTCGCCGAAAAGGGCCGCCTTCTGCATGAACGGCACGGCCAGCGAGATCACCCTGCCCAGGTCGGTATTGCGGAGGTAGTGGCCGTTCATCCAGGTCAGCTTCTGCAGGTCATAGATGGCGGGGTTTTTCGACACATCTTCGAGCCTGAAGAGCCTGACCATCTCATCCACGGTCAGCACTTCCGACCCCGTGTTTGGCGTCCAGCCCAAGAATGCCAGGTAATTCATCACAGCCTCGGGCATGAAACCGAGGTCTTTGAACTCCTGCACGGACATCGCTCCGTGGCGCTTGGAGAGTTTTGACCGGTCCGGAGCGAGGATCATGGGGACGTGGGCGAACCTTGGCTGCTCGAGCCCCAGGGCCTCGTAGACCATTATCTGCTTAGGCGTGTTGGAGATGTGCTCGTCCGCCCTGATGATGTATGTCAGGTGCATCGCCGAGTCATCGACCACGCACGCATAGTTGTAAGTCGGGTAGCCGTCGGATTTCAGCAGCACGAAGTCCCCGATCAGCGCATTCTCGAACTCGATCCGGCCTCTGATCAGGTCATCGTACGCGGTGATCCCGTGGTCGGGGGTGCGGAGCCTGAGCGCAGGCTTGCGCCCCTCGCGCTCACATGCCTGTATCTGGGCTTCAGTCAGGTTGCGGCAGGCGCCCTCGTACATCGGGGCCCGGCCCTCCTTGACGGCTCCTTCCCGCCTGGCCTTGAGTTCTTCCGGCGTGCAGTAGCACCAGTACGCGTGACCACCGGCCAGGAGCTTGTCCGCGGACGCCTTGTAGAGATCGCGCCGCTGTGACTGGAAGTAAGGGCCATATTCGCCACCGACAACCGGCCCTTCGTCCCAATCGAGCCCGAGCCACTTGAACGCCTCAAGCATCTGCGTGATCGAGTCCTCGATCGTGCGTTCGGCGTCGGTATCCTCGATCCTCAGGACGAACTTGCCACCGTTGTGCCTGGCGAAGAGCCAGTTGAAGAACGCGGTCCGAGCGCCGCCGATGTGCAGGTAGCCCGTCGGGCTCGGCGCGAACCGTACTCTGACCTCACTAGCCATGCCCGTCACCTCCTGTCGGGTGTATTTCCTGTCACTGGTATTCTTGCAGGTATTATCCTCGGCTATGCCGCTCTTTACGAGCATATATCAGCAATCCTCTCAAGACAACAACAGTGGCCGTGGGAGCGTCGCCTGTCGCCTTGGACGGCGCGCTCGACGGAGCTAGCACGAACGAAAAGAGGCCCGAGGAGTCCAGGCCTCTTCATGCCGACTATCTGGGGACTAACGCCCTTTCGCGCCGTCTCCCCTACGCTTCTCTCTTGAGCAGGTCCTCCCACTTCTTATCGACCTCGGCCTGGATCGCGGCTAGCAGGTGCTTGTTTTCGGGCTTGAACAGGTGTCTGAAGCGGCCCTGGGCCTTCAGGAATTCGACCACCGGCTTTTTCTCGCGCGGCTTGTAGGTGACCTTCACCTTGCCTTCTTCGACCTCGTACAGCGGCCAGAAGCAGGTCTCCACTCCAAGCCTGGTTAAGGCAATCGTGTCCGCGGGCTCGTGCCGCCAGCCTCTGTTGCATGACGCCAGGGCGTTGATGAACGCCGGGCCCTTCACGTCGAAAGCCTTCTTGGCCTTGGTCACAAGGTCATTCCAGTGCGACGGGGAGCCCTGCGCCACATACGGGATGCCGTGCGCGACCATGATCTCGGTCAGGTCCTTGCGGCCACCGCGCTTACCGGGGATCACCTCGCCGGCGGGGCTGGTGGTCGTGTCGGCGCCGAGCGGTGTGGCGCTCGAGCGCTGGATGCCAGTGTTCATGTAGGCGCCGTTGTCGTAGCACACGTAGACCATGTCGTGACCGCGCTCCATCGCGCCGGAAAGGGACTGTAGGCCGATATCGTATGTGCCGCCGTCGCCGCCGAACGCCACGAAGTTGACCTCTTTGTCGTACTTGCCCTGTCGCTTGAGCGAATTATACGCGGCTTCTATGCCCGAAAGCGTGGCGGCCGCGTTCTCGAATGCGTTGTGCATCCAGGGCACGTTCCATGCCGTGTAAGGGAAGACCGTCGTGGACACCTCAAGGCAGCCGGTCGCGTTGGCGATGACCACCGGCTTGTCCGAAGCCATGAGGATCTGCCGTACGATAGGGGCGGCGCCGCACCCGGCGCACAGCCTGTGGCCGCAGCCCAGGGCCTCGGGCCTGGTGGAAAGCTCTTTGAGATTCGCCATCTTATTCCACCCCTATTCCCGTACGCCCAGGTAGGTTACGAGCCGGCCGTAATGGCCGGTCTTCGCGACCTGAGCGAGTTCGTCGTAGACTGCTTTGATGTCTTTCATCCCTACGTTCCTTCCCCCGAGCCCGTACACGTAGTTCACCACGGCGGGCTTCTCTTCGGCCTCATAGAGCGCCGAGCGGATCTCGGGGAAGATCGGGCCGCCCATCCCGCTGAACCCTTCCGCCCTGTCCATAACGGCGACGGCCTTGACGCCCTTGAGCGCAGCCGCCAGTTCGGCCGCCGGGAACGGTCTGAACATCCTCGGCTTGAGCAGGCCGGCTTTTACCCCATCGGCTCGCAGAGCGTCCACGACGGGCTTTGCGGTACCGGCCGTGGAGTTCAGCACCACTATCGCGATGTCGGCGCCGTCCAGGCGGTACGACTCGAAGAAGCCGTATGTTCTGCCGGTCTTCTTGCCGAATTCCTCACTGACTGCCCTCACCACCTGGCCCGCATTGTTCATGGCCTCGATCTGCGATCGCTTGTGCTCGAAGTAATAGTCTTGGAGGTCAAAAGCGCCGATGGTCATCGGCCTGTCCAGGTCGAGCAGCGCCCTGTCCGGCTTGTAGGGTCCCGCCCACTGCTTCACGAACTCGTCGTCCTCGACGACCAGGTTCTCCAGCGAGTGGCTCGTTATGAACCCGTCCTGGCACACCATCACGGGCAGCAGCACATCGGGATGCTCAGCGATGCGGAGAGCCTGAAGGGTGTTGTCGTAGACTTCCTGGGCGTTCTCCGAATACAGCTGGATCCAGCCCGAATCCCGTGCGCCCATCGTGTCGCCATGGTCGCAGTGGATATTGATCGGCGCGGAAAGAGCCCTGTTCACGACGGGCATCACGATCGGCAGCCTGAGCGACGATGCAATGTACACGATCTCCCACATGAGCGCAAGGCCCTGGGAAGATGTCGCCGTCATCGCTCTCGCTCCGGCAGCCGACGCGCCCACCGTCGCGCTCATCGCCGAGTGCTCGCTTTCCACCGTGACGAACTCGGTCTTCACCTTGCCGTCGGCGACGTATTGCGAAAAGCACTGGACTATGTCTGTCTGCGGCGTGATCGGATACGCTGCCACCACATCCGGATCGATCTGGCGCATGGCGTAAGCAACCGCCTCATTGCCTGTAAGCGCTACTTTGTTGCTCACCTGCGTCTCCTCCCGCCTAAGATGCATCTTCGTTTTCCGGCACCATGTCTATCGCCTTGCCCTTGACAGGGCATTCCTTGGCGCAGATGCCGCAGCCCTTGCAGTACTTGTAGTCTATACCGATCATCTTGCCGTCCTCTACTCGTATGGCTGCGTCCGGGCAGTACACCCAGCAGAAGAGGCAGTGGATGCATTTTTCGGGCTTCCACTTGGGGCGGGTGGTCGTACGCCATTCGCCTGTCTCGTACTCTCGCGCGTTGCCGGCCTCAAGGATCACGCCGCCGCGCGGCAGGTCCTTCCATCCGGGAAGGCGGTCTTTGGACACTAGCCTCTCACCTCCTGGTAGGCCCTTTCAATAGCCTTGACGTTGCCCTGCACGATCTCGGGCCGCGAGCGGAACTTATGCTCGAGCTGCTCTCGGATGATCTTCACAAACTCGGCATAGTCCATGATGCCGGCGACTTTCATCAGCGCTCCCATCATGGGCGTGTTGGGTATGTCCCGGCCGATCGTGTCGACAGCGATCTTGCTCGCGTCCACCGTGCAGACCCTGTAGCTGTTGCTGCCCTGCATCTTCGCCCGCATCTCCTCAGGCGCCATGCCGGTGTTGATGATGACGATTCCGCCCTCAAGCAGGCCTTCAAGCACATCCACTTTCCCTATTAAGGATGGATCAAGAACCATGACGACGCCGGGCTCCTCGACGTGACTGTGTACGCTGATGGGCTCGCCGGATATCCGGTTGAACGCAAGCATCGGAGCGCCCATCCGCTCGGGTCCATACTCCGGGAAACCCTGCACGTACATCCCCGCGGCAGACGCTGCCTCAGCCAGCAGGATAGCCGCAGTCTTGGCCCCCTGGCCGCCGCGCGAATGCCAGCGGATTTCGGTGAGTTGAGGCATCCACCATCCTCCTCGTTGTGGTATAACAGGCGCTGGCCGGCCATCCGTTCATCTTGGGGTTTACCAGGCCTTTTGACTCGGTCTGGAAATCAAAACGAAAAAGTCCCGCACCCTCTAGCCCTAGACTGAAAAATGAAAGCCGCTCCCCTATTCGCCCGGGAGGGCTTTCGGCAAGGCTGGTTTACCTAATTCTAAACAATACGCCGAACTGGCGTCAAGTTATGAGAGCCTGCTCGTTATGCGAATACGCGCTGGAGTGCGAACAGCAGGATGACTCCGGGGACGCCCAGATACCCAGCACAAATCGCGGAAATGGGATTAAGTGGCAGGTGGATACCGACAAACGCGCCCGGTATATTGATGCAAAACAGAATGAGACCACCCACGACAGCATGATACAACACGAACAGGGCGTATCTCATTGGTGTGAACAGGAGTCTTATCAACACGTAGATGAGCAAGAGACCGAACGCATACGCGAGCACAGCGTTGTAGTCCACGTCCGAACCCTCCCTAGCCTTATGCCAAACTATACGCGTTCAGTTCCCTGGTTATGTGCAGGCGAGCGAAGGCTTGTGGTGAGACCGGATGAGCCTGCGCGCCTGATTACTCTCCCGCGCTGGGCTCGTTCTGAACGGGTGCGTCCGTCTTGCCGTCCTCCCGGAAGAGGCAGTCAAGCCCGCTGACCCGGATGTTGTTCTCCTTGGCTTTGGAGAGCAGGTAGCTGTACTTCTTCTGCGCTGCGCCCAGCATGTATACCGCATGGTCGACCAGTTCCGGCTCTGTAACACAGTCAAAGTACGCAACCGCGCATACCAGTTCGGTGTGGGCCTGCTCGAGCGCATGCACCTCAGGTGGCACCAGCGGTTTCTTATCTCGCGGGATTCCCAGCCACCCTCTGATCTCCGCCAGAAGGTTCAGCCGCTCGAGTTGTCCACTGGCCACGTCTGGCACCTCCCGTCAATCTCGCCCTGGTGACATTGTATGCACCGGGGTACGAGCGCTAGACGGTATGATATCCAGAATTAGGTGCTATGAACCAGGGTTTTCCAGGTGGAAGCGCCGGCGATTGGTCTCCTGGTAGCCAACGCGGCGTTTTGGGGTGCGGCTCACGACGGCCGGTGCATCTCATGGTAATTCCGACCTGTTACATCTGGCGGCGGCCTTCGAGCGCCCTGCTCAGGGTCACTTCATCAGCGTATTCAAGGTCGCCACCCACGGGCAGCCCGTGCGCTATGCGCGTGACGAGTATGCCGTAGGGTTTGATCAGCCTGGCGAGGTACATTGCTGTCACCTCGCCCTCCACGCTCGAATTCGTAGCTATGATGACCTCTTTCACAGTGCCGTCCCGAAGCCTCGACAGCAGTTCCCTGATGCGGAGCTCATCAGGACCGACACCCTCCATCGGCGAGATGGCGCCCTGCAGCACATGATAGAGCCCTTTGAAGTCGCGGGTCCTCTCCATGGCGACCACGTCGCGGGGGTCTTCTACGACGCAGATCATGCTCCGGTCTCTCAACGGCGCCTGGCATATCGCGCAAGGGTCTTCGTCCGTGAGGTTATAGCAGACAGAGCAGTAGGTCACCTTCTGTTTTGCGTCCACAATGGCCTGCGCCAGCTGGCGCGCATCTTCGTTCGACCCCTTGAGCAGCCAGAACGCAAGGCGCTGGGCCGTCTTCGGGCCTATCCCCGGGAGCTTCGTCAGTTCCTCGATGAGGCGGGCGATCGGTGCCGCGTATAACATGACCCCGGCCTCTACATTATTCCGGGAATCTTCAGCTTGGACATCTCATCGTTCATCATGTCCTGCGCCTTCCTGATTCCCTCGTTGGTTGCCGCCAAGATCAAGTCCTGGAGCATCTCTACGTCTTCCGGGTCGACGGCCTCGGGGTTGATCTGGACTGAGAGCACCTCAAGCTTCCCGTTGACGACCACCTTCACTGTCCCGCCGCCGGCCTGGGCCTCGACTGTCCGGGCGGACACTTCCTCCTGTATCCGTTTGAGGTCGGATTGCGCCTTCTCGATCTGCTTCATCATCTTCTGCATGTTCATCCCGCCGCCGAACCCTTTCACACCGGTTCCTCCTATCCAGTCTAACGCTGTGGCTTTTCGTCTGGTATTATCTCCCCTCCGAAGGCCTCAAGCACGCTTTTCACGAGCGGGTCTTCGGCAGGGTCCTTAGGGGCCTGCTTGGGGGCGCTGGCCGCCTCAAACCGTGTCTTCACCGGCTGCCCGAGCGAGGCCGCAAGGGCTTTCTCCAGAACATCACGGTTCTCAGGCTTGTACATAATTTCTGTATGCGACGGATACACAAAC
Organism: Bacillota bacterium; assembly: GCA_030691635.1. Taxonomy (GTDB): domain Bacteria; phylum Bacillota; class Sulfobacillia; order JAUYEF01; family JAUYEF01; genus JAUYEF01. The sequence goes on from JAUYEF010000428.1 coordinate 23,688, forward strand.
GTCAAGACGACCGTCCCGTCCTTGACAGTCCCTGGCTTCACGTAATGGAGAAGCGCCCCGACCGTTGGCCTTTCCTTCTTTGCACGCTCAATCACCGCAGCCCACGCCTTCCTCGCCGCGTCCGGGTCAAGCCGCACGGCATCGCCCTGCACGCTCGCCGCCGGTTCTGCCGCGGGCACACGAGACTGGAGGGCCGCATCGGGTGGCGTGGGCACCCTGCCTGCCTGGGTCATCTTATCCGCCTGGGTCACCTTATCCGGCTGGGCCGCCGGGCCGGACTTCTGCGCGGGTGCGCCTGCGGGCGTCGCCTTGTTCGCCAGCGAAAGCAGGCATGTCTCCAGCACAAGACGTGGGCTGGCGTTCCAGCGCATCTCTGTCTCCGCCTCGGTCACCGCTTTCAGAGCGTCTATCAAGAAGGTGGCAGGGAGCAGCGCTGCCTCTCGCCCAAGTTGTTCGAGATCGCTCTCGGAGTGGCGAACACCACGTTTCGTCTTTGAGTCAACCAGCAACAGGTCCCGTATCCTCGCCCCGAGGTCTTTCGTGAACTGGCGCAGGTCACGACCTGTCTTCTGCACCTCATCAACAAGTTCGAAGATCGATGCCAGGTCCTTTTCAGCTATCGCCACGACCGCACGGGACAGCGCCATCTTGTCCGGGATACCGAGAATGGACAGGACGACATCCTCTCCGACGTGGCCCTCTCCAAGCGAAAATGCCTGGTCAAGCACGCTGATCGCGTCCCGGAGCGCCCCGTCTGCCGCGCGTGCGATGGAGATGAGGGCCTCCTGATCGGCAGTCCCGCCCGCAGCTTCGGTGACCTCCTGCAGCCGGCCGACGATTTGCTCGGGCTCGAGCCGGTGGAAATCGAAACGCTGGCAGCGGGACAGGATGGTCAATGGAATCTTGTGCGCCTCGGTGGTGGCCAGGATAAACAGCGCGTGGGGCGGGGGCTCTTCGAGCGTCTTAAGCAGGGCGTTGAACGCCTCAGGCGTGAGCATGTGGACTTCGTCGATTATGTAGACCTTGTACCTACACTCAGCCGGGTAGAACCTGACCTTCTCCCTGAGGTCCCTTATCTCATCAATGCCCCTGTTGCTCGCCGCGTCGATCTCGATCACGTCGAGGCAGTTCAAGGAGAGAATGGATTCGCAGCACGTGCATGCCCCGCATGGCTCGACCGACACACCTTGCTTGCAGTTGACGGCGCGCGCGAGTATGCGGGCCACCGTCGTCTTGCCCACTCCCCTCGGCCCTGCGAACAGGTATGCGTGTGCCAGTCTGCCCTGCGACAGCGCGTTCGCCAGAGTGGTGGTCACGTGCTCTTGCCCAACCACTTCCTTCAAGATCTTCGGCCGGTGTTGGCGGTAAAGCACTGTGTACATTCGGAACCCCCGTTCGTGTCCTGCCGCTCGGACTTCTCCAGAGCGGTGCGCGTTTCCTCCAGCGCGCGGATTGCGCGCACGAGCCGGCAGAGCCCGCAGAAACATCAGAAGACCTGGGGCATGACGCCCACAGGTCTTCTGTCCAATCTTATTGGCCGCGCACCCACCTTCGTCGGGTGGCTCCAGGCGGTATCCACGCAGCCGGCTCCGGCCAGGAGTGCCGCGGCACACGAAAGGGGCTGCTTACCGTTGCTTCCTCCCGGACCTGGCGGGGTTCACAGCTTTCCGTTGCGCGGGGCCAAGCCTTCTTCACCACTTACGTGGGCCAGGGCCCCACAGCCACACGCCTCGGGGGGGGATTCGACCCCGCTGTAGCGGATTGCGGGTGCAGGGCACCGCTACCTCCCCGTCTAGCGCGACCAAGCTGTTGACAAACACAACCCGGCGAAAGGCCCCGGGTCTTGACATCAAAATGGCGGAAGGAGTGGGATTCGAACCCACGAGACAGGTTTCCCGTCTACACGCTCTCCAGGCGTGCCCGTTCAGCCATCTCCGGCATCCTTCCATGGCGGAGAGGGTGGGATTCGAACCCACGAGGCGCCTAATACGCCTACCCGCTTTCGAGGCGGGCTCGTTCAACCGCTCTGACACCTCTCCGGTAACAAGACCTATTCAGTTTGACGTCGTTCGCGGAAGAAGCGCTTCAGGATCTCGCCGCATTCTTCTCCAAGCACGCCCTGGATGACTTCAGGACGGTGGTTGAGCGCGACCGTACCAAGGACATCCATCACCGAGCCCGCCGCGCCGGCTCTCGGATCGCAGGCGCCGAACACCACCAGCGGTATCCGGGCCTCCACGATAGCCCCCGCGCACATCGGACACGGCTCAAGCGTGACATACAGCGTCGTGCCTTCAAGACGCCACGCGCCCACGGCGCGCGCCGCGCCCCTGATCGCCAGCATCTCTGCGTGGGCCGTGGGATCGCGGGAAGTCTCTGTCAAGTTGTGGGCCCTCGCGATGATCTCCGAGCCCTTCACCACAACAGCGCCCACCGGGACCTCGCCGAGAACCAGCGCTATGGCGGCCTCTTGCAGCGCTTCCCGCATGAACGCCTTGTGGCCTGACGCGAATTGGGCCGGCAAGCCGCTCGAGCACCTTCTTTGACAGACAAATGGTGCGCCCGGGAGGACTCGAACCTCCGGCTGACGAGGATTAGGAATCCTCCGCTCTGTCCACCTGAGCTACGGGCGCATCGAAAAACACGGGTATTAAAATGGCGCGCCCGGCAGGATTCGAACCTGCGACCTCCGGATTCGTAGTCCGTGACTCTATCCACCTGAGCTACGGGCGCTCATGTTGCAGAGGTTATGATAACACAAAGCACCGCCTTGATTCAAGGACGGCAGGCCCGCGCGTCCCAAGAGTAACGTCTCAGGAGCAACGGAGAAACAAACAGGGCCGGCTGGGCCCCTGGAGAATTATGGCGGAGAGGGAGGGATTCGAACCCTCGCTAGAGCTTTTCAGTGCCCTACTACAGGTTTAGCAAACCCGCCCCTTCAGCCGGCTTGGGTACCTCTCCGCAGTATCGGCTGAACCTGGCCCGCTCTCATCGCGCAGGCGCAAACTATCATATCACGTCGATCTGGAGTCCGGCAATAAACAGCAGCATGAGGCATTGTTGGCAGCAATTGGTGTGGCGGAGGGGACAGGACTCGAACCTGCAAGCCCCGAAGGGCGGTGGTTTTCAAGACCACTGCGCTACCATTACGCGACCCCTCCGCGAGCGGCTGCGCCGGTATTATTGAGTATATCATCGAGCGCGCGGGCCTGCAAACACGCGGAATTCCGGCAATGCGGACAAAAAGGGGGTTTCGTGAGAAACCCCCGGCTTGAGAAAGCCAGACGCTGAAGAGCTTTCGACCCTCAACGTCTCTTACTGTTCTAACTGGAGCGTCGTCAGTTGCTGCGCTTGTTCTGCGATGTTGCCACGATGTTGCCTCGTCTAGTCAGGTCTGGTCTGCGGCTGTATTACGGACATGTCGCGTCTTTTTGTGCCGATGTTGCTTCGATCTGGTGCGAATGTGCTGCGATGGGTGCATCGGTGAGCGTCTAGCCTTTCCGCAACTGACTATAACACCATGCGTTTTCGCTGTCAACCCGTGTTTTTGTATTCGCCGGACGAATTTGGAGTTTTCTCACTAGCCGGCCAGCACGTACGTTCCCGGGCTAAGCGGGCGCAATTCTCTGCGCGTTGTCCATATATGGTCTTAATACTTCCGGAATAGTCACCGTGCCGTCGGCGTTCTGGAAATTCTCGAGTATCGCTGCGAACGTACGCCCTATTGCAAGGCCTGATCCGTTGAGCGTATGCGCGTATTCGAGTTTCGCGCCCGGCGCCCGTCTGACCCTGATGTTCGCGCGTCTCGCCTGGAAGTCTTCGAAATTGCTGCAAGATGAGATTTCCTTATATCCGTTATAGCTGGGCAGCCAGACCTCAAGATCATAGGTTTTTGCCGACGAGAAACTCATGTCGCCGCTCGACAGGCAGACCACCCTGTAGGCCAGGCCGAGCCCTTTCAGCACGTCCTCTGCGTCACTGGTGAGGCTCTCGAGTTCATCGTATGACGTCTCCGGCAGGCAGAACTTGACCAGTTCCACCTTGTTGAACTGGTGATTGCGGATCAGGCCACGGGTGTCCTTGCCCGCAGCGCCCGCTTCTGCCCTGAAGCAGGCGCTGTACGCCGTGTAGTAAATGGGCAGCGCCGCCCCGTCCAGGACCTCGTCGCGGTGTATGTTCGTGAGAGGCACCTCCGCGGTGGGTATCAGGAAATAGTCGGTCCCGGCGACCCTGAACATGTCCGCCTCGAACTTCGGCAACTGGCCGGTGCCTGACATGGCCGCCCGGTTGGCCATAAACGGCGGGAAGAGTTCCGTATACCCCCGCCGTGTCGTGTGCAGGTCCAGCATGTAGTTGACCAGCGCCCGCTCGAGACGCGCGCCCAGGCCCTTCAAGAACACAAACCGTGAGCCGGCCACCTTGCCGGCGCGCTCGAAGTCCAGCACTCCAAGCGCCGGGCCGAGGTCCCAGTGGGCCTTCGGCTCGAAATCGAACTCCGGAGGCTTGCCACATCGCCTTATCTCCACGTTGTACGTCGCGTCGACTCCGACGGGCACGGTGTCATGCGGGAGGTTGGGGATCAGCCACATCTTATCGTCGATCTGCTTTTCAATCTGGCCGAGTTGCTCGTCGAGCTCTTTGATGCGCTGCGATACATCCCTCATCTTGAGTATCAGAGCCTCGGCGTCCTTCTGCTGCTTCTTGTGCGCCGCTATCTGCTCTGACGTGCTGTTTCGCTCGCTCTTGAGCTTGTCGGCTTCGATTATGAGCGAACGCCTCTTTCCGTCCAGCGCAAGGATTTCATCTATGTCGATCCCTGCGTTTTTCTTGGCGAGCCCTTCTTTGACCCTTTCAGGATTGGCCCTGATGAGCCTCAGATCCAACATTCCGTTTACCTCCCTGCGCGACTGATTCGAGTGGCCTTACTGGCCCGGCCGCTCAGGCCTTGCTCGATCCTATCGCGCGCAAAGACTCCTCGAACGGTGGGTACACGATGCCCGCGTCGAACACGAGCGCCGTGATGTGCTGGTGCGGCGTCACGTCGAAGGCCGGGTTCAGCACGTCGACGTCCTCCGGCGCCACCCTGACGCCGGCCATCATCCGCACTTCGTCCGCGTCTCTCTCCTCTATGACGATGGCGTCGCCCGCCGGCATCGAAAGGTCGACAGTCGAAGCCGGAGCCGCCACATAGAACGGTATCCCGTGGTGCCTGGCAAGCACAGACAGGCCATATGTCCCTATCTTGTTCGCAGCGTCCCCGTTACGGGCGATCCGGTCGGCCCCGACGACGACTGCCTGCACTCGCTGCGTTTTCATCACGTGTGCGGCCATGTTGTCCGTTATGAGGGTGACCGGTATGCCGTCCTCCTGGAGTTCCCATGCGGTGAGCCTGGCCCCCTGCAGTAGGGGCCTCGTCTCGCATGCGATCACCCTGACGCCCTTGCCGGCCTCGTGAGCCGCTCGTACGACTCCCAGCGCGGTCCCGTAGCCCGCGGTCGCAAGCGCTCCTGCGTTGCAGTGGGTCATAACGGTCGCGCCTCTTGGGAGCAAAGCCGCGCCCGCGGCGCCGATGGCCTTGCACATGGCCAGGTCCTCCGCTGCGATCGCCGTCGCCTCCGCTACGAGCGCTTCGTACAGCGTCCCGCTCGGCTCCTCCACCTGGATGTTCGCGTCCAGCCTGAGGGCCCGGGCCAACATACGGTTCACCGCCCACGACAGGTTGACCGCGGTGGGCCGCGCGTCCTTCAGGCCGCGTGCGGCATCATCCAGGCGGTCGCCCGCCCGTGCCGCGAGAGCCATACCGAACGCAGCCGCCACGCCTATGGCAGGCGCGCCCCGCACAACCATGCGCCGCACAGCGTGCCGCACCTCCTGCCAGGTCGCGCAATTCACCCAGACGGTCTCGCCTGGGAGTCTCCGCTGGTCAAGAAGCACCAGCGTATCCTGTTCGAACCTCACTGGCGACAGCATCTAGCCCATCCTTGACCGGACGATTGTCTCCTCGCACTCGCACGTGCGGTTTCTCGGCACTGCCTGGATGGTCGCATGGATGAGGGACTTGAGCTTATCCACGTTTTCGTTGAACACCCTGATCACCTCGTCGTGGGTGACGGGCTTGATATCGGGCCTGCCCTCAAGCCCTGCGTCGTAGTCGGTCACGAGCGCGACGGTCGCATAGCACATGCCGAGCTCCTTGGCCAGCGCGGCTTCAGGGTACTGCGTCATGCTGACAACATCCCAGCCCATGGCGGAGAACCAGCGGCTCTCCGCCTTAGTAGAGAATCGAGGGCCCTGGATGACCACGATGGTTCCTCTGGGATAGTGGGGGATCCCGAGTTCCCGGGCTTTGGAGATCATCAGGCCCCGCAGGTCGGGGCAATACGGCTCGGCCATCGGCACGTGTGTGGTCACCGGCCCGTCGTAGTATGTGTCCTTCCTGTTCCTGGTCCTGTCCACGAACTGGTCGCAGAACACGAACTCACCGGGCTTGATCCCCGGTTGCAGGCTGCCGCACGTGCACGGGCCTATCACTCGTCTGACACCGAGACTCCAGAGCGCCCATACGTTTGCCCGGTAATTGATGGCGTGCGCCGGGTACTGGTGGTCCTTGCCGTGCCTCGGCAGGAAAGCCACTCGCCTGCCGGCCAGTGTGCCCAGCGCCACCTTGTCGCTGGGGGCGCCGTACGGGGTGTCCACTTTCATCTCTGACATGTCCTCGAGAAACCTGTAAAAGCCCGAGCCGCCGAAGACCCCGATCTCCGCCCTTTCCATCCAGAGACCCTCCCAATGTTGAATGTCCGGCGCAACCGCCACCGGCTGGGCCCGGAGTCAACGGGCCCTTTTCGAACGTAAACAAAAACCCCGTCCCTCAGGGACGGGGTATGCTCCCGCGTTGCCACCCTGGTTGGAGGCCGCCACCAAAGTGGCGTGCCGCCCACCTCGAATGCCCTTTAACGGGGGCCCCGCCCGGCTTCGCGCCCGCTTCGCCGGAGGCTCCGGGGTGGATTCACCGATCCCCGCCTGGCTCGCACCCTCCGCCAGGTCACTTATCGCGGGGTAACTGGTTACTATTCCCGTCATCGCCGTGTTTTGATTGGCCCTATTATATCCCACACCACAGCAAGCATGCAATAACCTGCCGCTCACTAGCCTTTAATCACTCCCATGGGCACGAGTCTCGCCACTTTCTTGCCGAGGCCAGCCTGTTCGGCGATGCCCACCACCAGGCTCACGTCCTTGTAGGCTTCGGGCGCTTCCTCAACGAGAGACCCCATGCTCTGGGCCTTGACGAAAATGCCCCTGGCCTTGAGTCCTGCAATCAAGTCCTGCGCGCGCAGGACTTTCTTCGCGCTCGCGCGGCTCATGGTGCGGCCCGCGCCGTGGCAGCAGGAGCCGAACGTCTCCTGCATCGCGACGTCGGTCCCGGCCATCACGAACGAGCACCTGCCCATATCACCCGGCACCAGCACAGGCTGGCCGTGCTTCCTGTACGCCAGAGGCACGTCAGGGTGGCCTGGCCCGAACGCCCTGGTGGCGCCCTTCCGGTGGACACATACCGTGACGGGAGGCCCGCCCGGCCGCTCGGGATGCTTCTCGATCTTGGCGATATTGTGGGCGACGTCGTACAGCAGGTCGAGCCCGAGTTCCGCCTCCGGCTTTCCGAGCGCGCGGGATATGGCCTGCCTGGCGAGGTGTGTCATCACCTGACGGTTGGCCCACGCGTAGTTGGCCGCACAGCTCATGGCCGCGAAATACTGGCCACCCTCGGGCGACTTCACTGGCGCGCAGGCCAGCTGGCGGTCGGGCAGGCTGATGCCGTACTTCCCGACCGCGCCCGTCATCACCGAGATGTAGTCGGTGCATACCTGGTGGCCGAAGCCCCGGGAGCCGGAGTGTATCTGGAAGGCGACGAATCCCTTTTTTAGCCCGTACGCTGCCGCAATGTCTTCGTCGTATACCTCTTCGATCTCCGATGCCTCTATGAAGTGATTGCCCGAGCCGAGCGTTCCGACCTGGGCGAGCCCCCGCTTGAACGCCTTGTCGCTGACCGCGGCGGCGTCGGCCTGCTTCATGCGCCCGTTTTCCTCACAGAACTCGACATCGCGCTCGCGCCCGAACCCCTGTTCCACAGCCCAGGCGGCCCCCTCAGCGCAGATCCTCCTGAGGTCTCCGTGCGCCGTCTTGATGGCGCCCTTAGAGCCCACACCCGACGGGATCGCCGAGAAAAGCGCTCTCACCAGGCCCTCAAGTCTCTCCCGTGCCTGCTCTGCCGTCACGCGGGACGTTAGTATGCGCACACCGCAGTTGATGTCGTACCCGACGCCGCCGGGCGAAATCACACCGTCATCAACCCTTGTGGCCGCGACTCCCCCGATCGCGAACCCGTACCCGAGGTGGATATCAGGCATCGCGAGGCTGGCCCTGACTATTCCTGGCAGGAACGCCACGTTCGCGACCTGTTCCGGCGCTTCGTCCAGCCTCAGCGCGTCGAGGACCGCGCCGTCTGCGTAGATGACGCCCGGGACGCGCATGCCGGGCTTGTAGTCCCTGGGAATCTCGTACCTGCAAACACCCGCTTTTCTCAAGGGGCCTTTCCACTCAGGCATGCGAGCGCCTCCTTTGCGGCCAGCCATGGGCCCAGCAGCCCTAAGACGTCTCTATACGTCAAACACGACCCTTGCCCTGAATCCGCCTGGGCCTGGGACCAGGGCGAGACCGTGCAGTGTCGCCGCCTTGACTTCACGGAACGGGCCATAACGCTTCACAGAATACCTGTCGCCGAGGCCCGTGGCAAGGACCGTGACCCAGTCAAGGTGCGATGTTATGTCAACCGTGCACTCCACCGGAAGCAGAAGGCGTCGTGCATCAAGGGTGAAAAGCAGCTCATTCAGGAACGCCACCAGAGACTCGTCAAGGCTCCGCCCGCCGGCCTCGACCACTACCGGAAGGAGCGGGCGGATAGCGGCATCTCCCTTGAAGCCCAGTGTAGCATAGAGCGCCGCGATCGCTCCCCGGAACACGTCCTCGAGTGTTGCCCCAGTGATCTCGGCGCCCGCATCTGCCGTATGTTCGATCTCTTCGATCCGAAAACCCTGGTTCAGACCTCGTCCTCCTTCGCCCGGACCACGCTGACCGCCGAGAGCGTGTCGCTTTCGGGCAGTTTCATCAGCGTGACCCCTTGAGCGTAGCGGCCGTGGGTGCGGAAGTCCGCGATGCTGACACGTATCACCGTGCCTTCGGCGGACACGAGCACCGCTTCATCGGTCTTGTCCACCACGCGAATGGCCGCCACAGGGCCGTTCCTCGCGCTGGTCTTGATGGCCAGCACGCCTTTTCCGCCCCTGGCATGCACCGGGAAATCGTCGAGCTGCACGAGCTTGCCGTAGCCGCGCGCGGTGACCACAAAGAGCTCCTTACCTTGCTCATGGACATCAAGTCCGACGACCGAGTCTTCCTTGTCCAGGCGGATGCCGCGGACTCCCCTGGCGCTGCGGCCCATCGCACGCACGTCACCCTCCGGGAAGTGGAGGCAGCGGCCGCGCTGTGTGGCTAGCAGGAGCTTCGACTCGCCACCGGTCATCCTGACGGAGATGAGCTCATCGCCCTCCGACAGCGACAGCGCGATGAGCCCAGTCCTGCGGATGTTCTCGAACTCCGGAAGCCCTGTCCTCTTGACGGTCCCCATCTTGGTCGCGAAAAAGAGGTAGGACTCTGCGCTGACATCCCTAAGCGGGATCACGGCGGTCACCTTTTCGCCCTCCCCGAGCTCGAGGAGGTTCACCACAGCAGTGCCTTTTGCCTGGCGCCCGGCTTCCGGGATCTCGAAGCCCTTGAGCTGGAACACCTTGCCGCGGTTCGTGAAGAAGAGCATGTCGTGATGGGTGGTCGTCGCATAGATGTTCACGACCACGTCCTCTTCACGCGTCCCCATGCCGGCGATGCCGCGGCCGCCTCTCTTCTGGTTCCGGTATGTGGACAGGGGAAGCCGCTTTATGTAGCCGAACTGGGTCATCGTCACGATGATGTCCTCTTCGGCGATTAGGTCCTCGACGTCCACGTCGGACTCCGCTTCGGTGATGCGAGTCCGTCTCGCGTCGGAGAACTTCTTTTTTATGTCGCCAAGCTCTTTCTTGATGATGCCATACACCATGCGCTCGCTCGCAAGCACCGCACGCAGGTACTCGATGAGCTTAACAAGCTCCTGGTACTCCTGCTCGATCTTCTCCCGCTCCAAGCCGGTCAGCCGCTTGATCTGCATGTCGAGTATGGCCTGGGCCTGCTTGTCGGAGAGCCCGAACTCGGCCATCAGCCTCGACTGGGCTTCTTCGGTCGTCCGTGACTGGCGGATGAGCTGGATGATGCGGTCAAGGTTCGAAAGCGCGATGCGCAGTCCCTCAAGTATGTGGGCCCTTGCCTCGGCTCTCGCAAGCTCATGCCTGGTCCGGCGTATGACGACTTCCTTCTGGAACTCCAGGTAGTGGAATACTACATCCCTGAGCCCCAGCGTCTTGGGCTCCTGGTTGACCAGGGCGATCATTATGACACCGAACGTGGTCCTGAGCTGCGTGAACTTGTATATCTGGTTCAGGACAACGCGGTCGTTCGCGTCCCTCCTGAGGTCAATGACGATCCGCATCCCAGACCTGTCCGTCTCGTCGCGCAGGTCGGCGATGCCCTCAATCCTCCGGTCGCGGACCAGGTCTGCTATGGTTTCGATCAGCTTCGCCTTGTTCACCTGGAAAGGTAGCTCACTGATGATGATGCGCGGCCGGCCACCTGGGCCCGGCTCGATCCTTGCCACGCCGCTCATGGTTATGAGGCCGCGGCCGGTGGTGTATGCGTCCACTATCCCCTTGCGCCCCACGATGAGCCCACCGGTCGGGAAGTCAGGGCCTTTGACGATCTTCATCAGGTCCTCGGTGGTGACCTCGGGCTTCTCTATCATCTTGAGGATCCCGTCGATCACTTCCCCCAGGTTGTGCGGGGGGATATTGGTAGCCATACCGACCGCGATGCCAGCAGACCCGTTCACCAGCAGGTTCGGGAAGCGGGACGGGAGCACGACCGGCTCCTTGAGCGATTCGTCGAAGTTCGGGGCGAAGTTGACCGTCTCTTTGTCGAGGTCCCGCAGCATCTCCAAAGATATCGGGGCGAGCCTGACCTCTGTGTACCGCATGGCCGCGGCTTCGTCGCCATCGACCGATCCGAAGTTCCCATGGCCTTGGACAACCGGGTACCGGGTGGTGAAGTCCTGCGCCAGCCTGACCATGGCGTCGTAGACAGCGGGGTCAGAGTGGGGGTGGTACTTACCGAGCACCTCGCCGACCACACGCGCCGATTTCCTGAAGGGCTTGGTCGGCTCGAGTCCGAGGTCGTACATCGCGTAGAGTATCCGGCGCTGGACAGGCTTCAACCCGTCGCGCACGTCCGGCAGCGCTCTTGAGACTATGACGCTCATCGCATAATCCAGGTAGGATTTGCGTATCTCGTCCTCTATGTGGATTCCTACTACCTTGCTGGCCTCGTCCAATCGGGCACTCCACTCCTTGGCGTTCGCCGCATCCGCCCGGCCCCGGGAGCGCTGGGCGGCAGCCCTGCACTAACCGATGGTGTCGATGTTCTTGACCTTCCGAGCGTTGGCCTGGATGAACTCCCGCCTCGGCTCCACCTTGTCGCCCATGAGCGTCGAGAAGATCTGCTCTGCGTCCATCACGTCGTTGACATTGACCTGGAGCAGCGTACGCTTCCCCGGGTCCATCGTGGTGTCGAACAGCTGGTCCGCATTCATCTCGCCGAGGCCCTTGTACCGCTGCACCGAGTAGCCTCCGTTGCCCAGTCTCCTCGTGTACATCTCAAGGTCGTGATCGCTGTACAGGTATTTTTCCGTCTTGCCCTTCTTGACGAGGAAGAGCGGCGGCTGTGCTATGTACACGTAGCCTGCGTCGATCAGCCTGGGCATGTACCTGAAGAAGAACGTCAGCAGCAGCGTCCGGATGTGGGCGCCGTCCACGTCGGCGTCGCACATGATGATGATCTTGTGATACCTGGCTTTGCCCAGGTCGAACTCGTCGGCGATCCCCGTACCGAGCGCTGTGATGATGTTCCTGATCTCTTCGTGGTTGAGGATCTTGTCGAGGCGCGCCTTCTCCACATTGAGGATCTTGCCCCTGAGTGGGAGTATCGCCTGGAGCATCCTGTCCCGTCCCTGTTTCGCCGAGCCGCCGGCCGAGTCGCCCTCCACCAGGAAGAGCTCCGACTCGGCTGGGTCCCTGGAGCTGCAGTCGGTCAGTTTACCGGGAAGGCCAGAGAACTCAAGCGCGTTTTTCCTGCGTGTCAGGTCCCGGGCTTTTCTCGCGGCCTCCCTCGCCCGCGATGCGGTGATCGCCTTTTCGATGATCCGCTTGCCGACCGCGGGGTTCTCTTCAAGGAACGTCGCAAGTGCTTCCCCGACGGCTGAGTTCACAAGGCCGGTCGCGTCGCTGTTCCCGAGTTTCGTCTTCGTCTGCCCCTCGAACTGCGGGTCGGACATCTTCACATGCAGCACGGCCGTCAAGCCTTCCCGGATGTCCTCCCCGGAAAGCGACTCACCGTTTTTCAGGGCGTTCACCTTGCGGGCGTAATCGTTGACGACCCGGGTGAGGGCTTGCTTGAAGCCCGATTCATGCGTGCCGCCCTCGATCGTCCGGATGGTGTTGACGAAGGAGTAGATGTTCTCTACGTACCCGTCATGATACTGCAGCGCAGCCTCTATCTCGATGTTCTCTTTCTTCGAGTCCACGTAGATCGGCTTGGGATGCAGCACGTCGCGTGTCTTGTTAAGGTGCTGCACGAACTGGACGATACCGCCCTTGTACAGGTACTCCATCTCAAAGGGCGGTTCGGGGCGTTCGTCTTTCAGGATCATCCGCAGCCCGCTGTTCAGGTAGGCTATGTCCCGGAGCCGCTGGGACACCACATCGAGGTCCATAGCAGGGCTTTCGAAGACGTCTGGATCAGGAAGGAAACGGATGATCGTCCCAGATTCCTTGGTGGTGCCGACCTTGACGACTTCCGTGACCGGCACACCGCGCTCATAGCGCTGGGTGTAGACGCCGCCCTCATACTTCACCTTGGCCTCGAGCCAGGAGGATAGAGCGTTGACCACGGACACGCCGACTCCATGCAGGCCACCAGACACTTTGTATCGCCCGCCGCCGAATTTGCCGCCGGCGTGCAGGCGCGTCAGCGCGACCTCAAGCGCAGGACGACCGACTTTGGGGTGAATGCCGATGGGAATGCCTCCGCCGTTGTCGGTGACTTCGACGCTCCCGTCCTTTTTCAAAACCACGACGATTTTATCGCAGTAGCCGGCGAGCGCCTCGTCCACACTGTTGTCCACGACTTCGTACAGGAGCTGGTGGAGACCGGTGGGACTGGTCGAGCCGATGTACATGCTTGGGCGCTTTCGAACTGCTTCAAGCCCTTCAAGTACCTGAATTGCTTCTGCGTCGTATTTCACGGGCGGCTGGTCCGTCGTCACGTTTGCAGGCTAACCTCCCAGGCAAAGATCACTCCTAATTATACCACAAGGGCCTGATTAAGCAGCAATTTGGACAGCCGGCAAGCAGGCCGGAACAACATGGAGATAACCCGGCGAGATGCGTCCAGATTGAGCCTAGAGAAGTTTTGCGGGCACGCCGATGGTTCTCTTGCTCAACGTCAACGCTGAGATGGGAGAGAGGTAGACGCGGTCGTTGATTATCACAAACGACTTCGGATCACCTTCAGAGATGTCCTCAAGGACCCCTTCGTCTTTCATCACAGTGAGAAACTCCCTGGTCGCGGGAGACAGGTCTGCCGCCCGCAGGTCTATGATCGCTATGATGTCGTCCGACCTGACACTCCTGTCAGCTCCGACGTGCAGGAACATTATTCATGCCTCCGTTGTTGACTATGTCTTCTGGGCCCTGGAGCTTCGCTTGTCCGGCACCGCCTGGTCTACCGCCTCTTCGGTCAGGCTCTCAGGGGGTGTGTTCGTCAGAAGCATGGCGAGTTTCGCCCTCGCCAACCGCAAACTGCTCTGGGATGACTTCGTGCGCTTGGCCCTCAAGTCTTTGACCTCTTTGGACCAGACCGATAGCAGGATGTCTCTCGCGGTCAGGTATTCCTCTTCGCCCAGACAGGGGGCGATCTCCTTCAGGCCATGCGCGTCGAGCCACGGTACTTCGGAAAGAAGAGAAAGGGCCTTCCCCTGGTTCATCCGCTTTTCCTGTGTCCGGCACGCCGTGCAGAGCCCGCCTTCGCCGAGCGCGCCGCACACAGGGCAGGGGAGCATACCGCTTGCCCTGAGCACACTATCCCTTTTCGCCGCCGTCATGAGTAGTCTCTGCAGAGCGGCTCTCGCGTTATCATCCTGTGCGTGCAGCAGGAGCGCCTGAATGCGTCGCCACTCTTCATCCTGGAGGGGCATGGTCTTGAGCTTGTGCCGCCCGGGCCACTCTATGACGCGGCCAGGCTCCTCTGCGGTATCGGCCGTGGACCTTCCAGTCCGGCCCGAGAACCTTATGTCCTTTATGTACTCGCCGCCAAGAAGCGAATTCAGCCGGCGGAGGATCGTCGGCTTGAGGAGATGAAGCTCCTGCCGCCAGGCAGGGCTCTCCGCCGCGACCAGCAAGCAACTGGACGATACGCCGACCGGCTTCGCCCTGGCGGCGACGCGTTCGCCGACCGCCTCCGCCCAGACAGAAAGCGCTGCCCACCGCATGGCCTGCGGCCATAGGCCTTGCTTCTTCAGCAGAGTCTCGATCGTCGCTGCAACCTGCTCAGCCACCTGCTACCATCTCCACCTCTCCGCCCTGGACGCGGTAGTACTCCGTCTTGGTGGGTAGGACCGGCCGGAAAGGCGCGTGGTCAGTGCAGGTCAGGAAGACCTGGACATCCGTCGAGACTGCCTCGAGCAGACGGTGCCTGCGAGAGGCGTCGAGCTCTGAAAGGATATCGTCGAGCAGCAGGACCGGCAGGTCGCCCGTCTCCTGACGCAGAAACTCGATTTCAGATACTTTCACGCTGACGACGATGCTCCTTTGCTGCCCCTGCGAGGCATACTGACGCGCGTCCATTCCATTGAGGCTGAACACGATGTCGTCCCGGTGTGGACCGACAAGAGTGACCGCTTTCTGGCGTTCCAGGTTCGCGCGTTCCCTGAGACGCCTTCGGAAAGCCTCTTCTACCTGCGATATCGCTTCGTCCCCTCGCAGAGGGACGCTCGGCCTGTAGAGCACGTCGAGGTCTTCTCCAGGGGCAAACCGGCTGTGCACGCCGCGGGCGACCGGTGCTATCTTCTTCAATGCCCGAAGGCGCTTCTGGTACAGCCTGCCGCCGTGGTCAACGAGCTGTTCGGTCCAGACCTCGACGCTTGGGTCAGCGGGGGATGCGCCGGCTCGAAGCAGTGAGTTGCGCTGGCTCAGCACCTTTGTGTAGCGCGAGAGGTCGAAGGCGTATGTGGGATCGACCTGGGATATCTCCTGGTCGAGGAAGCGGCGCCTGAGAGAGCCTGCTCCCTTGACCAGCTGCAGGTCGTCCGGGACGAACAGCACCACCCTCACCTGAGGAGCGAGACCCTCTGACTGCCGCCTGGGAATCCCGTTCACGAGAACGGACTTCCCCTTTTGTTCTGAGTATGAGACCTCGATCTCTACGGTCCTGGAAGCGGCGGCAAAGACGCCCCTGACCAGAAACGATGGCCTGTCCCAACGGACCATTTCCGCATCCGCGCCGGCACGGTGCGAGGAGCCCCGTGCAAGGAGGTATATGGACTCAAGCAAGTTGGTCTTTCCCTGGGCGTTTTCCCCGAAGAAGACCATCGTCCCGGAGATGGACCTGAGACCGAGATGAGCGTAGTTGCGGAAGTCCTCAAGCACAAGCTCCTGCAGGACCAACCTGAGTTCCCCGCCTCTCTCGGCCTATCTCTTGGTCTCGACGACAAGGACTATGCTACCCAGGGTCACCCTGTCGCCCGGAAGTATCTTGCGCGAGCGCCGGGTCTCGGGTCGCCCGTTCACTTCGACCTGCCCGGAGCGGATGACGTGTTTGGCCGCTCCTCCTGTCAGAGCTGCGCCGCTCCACTTGAGCAGGGCGTCCAGGTTTATGCTTTCGGAAGAGATGAAGACGGGCTGTTCCACCTTGCCCTCCGCTCAGTGTTGCCGCGGCTTCGTTGCACGCCGGCCGGTGCACCCACTCCAGGGCGCCTTCTCAATCGCCCAGCGTGCGCAGCGGCATCGCCACGTATATGTTGTTTTCGTTATCCGAAGGTTTGATACAGCAGGGGCTATAGGGGCCGTTGGCCTGGAAGAGCACTTTCTCGCTGTTTATCGCCTCAAGCCCGTCTATCAAGTAGCGCGCGTTGAATGCGATCTCAAGCGCGTCACCTTCCACCGAGCACTCCAGTTCTTCGCGGACCTTGCCGACTTCCGGCGTGCTCGAGGTGATGACCAGCAGGTCCTCTTTGGCTTCTATCTTGATCGTCCGGTCGTTGTCAACCGACAGCAGGCTCGCCCGTTCGCAGGCATCATGGAAGTCCTGAGTGCTGAGCGAAACCTGAGTCCGGAACTTCGACGGGATTATCTGTTCGTACGGAGGGAATTGTCCTTCAAGCAGGCGTGACACAAAGCGCGTCTCTCCGAGGTCGAAGAAAACCTGGTTCTCGGTCGCCGAGAGCGTGCACTCCTGGGCCAGATCGCTCGAGAGCAGGCGCGACACTTCGTTGGCTGCCCTGCCCGGGATGACTGCCCTCTGCGCGGCCCCAGACCAGGAGATCTCTGCTTTGGCCATGGCCAGCCTCACTCCATCGATCGCCACCATCCTGACTTCGGACGGCAGGATCTCCAGCAACTCGCCTGTCAGGACCGGCCTGCTTTCGTTCTGCGCCACGGCGAAGGCCGTGCCACGGATCATGTCCTTGATCTTCGACTGGCCTATCTTGACGCCCTCAGACCCAGACTCAAAGAGTATCTTCGGGAACTGCTCCGGCTCGAGCCCGTGAACGATGAACTGCGATCGCCCCCAGGTGATCGACGCCGTCCAGTTCGACCTCTCGACCTGTATCTTGATGTCGCCTCCAGGTATCTTCCTCACGATGTCAAGAAGGTACCTTGCGGGAAGGATTATGCCGCCCGGTGTGTCGACCGTCGCCTTCACGCTGCTAGAGATGCTTATCTCGTTGTCGCTTGCCATGAAGATGAGCCTGTCGTTTTCGGCTTTGAGAAGTATGCCGGTAAGTGCTGGTATAGTGCTGTTTGTTGCCACAGCTCGATGGACGGTCAGTACTCCTGTCGTCAGATCAGCCTGAGGGATTGTGATGAACAAACTATCCCCAGCCCCTTTCTTCTAATGCGTTTTATATAGGAAAAGAGTAGAAGTAGTAGGTCCTGTGGATACTGTGGAAGGCGGCTGTCTTTCAGCGTTCGACAGGCATCTACATACCGGCCGCCTGTGGGCAATCGTCTGAGTATCCTACGACACATTGTGGGTTTGTCCCTCTGTCCCGGAACTTTCCACAGCTACTCTTCTTTTATCAACAGGATACCTCCAGCATTGTCCACACCCTGTGTCTTCTGCAGCGCCGGCGGTCTACCGCTGGCGTGAACGTCGCGGGAGGCCGCTAAGCGCCGCGGATCTTTGTCATAAGCTGCTGGATGGTGCCTGCGAGGAGCGGGTCCTTAGACAAGTCGCCGGAGACTTTACCGCAGGCGTGAATGACTGTGGTGTGGTCACGTCCACCGAACTCGTCTCCCACCTTGGGGAGTGAGGCATCCGTCATTTCCCGAGCCAGGTACATGGCTATCTGCCGCGGGAACGCCACAGCCCGGCTGCGGTTCCTCTCTTTGAAGAGCCCCGGCTCCAGAGAGTAGTACTCCGCGACCACCTTCTGGATCAGCGCGATCGTGATCTGGCGCTGTCGGTATTCTGGGAATACGTCCCGCAGCGCCTCGCGCGCAAGGAGCATGTCCACAGGCCGGCCGGCCAGAGAAGAATATGCAGCGATCCGGACCAGGGCGCCTTCGAGTTCACGGATGTTGGAGGTTATGTTCTGAGCTATAAACGCGGCGACGTCATCCGGGATCTCGATCGAGTCTGCTTTGGCCTTCTTCCGGAGGATGGCCATCCTGGTCTCGATGTCGGGCGGCTGGATGTCGGAGATCAGCCCCCACTCAAAGCGAGTGCGGAGCCTCTCTTCGAGGGTCGCTATCTCGCGCGGCGGACGGTCGCTGGAGATGATGATCTGTTTTGAGGCCTGGTGCAGGGCGTCGAACGTGTGGAACAGCTCTTCCTGGGTGCCTTCCTTGCCCGTCAGGAACTGGACATCGTCCAGCATCAGCACGTCCACGTTCCGGTACTTGCTGCGGAAATCCATCATCTTCCCGTCCCGGATCGAACTGATGAGTTCATTGGTGAACGTCTCGGTTGAGAGATAGGAGACCTTGGCCGTCGGGTAGATTTCGAGCACCCTGTGCCCAATGGCGTGCATCAGGTGCGTCTTACCGAGCCCGACCCCGCCGTAGATGAAAAGCGGGTTATATGCCCTGGCCGGCGCGCCGGATACCGCGAGCGCGGCCGCGTGGGCGAACCGGTTGCTCGCACCCACGACGAACGTCTCGAAAGTGTATTTGTGGTTGAGCCTTGCGCCGTTGAGTCCAGGGGAAGGCACGGTGGCGGTCATTATTACCGGTGGCCGCATGGAAGAACGCTGGCGCTTTCCCCCGGACTCCTTTTCCTGCTGGGCTTCCGGGGGCACGACGAATTTGAGAGTCATGGGCCTAGACAAGACGCGGGTCAGGATTTTGCCCAACGAGGCGGCATACCGGGACTCCACCCAGTCCTTGACGAAATCGTTGGGCAGGCCGACCACGATTGTCTCATCATACAGGGCGAGAGGGCGCGCGTTCTTCAGCCATGTCTCCGCGCTGGGTTTGGAGTTTTCGCGGTCAAGCTCTTGCAGGGTCCTGTCCCAGATCTCCCGCAATTCATTTATCATGAGTCCGGTAACCCTCTCTCAGATGGGCAGGGGTGTGGCACCGATGGCTGGGCGCCATTCACTGCTTGAATAAACGGTGGAGAGCAGGAGCATTCAGCGTCTGACGCGACAGCCTTGATACCTAAGGCCAAGTAACTCGCGTGTCCGGAGTCTTATGTAAAGCTCATAGCATACCAACAAGTTATTCACAACGTTATGCACACTTTGTGGATAAAGGCGCGAAAACGCCGGATTTTGTCCGGCGGTTCCAGGTATTCTAGGGATATAATACCAGACAAATGACACGGCAGGCAACCGGGAAGTCTCGTGCCTAAAGGAGATGACAAACGACGCAAGGACGCTTGGCGAAGGGGCGCCCCCGCGACCTTGACACTGATTCACCCGCTAAACTATAATTTCTCGTGACTGTTGCCTTTTTCGGCTTACCAGGCAGGATGGAGGTTCCCTTTAAGTGAAAAGGACGTATCAGCCAAAAGCCAGGAAGCGTTCAAGGATACACGGTTTTCTTGCGCGGATGAGTACCCGCGGGGGCCGGAAGGTGATCAAGAACCGGCGCCTGAAGGGCAGAAAGAGACTGAGCGCTTAGCGCCTGGAGCGAGGCCTTGGTCGTCTGATGGCAAGAGCAGCCCGCCTCAGAAAAGCTGGTGAGTTCAGGGCGGTGTTCCACGCAGGGAAGAGCCTGGCGAACCGCCTTGGTGTTCTCTATGTCAAGCGCACCGGCGCTGATGTTACCAGGCCGGGGTTTGTCGTAGGGAGAAGGGCTGGGAAAGCGGTCCAGCGGAACAGGATCAAGCGAGTGTTCAGAGAAGCCTATAGACTCACAGCGGATAGAGTGCGGCCCGGTTTCGACCTTGTCTTCGTCGCACGGCATGCATCAAAGGACGCAGGCCTGATGGAGATCATGAGGGCCGTTGTCGATTTGCTTGAAAGGGGCGGAGCGCTGCGCTGATGGCCCGGAGGATCGTGTGCCTTCTGATAAGAGGGTATCAGGTCTTTCTGTCGTCTTTGCTCGGCAATTCCTGCCGGTATATCCCGAGTTGCTCGCAGTATGCTCTGGAAGCGGTGTCAAAGTACGGGGTGCTGAAAGGGAGCGCCCTCGCGGCGTGGAGAATCCTCAGGTGTAACCCGTTCTCCAGTGGTGGGTACGATCCGGTTCCGTAACCTGGACCGGCGTGCAGCGCAGGGAAATACTACCAGGAAGCAAGCGGCCGTAAGTTAAGGAGGAGCCCAATGGAGTTTCTCGGTAACATCATGGAACAAGGCATCCAGATCATGTATAACCTTACGGGGAATTATGGTGTCGCCATCATACTTCTCACGGCCGTGATTCGCGTGGTGCTGCTTCCGTTCACTCTCATGCAGACTCGTTCATCGCTGAAAATGCAGCAGCTGAACCCTGAGATCCAGGCGCTGCAGAAGAAATTGAAGAACGAGCCTGAAAAGCTTAACCAGGAAACCATGGCTCTGTGGAAAAAGCACGGTGTCAACCCCTTGTCGAGCTGCCTGTTGCTACTGGTCCAGTTCCCGTTCATCATCGCTTTCTTCCGCGCGCTGGAGAGATTCGAGCCATTGAAAATCGGAGTCTTTCTGGGTATGACCCTGGGCGAGCCGAACAAGATAGTACTGCCGTTGCTCGCTGCTGTGTCCACATATTTCCAGGTCAAGGTGTCCAGCCCACCCGGCGGGGGCTCTCAGAACCAGGCGATGCTGGTGGTATTCCCGCTGTTGATAGGCTGGATGGCGACCAGGTTCGCGGCGGCGCTCTCCCTTTACTGGATTGTGAGCAACGTTTTCAGTATCGGTGAGCGCTTCCTGGTTCCGGGCACCAGAGCACCGAAGGGAGAATCGGCCGGCCAATGAGATCTCTCGAAAAAAGAGGGAAGACGGTAGAAGAGGCTGTTGCGGCGGCGCTCGAGGAGCTCGGAGCCAACGAAGACGAGGCTCAGATCGAGGTCCTTGAGGAACCGGCCAAAGGCCTTTTCGGCATCCTCGGTTCGAAAGACGCGCGGGTACGGGTGAGCCTCAAGGAGAGCAGGGAAGACGCTGCGAAACGGTTCTTGAGCCAGGTGCTTGAGACCATGGGCTATGCACCGGCCATGGAGACCGCTGTTGAGGATGGGTATGTTTTCATAAACGTGTTGGGCGACGATCTGGGAGCGCTCATCGGCCACAGAGGGCAAACGCTCAGCGCCCTCCAGTATCTCGTGAACCTCGCAGTATCGCGAAGCACAGCCGGCGACGAGAGAATCGTGCTCGATATTGAAGGCTATCGTAAGCGGCGCGAACGCACTCTACAGGCGCTTGCCCAGCGTCTGGCCGAAAGGGTACGCCGCACGGGCCACAGCGTCGCATTGGAGCCGATGACTGCCCAGGAGAGGCGAGTGGTCCATACCACGCTCCAGGACGACCCGCAGGTCGTCACGAAGAGCGAAGGCGAAGATCCGTTCAGGAAAGTGATCATATACCCTAAGAAGTAGCTTGTGGCGGGAGTTGCGAGATCTTGCCGGTCCGGGTTTCGCCGGACTCGAGAGCCCGGTGATATGTACAATATTGCTGGGCTTGTGTGTTATGGGGGGATAGGCCCTGGCCAGGGAGAGCGCGGCATTCAGCGGCGACGACACGATCGCCGCCATAGCGACGCCGGTCGGCACCGGCGGCATAGGCATAGTCAGGCTGAGCGGACCCGGCGCCATGCGGATCGCGTCTTCGGTGTTCGCGCCGCACGACGGATCGAGCCTGCTCAGCCAGGACACACACACTTTCAAGTACGGCAAGGTCAGAGATCCGGTGAGCCACGAGACCATAGATGAGGCCATTGCGCTTGTGTGGCGGGCGCCGCGCTCATACACTCGGGAAGATGTCGTTGAGATCAGCGTTCACGGCGGACCGGTGCCGCTCAGGCGCACACTCTCCGCCGTGATGGATAGCGGGGCCCGGCTTGCCGAGCCGGGAGAGTTCACGAAGCGAGCTTTCCTAGCGGGCCGGATCGACCTGGCCCAGGCTGAGGCGGTCTGCGACCTGATCGCGGCCAAGACGCAGGCAAGCGGCAGGCTCGCTGTGCGCCAGCTGGAAGGACGGCTCTCCGAGGCTGTATCCGAGGCTCGTTCCGCGCTGCTCAACCTTCTTGCCGGCATCGAAGCGGGGATAGATTTTCCTGAGCATGATGTCGAAGAAGTAACACGATCGCAGATCAGGGCTGGGCTGGAGAGCGCACTGAAGCACGTCTCAGATCTGGCCGGGACGGCGGCCGTGGGGCGGGTCTACCGTGAAGGTGTCAGGGTGGCGCTGGTGGGCAGGCCGAACGTCGGCAAGTCGTCCCTCTTAAACGCTCTTCTGGGCCAGGAGCGCGCGATAGTCACGAGCGTTCCAGGGACGACGCGAGATCTCATAGAGGAGACCGTCAGCATCGAAGGGATACCGTTCCTGCTCATCGACACGGCGGGTCTCAGGCATGCGCAGGATGAGGTGGAGCAGATGGGTGTGAGCCGCGCCGAGCGTGCTCTGCGGGAGGCAGACGTCTCGGTGGTCATCCTGGATGCCGCCGCAGGCCTTCTGGAAGAGGACAGGGATGTGCTCAAGAGCGCATCCGGTGGACGCGTTGTGGTCGCGGTGAACAAGACCGACCTGTCTCGCGAAGGCAGTGAGGCCGCAGCGCAGCAGGTTAGAGGCTTCGGCCTCCCTGTCATCAGGATATCGGCCCTCACGCGGGAAGGGCTGGACGATCTCAGGCAGGCGCTCTGCGATGCTGTGGTTTCGGGCGCCGCTCTCGAGAGCGAGCCGGCAGTCGTGACCAGCGCAAGGCATGAGGACTGCCTGCTTCAGGCCGTAGGCGACATAGAGCGCGCGATCGACGGGCTCGACTCGATGGTGCCCTATGACCTTGTTTCGATAGACATCAGGGCGGCCCTTGACCGGCTCGGGCTGATAACAGGAGAGACTGCTTCAGACGACCTCCTGGACTCTATCTTCAGCCGGTTCTGCATCGGCAAGTAGCGGCAACTAGCGACGGGTCGTTGGCGGGCTCAAGAGGCAGCGTGTCGCAGGCGGCTCCAGAGGCCGCATGTCGTGGCGCAAAGGAGGGGTAAGGTGGACAGCGCGGGTACAGTAGCGGGAGCATATGACGTGATTGTCGTGGGCGCGGGACATGCCGGCTGTGAGGCGGCGCTCGTCGCGGCGCGGATGGGGTGTCGCACCTTGCTTCTCACGTTGAGCATGGAGAATATCGCGCTGATGCCCTGCAACCCCTCCATCGGCGGGCCGGCGAAAGGACACCTGGTGCGTGAGATAGACGCGCTTGGCGGTGAGATGGGCCTGCTCACCGACAAGACCGCGATCCAGATGAGGACCCTGAACACAAGCAAGGGCCCGGCTGTCCAGACGTACAGGGCGCAGGTCGACAAGCATGAGTACCAGGCAGCCATGAGACGTGTGCTGGAGGGACAGCGTAGCCTGACAATTAAGCAGGCCATGGTCGTATCCGTTCAAGTTCAAAACGGCCGGGTCACGGGTGTCGTGACCCATACCGGCATGCGCTATCTAGCGCAGGCGGTCGTCATTGCCACAGGTGTCTACATGGAGGCCCGGGTCATAACGGGCGAGGCATCGTTCCAGGCCGGCCCGAACGGGCAAATACCGTCGCTCGGTCTCTCCAGGTGCCTGGCATCCCTGGGCCTCGAGACTGGCCGGTTTAAGACGGGCACACCGCCGAGAGTGGATGCGAACACGGTCGACTTTTCCAGGATGGAGCCACAGCTGGGTGACGAGCGGCCGCTCGCTTTCTCTTTCATGTCAAAGCCGGAACACAGGGAGCAGGAGCTGTGCTACCTGACTTACACCAATGAGCGGACCCACGCTATCATCCGCCAGAACATCGACCGGGCGCCGCTTTTCAACGGCAGCATAGAAGGCACGGGCCCCAGGTATTGCCCTTCGATCGAAGACAAGGTGATGAGGTTCGCCGACAAGCCCAGGCACCAGGTGTTCATCGAGCCTGAGGCGCGTATTTCCCGGGAAATGTACGTGCTCGGGGTCTCGACGAGCCTGCCGGAAGACATACAGCTACAGGTGCTCAGGTCGATTCCTGGCCTCGAGAGCGTTGAGATCACACGGCCGGGCTACGCGATAGAATACGACTACGTGTTGCCCGACCAGCTCAGGCCGACCCTGGAGTACAGAAGGGTCAGGGGCCTCTTCGGCGCGGGCCAGGTGAATGGCACATCGGGTTACGAGGAAGCGGCAGCGCAGGGGTTGCTGGCCGGGATGAACGCTGCCGCCGGCGTCCTGGGCGCTCCAGCAGTTGTGCTGGATAGGTCCGAAGCTTACACGGGTGTGCTTGTGGACGACTTGGTGACCAAGGGCACACTGGAGCCTTACCGCATGATGACATCGCGCGCAGAATACCGGCTGCACCTGCGTCACGGCAATGCAGACTTCCGTCTTACCGAGAAGGGATACGCAGCGGGTAGCGTTTCCCGCGAGAGGTACGAAGCTTTCCAGGCGAAGAAGGACCTGTATGGCCAGGTCATGGGCGCGCTGGCCATGGCACGCCTGGATAAGGTTCTCAGGCGGCCGGAAGTGAGGTACGAGGATCTCGTCAACGACCATCGCGGCGTGCTGCCGGAGATAGCGACCGACCTGGCACGGGAAGTCGAAACCGCCGTCAAGTTCGAGGGCTACCTGGAGCGCGAAGATGCTGCGGTGCGGCGGTTCAAGAAGCTGGAGGACAAGGGAATACCCCCTGGGATCAACTACAGGTCCCTTGTGGGTCTTTCGAACGAAGCCAGGGAGAAGCTGAGCAAAGCGCAGCCTGCGTCGGTCGGCGCCGCTTCACGGATCTCAGGAGTCTCACCGGCCGACATATCGGTGTTGCTGGTCCACCTCGAGCGGGCCCGGCGGCTGGGGGTATCGAGCCAACATGCATGAGGCCTTTGCCGAGTCTTTGCTGGAGGGAGCTCGGCAGGTAGGGGTTGCCATCTCAGCAGCGCAGGCGGACTTGATGGCCAGGCATGCCCGGCATGTGCTCGACAACAACGTACAGGCGGGCCTGACAGAAATCACCGGCACCGAGGCAATGGCCATCAAACACTATGTCGATTCGCTCACATGCCTTCATCTGGTGAAGGCGGGGGAATCGCTTGTGGATGTCGGCGCGGGGGCCGGCTTCCCCGGCATCCCGCTGAAGATAATGGAGCCCTCCATCCATCTCACACTTCTCGAGTCAAGCGTGAAGAAGGCGAGGTTCCTGGAAGACACTCTTGCGCACATCGGGCTCCCGGGCCGGGTTGTGAACATGAGGACAGAGGACTACGGCAGGGACGCAGGGCGCGAATCCTTCGACGTCGCCGTGGCGCGGGCCGTGGCCAAGATGAGGGTGCTCAGCGAATACTGCCTTGGCCTCGTGAGGGTGGGCGGCCTGTTCATCGCGATGAAAGGACCGGCACCTCACCAAGAGGTCTCAGAGGCCACCCGCGCGATGAGGCTGATGGGAGGCAGACTGCAGGGCATCGAAACGCTGGACCTGCCATCAGGCTACGGCGCGAGAAGCCTGGTGCTGGTAAGAAAAGTCTCGCCATCATCGTCCGGTTATCCCAGGAACGCGGGTATGGCGACGAAAAACCCCCTCTGATGAAGGAAATCCCCCGAAGCCGGCCCACGACCGGCTAGCCAGTCACGATTGTTCTGGTATAAAATGGAACCGGTCCGCCCCGCCTCCTGCACAGCGGACACTGGCACAAGGGAGTTGTAGTTGATGTCACTCGGCCTGTCCCATCAGCCCTCGATGAAGCGTAAAGGAGATCGCGAGACCACAGAGATCCGGCAGATACCGGTGAACAGCGTCGTGTTCAGCCCTTTCCAGGTCCGGCGTGGTTTTGAGGAAGAAGATCTGCGCGATCTCGCCCAGTCGATAAAGGAGCATGGTGTGCTGCAGCCGGTCATTGTCCGCCCTTTCAACAAGGGGTTTGAACTCATAGCGGGAGAGCGACGTGTCCGGGCCTGCAAGATGCTCGGTTTACAGAACATCCCCGCGGTTATCCGCAATATGGACGACAGTGAAGTCGCCCTGGTGGGCCTTGTGGAGAATCTCCAGAGGCAGGACTTGAGTCCGATCGAAGAAGCCGAAGGGTACAGGCGTCTGATTGAGGAATTCGGCCTGACCCAGGAGGCGGTGGCCCAGCGTGTCGGGAGAAGCCAGCCGACGATCGCGAACAAGCTCCGTCTCCTGCGCCTGCCTGAGGAGGTCCGGGAGGCCATTTCCCGGGAAATCATCACCGAAAGGCATGCAAGGGCGCTGCTGAGCATGAAGGCTGACGACCAGAGGGACAAGGCCTTCAAGACGATTGTCGAAAAGGGCCTGAATGTGCAGCAGGCTGAAGCGTTCATCGATGAGGTGGCTGCGTCGCTGAACGGCCGGAAGCCCGCCACCCGGCGGCGCATCCACGTGGTGAGAGACATTCGCATCTTCCTCAACACGTTCAGGCAGGCCGTCAAGGCGCTGAAGCGTGCTGGCCTGGATGCGGTGATGGAGGAGAGCGAAGAGGGCGACATGATCCGTGTGGTTGTGACGGTTTCAAAATCCAAACGCAGTGACAAGCAAGGGGTCCTCCAGATAGGCGAACGTACGTTCGAGTAGCACTCGCCGGCACACTCCTTAGAAAGACCAGGTTTCCAGCCGCCGGCAGGAAGGGCACCCTCGTCGTGGAAGTATGGTTGGTGACAAGCAGAGGTGAACGTGTTGTCGCGAATCATTGCTGTGGCCAACCAAAAGGGCGGGGTGGGGAAGACCACCACAGCTGTCAACCTTGCAGCGTGCCTGGCTGAAGCAGGCCGCAAAGCTCTTATCATCGACATAGACCCGCAGGCCAACACGACGAGCGGCCTCGGCCTGGACAAACGGAAGATCCGGCACTCCATCTACGACTGCCTGATCGACGAGACTCCTCTCAAGAGCATCATCATTCCAGGGCAGGTTCCGAGGCTCTGGATTGCTCCTTCTACGGTGCACCTGGCAGGGGCGGAGATCGAACTGGTCCCGCTGATGGCCAGGGAGACAAGGTTGAAGCAGGCCCTGAAGCCTGTCAAGGATGACTATGACTTCATCATCATCGATTGCCCGCCATCGCTCGGGCTGCTCACGATCAACGCGCTCGTCGCTGCGGACTCTGTGCTGGTGCCGATCCAGTGCGAGTACTACGCGCTTGAGGGGCTGGGGCAACTGGTTTCCAC
The DNA here is from genome assembly GCA_030691635.1 of Bacillota bacterium. Classification (GTDB taxonomy): domain Bacteria; phylum Bacillota; class Sulfobacillia; order JAUYEF01; family JAUYEF01; genus JAUYEF01. The sequence continues at coordinate 50,923 of JAUYEF010000428.1, forward strand.
GGTGAAACTTGTCCAGAGCCATCTCAACCGTGACCTTGTGATCGAGGGTGTTGTGCTCACGATGTTCGACCCTCGAACCAACCTATCGATCCAGGTCGTGGAGGAAGTGAAGAAGTTCTTCCGGGACAAGGTATACAGGACGGTTATCCCGCGGAACGTGAGGCTCAGCGAAGCGCCAAGCCATGGCAAACCGATTATCCTGTATGACGTGAAGTCGAAAGGCGCAGAGGTTTACCGAGAGCTATCCAGGGAAGTGATTGCACATGCCGAGAAGAGGGCTGGGTAAAGGACTTAGCGCCCTCATACTGGAGGAACCCGTTTCGGGCAAGGAGCAGATAGTGGAGATAGAGATCGGGCAGATCTCCCCGAGCCCGAACCAGCCGCGCCAGGAGTTTGCGGAAGAGAGCATCAAGGAGCTCGCCGACTCGATCGTGCAGTACGGGCTCGTGCAGCCCATCGTCGTCCGACGAGCAGGGCCAGGCTACGAGGTCGTGGCGGGTGAGCGGCGTTTGCGTGCGGCCACGCTGGCCGGCCTGAAGACGATCGGAGCCGTGGTCCGGGAACTGAGCGACGCAGATGCACTCCAGATAGCGTTGATTGAGAACCTGCAGCGCGAGGACTTGAACCCACTGGAGGAAGCAGAGGCGTACCGCAGGCTGGTACAGGATTTCGGGCTGACTCAGGATGGAGTGGCCGATAGGGTCGCGAAAAGCCGCCCGCAAGTGGCGAATATCCTGCGGTTGCTGCAGCTCGAGCCCCAGGTGCAGGAAATGGTTCGCCGGGACAAGCTGAGCGCGGGTCACGCGAGAGCGCTGCTGGCGCTGGATAACCCGACGGTTCAGCGAGCGGCGGCCGAGAGAATGGTCGAGAAAGGGCTATCGGTACGAGAGGCTGAGGCGCACGTCAGTGCGCTGATAGGCCGGGGGCACCGAGTCACAAGGGCCAGGCAGCAGAAAGCGCGCGACGCGGAGATGATAGATGTAGAGGCCCGCCTCCGGGCCGCCCTCGGAACGACGGTAAGGATAACTGGCGACAGCCGGCGCGGAAAGCTTGAGATTCATTACTTCAGCGCCGAGGAACTAGAGCGAGTGGTCGAGGCAATCTTGCTGCTGTCAAGAGAAGCGGCGGCAACGGACAGCAAGTAAGGCGGGTAGTGTTTCACGTGAAACAATCGACGCATGAGGTTCCGCCGCGCCACAACAGCTGGGCCGCTCAAATGTTTCACGTGAAACATCTCTGAAGAGAAGGCGTCGCTCCCAAGATGACAGGCACGATCATAAACGGGCTTTCCATCATCCTAGGTGCCCTGCTGGGCGCCTACATTATCAGAAGCATTCCGCCCAAGGTACATTCCGGGCTCCTGAGTTCCATCGGCCTCACCTCCATCCTCATTGGGCTGAAATCGGCGTGGAATGCCGATATACTCATCACGATCGTGTCGCTTGCACTTGGAGCCGCGATTGGGGAAATCCTGGGGATAGAGCACCGTCTACAGCACGCTGCAGCGCGCGCCGAAGCAACGCTCAGCAGGAACGCTTACCGAGGGTCCTTTACCAAAGGGCTGGTGACAGCCAGCCTGATGTACTGCACAGGCGCAATGGCGATCATGGGACCGCTGGAGAACGGGCTCACGGGAAGGCTCGATACTTTGCTGGCCAAATCGGCCCTTGATGGCATTGCCTCCATCATATTGGGCTCCGCGCTCGGGGTCGGAGTCGCGTTTGCCGCCATCCCTGTGCTGCTGTACCAGGGCGCTATCGCGTTGACGGCGAGCCGGCTGCAGGCGTTCTTCACGCCCGAAGTCGTAGCCCAACTGAACGGCGTCGGCGGCTTGCTGATAGCAGGAATAGGCCTGAACCTCTTGAATGCTACCCAGATCAGGATAGCGAATCTCCTACCAGCACTGGGCGTGGCCGCGCTGCTCATCTCTGTGCGGGCGGCCCTCTAATCTAAGTCTCTGAGGTGATGTGCTTGCGATCGAGGGAACTTCGCCCCGCGTGGGCCGAGATAGATCTAGATATCTTCGAACACAACATCAAGGAAGTCCGGCGTGTGATCGGTCCCAGGCCAGGCATCATGGCTGTCGTAAAGGCCAACGCCTACGGGCACGGGGCAGTCGAGTGCGCGCTGGTGGCGCAGGAGACAGGATGCTCGCTGGCAGTCGCGATCGTATCTGAGGGCGTGGAACTGCGGAAAGCAGGACTTAAAGGGCCGGTGCTCGTGCTCGGTTACACGCCGCCGGAGCAGGCTGGCATTGCGGTGGAGAACGATCTTGACGTCACCATATTCGGTATGGAGGCCGCTCGCGCCCTATCGGCTGCTGCCGCTCGCCACGGCAAATGGGCGAGAGCCCACGTGAAGGTGGAGACAGGGATGGGCCGGATTGGGCTTGTCCCTGGGCCCGCGCTGACCGCATTCATCGCTCAGGCGGTGGCCCTGCCGAACCTGAAAGTCGCGGGCATCTTCACCCACTTTGCCGCTGCGGATTCTGACTCGACGTACACACAGGCACAGTTCAAGGCGTTTCGGGACAGCTTGAGAGCCATCGAACGCCTGACAGGCAAGGGTATATTGAAACACAGCTCGAATAGCGCTGCGATCATGGACTTCCCAGAAACCCACCTGGATGCGGTGAGGCCGGGCATCATCCTCTATGGATACTACCCGTCTAAGACGGTGGCCAGGAAAGCGGCCGTGATTCCTCCGCTTTCGCTGAAGTGCCGCATCGGGCATGTTCGCGCCGCTGAGACCGGCGAGACCATCGGCTATGGCAGAGCATACAGGGTCGACAAGCCCTGCCTGATCGCGACCCTCCCCGTAGGGTACGCCGATGGCTACCGGCGGGCGTTCTCCAACAAGGGGCACGTTCTTGTCCGTGGTATCCGGGCTCCGATAGTCGGGCGTGTCTGCATGGACCAGATGATGGTGGACGTCACCGGCATTGCCGGCGTCTCCAAGGGCGACGAAGTGGTGCTCCTGGGGTCACAGGGCCAGCAGACCATATCGGCCGATGACCTGGCCTTTGAGGTGGCCACCATATCGCACGAGGTGCTCACCGGGATAGGCCAGCGGGTCCCTCGCGTCTACCGGCGTCACGGGCAGTGGTATGTCCGTGACGAGGATACTGGTGCCAAGACTCCCGTGGAAATGGGCTGAAACGCCCCGCCGGGCTCCCGTGTCGGCTACAGGCGAACGCCGGCCCGGCCGCGGAACCGAACATATGTTTGCCGGCCTGGTGGGTGCATGTGGACGGAAGACCATGGGGTAGAGCGGGGGCCGTGCGATGCCAACCTCTGCTCTGCGACGCTGGCATCTGCCAAAGAAAGCAAAATCCTCCGGCCTTTAGCAGGAAGGTTACCTTGGCTGTCGAAATGAGGCAGGGCCGACCAGCGGCACGTCTCCGCACCTTCGCATAGAGGGGAGGCCAGCCAGTGGCCCACCAGGATCGACACGTGACGCCGGCTCAAAAGAAGCCGCAGGTCCTGACAGTTATGGTCGTGCCGCGTTCTGGCAGGACGGTGGCGTTCAACGTGACCGTCAGGTTCCTCCAGGCAATCGCCCTCATCTTGATCCTCTCATCGGTTGGTTTTCTCACCCTGGGAATCCGCCATAATGCAGCCCTTGGCGAACTCAGGACACTCAACGACCTGCTGCGCGTGGTCGAAGAGCAGCGAACAAAGATCGAGCAGATGCAATCTGAAGCGGATATGCTCAGGCAGAACTTCGGCCGCATCAAAGCTGTCGAGGAGAACATCCGCGAGCTGCTGGAATCCGAGCGGGAAGTGGTCAGTAAGGGCCTGTCAAGCGCGGCAGGCTCCGATGTCACCAGGCTGTTCAGCATCCCCGCGAGAGCAGAGACTCTGGCATCGCGCCAGGCGCCGCGAGGCCTGAGGTGGCCGGCGGAAGAAGGCAGCCGTCTTATCATGGAGTCTTCGGCGCTCGCCAGTACCCAGGCGGAGTTGCGCAGCACCGCTGAGGGCATAGCGGGCTCCATGGCGTTACTCGAGAACGACCTGAAGAACCGCATCCACGAGCTCAGGGCCCTTCCAAGCTATACGCCGATCAACGGCAGCATCACATCCTCCTTCGGCTGGCGGCGCTCGCCGTTCGGCAGGTGGAGCGAGCGGCACGAAGGCCTTGACATGGCAGCGCCATACGGCACGCCCGTGCTCGTGGCAGGCGACGGCACGGTCACGTTCGCCGGGTGGAAACCGGGGCTCGGTAGGGTGGTATCCGTTGACCACGGAAATGGGTACGTGAGTTCATACGCGCACATGTCGCGGACCGACACGAAAGTGGGAGCCACTGTCACCCGGGGAACTATGATCGGCGCAGTGGGCAGCACGGGCAGAAGCACTGGCTCTCACCTCCACTTCGAAGTCCGGCGAAATGGCGCGCTGGTGGATCCCCTCAGCCTCTTGAAATAGCTTTTCGCATATAAAATCTCCACTCGTACAGGCGGTGAGGAAATGTTCAAGCAACGTGAGCAGGGCAGCGCCCCGAAACCCGATTACCTGGAGACGATTATCGGAAAGGATTCAGAGTTCAAGGGCACGGTCAGTTCCGCGGCGGGCCTCCGAATTGACGGCAGGATGGAGGGCCAGGTGCTCAACAGCGGCGATGTGATCATAGGCGACTCGGCGGAAGTGACCGCCGATGTCAAAGGCCGTAATGTGATAGTCTCCGGCCTGATCCGTGGCAATATTGAAGCCATCTGCAAGATCGAGATTACCCCCACGGGCAGAGTCGAGGGAGACATCAAGACAGGCGTCTTGATTGTCTCAGAAGGCGGCAAGTTCTCCGGGAAGAGCGACATGACCAGTGACAACCGGACTTCTGTCGCGGGCCCGGCGCAAGAAGCACCCAAGGCCTAGGCGGATACGCTGAAAACGCCCAATTCCGGTTGGGCGTTTTCCTTAGGGGAGAGAAGCGCTGCTAGTCTTCATAGTGAACCCGGTGGCAGGCAATGGCCTTGCGGCACGGGCATGGCCGCAGATCCGAGACGCGCTCGAAGGTTCTGGGACTGCGTTCGAGACCCTATGGACCGAGAAACCCAAAGATGGCGTCGCAAAGGCAAAGGCGGCGCTTGAGATGGGCGCGACGCGGGTTGTCTCCGTCGGAGGCGACGGCACAATCCACGAGGTGGTCAACGTGCTCTTTGGCCGGGGCGTTGAGTTCGGGATCGTGCCGCTCGGCCGCGGCAATGATTTCGCCAGGACAGTGGGCATCCCGGCAGACCCGGTCGAGGCTGCGCGCGCAGCCATCGAAGGCGCTGCCTCACCCATCGACCTCGGCCAGGCCAACGGTGAAGTGTTCATCAACGTCGCCGGGCTCGGGTTTGACGCCGAGGTGGCGGCCGAGGCGAACCGGATCGGCATGTTCATCAACGGGACGATCACTTATTTCGCGTCAGTCTTCACTATGCTCCACAAATACAGTTGCCAGGATGTTACGATCACGATAGACGGGAAGACATGGGACCAGCGAATCCTGCTGCTTGCGGTCGGAAACGGCAAATACTACGGCGGGGGCATGAAAATCACTCCCGATGCTGTTGTGGATGACGGCTTGCTGGACATAGTGGTGGCGGGCGACATGACCAGGCTGGAGACCGTTCTCACTCTTCCGAAGGTCTATTCGGGCGCGCACGTCCATCACCCCAAAGCGTCCACGTACAGGGGCAAAGAGGTGACGGTGACCTCTAAGAACACCCTGAGTGTCCATGCTGAAGGGGAGATCATCTCCAGCACACCCGTCACTTTCAAGGTCCTGGCAGGGGCCCTCAGGCTCGTCCGGAAACCGGCCGCTTCTCGATGACCACCTGCTCTGGATGGATTCCCGGAGGAGGCGCTGCTTATGATCTTCGAGGATAGGAGAGATGCCGGCAGGAAGCTTGCGCAAAGGGTCGCCGCGGTCAAGGCGGTCGATCCTCTTGTTCTCGCCGTGCCGCGTGGCGGCATTGTGGTGGCAGCCGAAGTGGCCCAGGCGCTCAGGGCACCGCTTGACGTGCTCATTGCGCGGAAGATCGGCTCGCCACACAATGAAGAGCTTGCCATCGGCGCAGTGGCCGTGGATGGCACGCTGCTGATTGACGAATCGCTCACCAAAGCGCTCCGCGTTCCCGACTCGTATGTCAAGCAGCAAGTCGAGAAAGAGCGCAGAGAGATCGAGCGTCGCACCAGGTACTACCGAGGAAACCACCCAGCCCCGGTCCTGAAAGGCCGGACTCTCATCGTCGTCGATGATGGCGTCGCCACAGGGATGACGATCAAAGCCGCGCTTCGTTACCTGAAACCCCAGGGCGCCGAGCGTGTCGTGCTCGCGCTTCCGGTCGCCCCCGCGGACACAGCGCAGGAACTGCGCCGCGAGGTCGACGAACTGATCGTGCTGCACACGCCGGAACCGTTCTACGCGGTGGGGCAATGGTACTCGCTCTTCGATCAGACCAGCGACGACGAGGTCGTCGAGATCCTCGACAGTATACGCGACCTGTACCCCGGAGACAATAAGACACCCGCATGAGCGGGCATCCGATTCCCCCGGGAGGTGTCGAGGCTGCGCAAGGTCGTCGCGGTTGAGGAAGGGCTCACCCCGATAACGCTTCTCCTGAAGCGGGAAGGCTACGATGTTGTTGACCTTGAAGGCGAACGCTGGAAGACAGCGGACGCGATCGTCGTCAGCGGCATGGACTCGAACCTGATGGACATCCAGGAAACCGAGACGCGGGTCAATGTTGTCGAGGCTGCGGGGAAGACCCCCGAAGAGGTTCTCAAGGACATCAAGAGTCGGGCTCGATAGGAGTCTTAGAGCAGGTCTATGACAAATCCCTGTGCGCGGGGAGGCAGGCCAGTGCCTCCCCACGTGCGCTTTTGACCGCTGCCATCGCGGCCGCTATCCCCTGTGCGATCACCTTTGCCATTCGCATCACCAGGCTGAGCCTCGTATTCTGCAGCACGAGATACTCCATGAACCCGCCTGTATTCACCGTGCCGGTGATGTGAAGCGAGCCAACCGGCGGGAGAGCTTTGTTGACCCCTGCGCCCGGCCGCACTGGGCCGAGCCCCAGCGAGATGGTGCCGACCTGCTCAGCCTGGCCAAGGCAGGCATCCACGCCCACCACGAGATGGGTGCGCTGCGCCGCCGCGAGGTCGCCACAGGCATCCCTGAGGTTCATAGCATGCACCGGGTCCTCCAGCGTTCCCCGGATGTCCACGCCCTCCAGCGGCGGACCATCCAGGCCACAGGCAAGCTGCTCAGTGAGCAGGCTCCCGACCAAAGGGCCGAGCGCATCGCCAGTCGACCTGTCGGTCCCGATACAGACGACGACGATGCGTTCCCAACTCGCGTGGGATAATATCTGGGAGGCCAGTGAAGATGCGATATGCTCGGCTGCCCGCGGGTCGTGAGCGTCTACGCGGACGCTCCAGGGCTCAGCGTGTTCTGCCTCTAGCGCTGATGCGTGCATCTACAGGCTCCTTCAGAAGGCTTTGGGGGCATTCACCGAACGCCCGCCGGGGCAATAGAAGTATATGGCAGCATGCCCAAGGCATATGCGCAGCATGTCCTGTTGTCCAAGAAACGGGAGGAACAGGAGGAACATTGGAGAGGAGACTTGAATTCTGGTCATACCCAGATTAGGGGATGATCGGTTCGGCCTCTCGCGAGCAGGATAAGTGGTGGCCCCGTGGTGTGGTCCGTTACTTTAGGGACCCCGCAGGCCAGTCGATGCAGCAAACACTGATGACCTTCTACAATGAGCCGGCCACATGGCGCTGCCCGAACTGCGGCTGGAACGAAGTGTTCAGCCGGTTCAGCCGCCCTCTCTGCAGGAAATGCAGGCACGGCATGAGAGTATAGGAGAAGCGGAAATGAGGTCCACGGAACCATCAGCGCCTTCCCAGGGCGATGCGCTGGAACTCTGGGAAAAGGCCGTAAAGCACATGGATAAGGGTGAATGGCAGGAGGCCCGGCAGGCTCTCGAGGGAGTCCTGGCCATCGAGCCAGACCACCCCGGTTCGCTCAACAAGCTTGGCGTGTGCCTTGTGGAGAGCGGAGACACATCCGGCGCTGAGGCCATGTTCCGGCGGGCTCTTGAAGTGGACCCCCAAATGGCGCAAGCCCACAGTAACCTGGGCAATATCGAGCTAACGCGGGGGTGTGCGGCAGCCGCGCGGGACTTGTACCTGGAGGCCCTCAAGCTGGATCCTAACTACTCGCTCGCGCACCATAACCTGTCCGCTGCCTACAAGCGTCTGGGGCAGATAGATAAGGCTATCGCCGAACATAAGAAAGCCCGATCGCTCGAATCCCAACACGGCCGGTCGGCCGGTTATGCTGCACCTGACCAGTCCCGGCCGGCGCGAAGCCGGCTCGGCTGTGTGTTCTGGCTGGTAATCCTGGGTATTATGATCGCTATCATCATGACCTTGAGGTAGTTGTGTGCAGCACCCGCAGGTAAGGAGGGTATCATGGCCGCGCGTACTGCTCGGGCTGTTGTTCCTCGCCCTGGTGTGCGCCGCGGGCGTATTCCTTGTCCCACGTCTGCGACCGGCAGGCGAAACTGCGCCGTCCGGTAAGCAGCCGCAGGAGCTCTGGAGGGTATCGCTCGGTCATCCGCTCCCGGTGGCGGCCCTGGCCACGGGGGATACGCTGGCCTGCCTGCAGGAACAGGGCAACTCGCAGATCGTCCAGATTGATGGCACGGGCAAGATTGGCTGGAAGGAAGCGCTCCCGGGGAAGCCGGCGGGCACGCGGCCCACGAGCCGTGGGCTTTTGGTGTTCGCGCCCACTTACGTGCGTTTCTACGGTGTCCGAGGTTTACTATGGCAGTACAAGCCGGACCTACAGGTTATCTGGGCTTTTCCGACTGAGGACGGGGGAGCGGTCATATCCTTCGACACAGATGACCCGGACCCCAGGGAAGGGCCTTTCTCAGAACGCGTGTCCTACCTGGATCCGAAAGGGAAGAAAGTCTGGGACAGGACCGCCCGGGACCGCACGCTGTTTTCCGCGGACTCGTCAGCGGACGGGGAGACGTTGGTCACACTGAGCCTGTCCCAGGCAAGCGGTGCGGAGGCCATTTTCACCCTGTACAAGAGAAGCGGTACCGTTCTCGGCGAGTACCGGGGCGCAGGCAACCTGTTCTGCGCCGCGCGTGTCGCGACTGCCGGGGACATGACCGTGATGGAGTTTGCGGATAGAGTCAGCGCCGTCAGCGCAGCCGCGCGGTGGAGCTACCAGCTTGACGGGGAAGCGACCGGCCTTGGCCTGAGCGGCCGGAAAGACGTCCTGGCGCTGGTCAGGCCAAAGGCCAGAAACCCGGTGTTCGATCTTCTCGCCGGGTGCTACCTTGTGAGCATATCCGCGGGAGGCACCAAGAACTGGCAACAGAAGGTGCCGGCCGGCTCCTATGGATTGTGGGTCGACGGCGCCACGGGCACGGCAATTGTCGCCACACCTGACGGTCTAAAAGGCTATGACAGCGGCGGGGTCCAGTCTTGGGAGGCTCGGACTCCCTCCGCAGTCCGGGCCGTGTCGTTCTTCAAGGACGGGTCGTTTCTAGCGGTATTGAGCTCCGGCACCCTGGTACACTACAGACGCTGAGAGGGTGGGAAAAGTGGCCACTGTCGAACGCTGGTTCTCCTGGTTTCTCGGCCTGCTTCCAGGCGTAAGCTGGTTCCGCCAGTTCAACTGGCTGGATTTGGTGCTTATCCTGGTCATACTCTACGGGATCTACAGAGGGCTGCGCGCCGGCTTCATCCGGATGATCCTGGGGCTCGTCGGCGTTGCTCTCGGGTTCTGGGGCGCCGCGACGTGGTCTCCTGCACTGGTGGCCTGGTCCGAGAACAAGTTCCGCTGGGTCAGCTCATTCTCCCTGGTGACGCGGAAGCACATCTCAATCCCCCTCGAGGTGGCAACCAAGCCGCTCAAGGACCTCGACCCGTCCGAGATGGTCCAGACCGTGCTGTCTCTCCCCCTGCCGCAGGAGCTGAAGGCGGCGACAGCACGCTACATTTCGAACCTGGGTATGAGCATGGGCGCAAGCGGCGCCAGCACGGTGGGAGAATACCTCTACAGGACTCTCGCCTCACTCTGCCTGCACGCAGCCGCGTTCATACTGATCTTCTTCGTGGTCCGGGGAATCGCGGCGCTCATGTCCGAAGTCCTCACCCGGACTCTGGCGGGGGGGATCGCCGGCTCGTTCATCAACCGGCTGCTTGGCGCGTCTGCCGGGTTCTTGCAGACCACGATAGTGCTGGTGGCGATGTGCGGTCTGCTGACGCCGATATTGAACATGAGCGCGTTCAGCATAGGCAAGACATTCGCGGAGTCCAGGATCGTGCCCATCCTGTCCAGGACGTTCATGTGGGCTGTCGGCAGGTTCGGAGGCGGGCTGTAGATGCCCGAAGTCCAGTGGCGCGCAACCGGGGGGATCGTGGTCCGCATCCTGCTCTTGATGGTGCTCGGTAACCTGGTCATCCGCGTTGGGTCGGCGGTCATCAACCGTGTCATCGCCGCCCGGAAGCCGGGCGCGCCAGGCCTGCCGCGTGTCCGGACGATGGCAGCGCTTCTCCGGAGTGTGCTGAAGTATGCGGTCGACTTCGTCGTCCTGGTGTCGGTGCTTGAACTTGTGGATATCAAGACCTCATCGGTGCTTGCGGGAGCCGGTATCGTCGGGCTTGCGGTCGGCTTCGGCGCGCAAAACCTAGTGAAGGACGTAATCGCCGGCTTCTTCATACTGCTAGAGGACCAGTTCGCTGTCGGCGACTACGTGACCATCGCTGGAATCACGGGGACGGTTGAAGAAGTCGGGCTTCGCTCCACTCGCGTAAGGGGATTGGGCGGCGAGACGCACGTGATACCCAACGGGATCATCGACCGCAGCGCCAACATGTCCCGCGGCAGCACGCTCGCGGTTGTCGATGTGCCGGTCTCGGCGGACGAGCAAATCGGGCGGGTGTCTCAAGTGCTGAAGGACGCGATCGCAGGCATCGGCCGCTCGGAGAGCGCGATCAAGGAGGGGCCCGAACTGCTGGGTCCTGTGGCGCTGTCCGAAAAGGGCGTGACGCTACGGATTACGGCCAGGACCGAAGCGCTGCAGCACTGGGCCGTGGAGCGCCGCATTCGCACTGTTGTCAAGGAAGCTTTTGAACATGAAGGCATCAGGTTCCCTATGCCCTTCCCTGTGTCAAAGGAGTGACCGCAGTGCTCAAGATCAACGTGGGCGATGTGGTCAAGCTGAGGAAGATGCACCCTTGCGGCAGCAACATCTGGGAGATAACGCGCACAGGCATCGACATCGGCCTCAAGTGCCGCGGCTGCGGCCACAGGGTCATGATCCCGAGGACGAAGTTCGAGCGCGTGTGCAAGCAGGTTATAGGGACGGTGGAGTAGATGGGCTGGAAGTGCGGTATCGTCGGCCTGCCCAACTCCGGAAAGTCCACTCTTTTCAACTCCTTCGTCGGGTCCGGCGCGCAGGTCGCCGAATACCCCTTCACCACCATCGACCCCAACATCGGTGTGGTGCTCTTGCCCGACAGCCGGCTTGATGCCGTAGCGGAGATTTCCGGTTCCGCTACAAAGACTCCCACGGCCATAGAGGTTGTGGACATCGCCGGGCTGGTCAAGGGCGCACACGCGGGGGAGGGCCTGGGCAACCGTTTCCTTTCCCACATCCGGGGCACAGATGCCATTCTTCACGTCGTCCGCTCCTTTACGGCGCCTCGGGTCCCGCACACCATGGGGAGAATCGACGCCGCCGACGATGCCGCCGTCGTGGACCTGGAGCTGGTGCTGGCTGATCTAGAGGTCGTCGAGCGCAGGCTTGCCCGCATATCCAAGGCGGTGAAGTCAGGAGACTCCAGCAGGCAGGAGCTTTCCGCGCTCGAGAAGGCCCGCGAGGCGCTGGGACAAGGCAAGCCCGTACGGCTGGCGAGCCTCAGCGATGAAGAGCGGCTCGCAGTCCAGGGCATGGCGCTGCTCACGGGCAAGCCCTGCGTGTACGTGGTTAACGTGCCAGAGGAATTCGCGGGCGCACCCGAACGAGCGCCCGGCTACGCCACGGTCGAGAAATATGCCAGTGCCGCTGGTGCCATGGTCTGTGGGCTGTCGTGCAAGATAGAATCCGAGCTGTCCGAGCTGCCCCTGGAGGAAGCCGGGGTGTTTGCGTCCGAGATCGGCATATCTGAGCGCGGGACCGACCGGCTCGTGAGGCTCGGTTACAGGCTGCTTGACCTTATCACTTTCTTCACTGCGAACGACAACGAAGCGCGGGCCTGGACGCTTGAACGGGGATTGTGCGTGCTTGATGCGGCTGCCAGAGTGCATACGGACATGGCACAAGGCTTCATCCGGGCAATAGTGACACCGTCTGCCGACCTCATGAAAGCCGGTTCGTACGCAAAGGCAAGGCTTGCCGGCGCGACCCGGATTGAGGGCAAAGAGTATGTCGTCAAAGACGGCGATGTTGTGCTGATCAGGTTCAATCCTGCTTGACGAGGCAAGTGCCGCGCCAGCTGTGTATACAGCCCAAAACATAACCGGCCATACCCTCGGTGACGGACTACACCGGTGACTGCGTTTGCTTGAAGCCGCTGAGCGCACGTTGTATAATTGCGATGGTTGCAAAGGTCGTCCATCCAACTCAATCCTGAGAACTAGTTTTGCCAGTTCTCCCCTGCTCCGCGTGAGAATCGTGGAGCCGCACAGTCCAGAGAGGGAGGTGTACACGTATTGAAACCTTACGAGACCATGTTTGTCCTCAAGTCTGACCTCGAAGAAGAGCAGATCAATTCCCTCGTCGAGCGTTTCAGCCAGGTCATCGCCACCCAGGGTGGCACAGTCGAAAACGTCGACAGGTGGGGGAAAAGGCGGCTCGCCTATGAGGTGGAGGGTTTCCACGAAGGGTACTACGTCATAATCAGGTTCCAGGGTGGACCCGCGGTGGCGAGTGAGCTCGACCGGACGTTCCGGATCACGGACAGCGTCCTACGGCAGGTGATCTTGCGCGCGGACAATATCGGCCCGCGCGTGCCAGAGAGGCGCGATGAACCGAAGCTCCCAGAGCCCAAGATGCCGGAGCTCAAGGCACGGGAGCCCAAGCTTCCAGAGCCAAGAGTCCAGGGAACTAGGACTCAGGAGCCAAAGGTTCAGGAAACCAGGATGCCGGAACCCGAGATCCAGGCGGCTCAGGTCCAGGAACCCAAAGTCCAGGAGCCCGAGATCCAGGAACCGACGGTCGAAGAACCTAAATAAGAGGTGCAGCAGATTGCTTAACCGGATTGTCCTGGTTGGACGGCTTACCAAAGACCCCGAACTCAGGTATACCCCGAACGGCAAAGCTGTCGCGGGGTTCAGCCTCGCTGTCTCGAGACGGTTCTCCAACGCACAGGGAGAACGGGAGACCGACTTCATAGACATCGTGTTGTGGGGCAAGCTGGCCGAGACGTGCACGAACCACCTGAAAAAAGGCAGGCTAGTGGGCGTGGACGGACGGCTGCAGATTCGCTCATACGAGGCGCAGGATGGCCAGAAGCGCCGCGTGGCGGAGGTCATCGCGGACAACGTGGCGTTCCTCGACAAGCCGAAGGAGAGCGGCCCCGCTGAAACGACAGAGGAAGAGTTCGGCAGCGAGATCAAGGTCTCCGCTGACGAGGTACCCTTCTAAGGAGGATAGGCGATGAGACGAGATCGCGGACGCAGGCCGAAGAAAAAGGTTTGTAGCTTCTGCGTCGACAAGATAGAGCACATAGAGTACAAGGATGCCGCGAGGCTCCGGCGCTATGTCAACGAGCGCGGCAAGATCGTGCCGAGGCGTATCTCCGGAAACTGCGCGCGCCACCAGCGCGAGATGACGCTAGCCGTAAAAAGAGCCCGGCTAGTAGCGCTTCTTCCATTCACTGTGGAGTCCTAGCAGGGCGGGAAGATGGGGGGCGCGCAGGACGCGCCCCCTGTTTTTTGTTATTATTGTATGTGCGGCTTCGCCCCGCACGGCATGCTACCGCTCCCGGTGAGCGCCGTGGCATAAAGGAGAAAGTTTCGGGGCACTAGAACATGCAATTGGCGAGGAAGCGAGGAGGTGAGAAATGTGGCTCGTCCCAGGGTGGACCCGCGACCGCTGACTGAAGGCGCGCTATTTGCCGGCCTGGCCGTTGTGCTCGCGCTCATAGGTTTTTACATTCCGGTTATTGGCATATTTGTGAGCCTGCTGTGGCCGGTTCCCATCTCGCTCATGGTGTTGAGGCATGGTATCCGCACGGCGGTGATGACCGTGGTCGTCGCCGGGGCCGTGTTGTCGATGGTCGTCGGCATACTTGAAGGGACTATCATGACCCTGACGATGGGTGTCGTCGGCCTGGCCATGGGCTACGCCATCTCTAGAGGCTGGAGCGCGTTCCGCACCCTCGCGATCGCATCTGTAGCCGTCCTGGTAGGGCTAGCGGTGTCCGTAGGCGCCAGCGTGGTGTTTCTGCGGCTGAACGTGATCGATCTGCTGGCTCCGGACCTGTCTGAAGCGGCCAAGTCGGTGTCCGAACTCTACGCGAAGTTCGGGATCCCGAAGGAGCAGACCGACCAGATCATGAAGATGCTCGTGCCTCCTCGCGAGCTCTTGCTGGCCACGCTTCCGGCGACGCTGTTCATGGCGATTGTTATAAACGCGCTGATTAATCACGAAGTTGCACGCAGGATTATGCCCCGGTTTGGATACCAGGTAGGAGTGCTTCCGGCATTCCGCGAGTGGCTGTTCCCGAAGTTTTTCGCGGTCCTGTACATCATCGCGCAGGGCGTGGTGCTGGCGAAGAACATGCCTGCGTTTGTGGTGGCGGGGCGGACGATCAGTGTCGCCTATGAGAGCCAGGCCATCTACAATGCGGCGACGAACTTCACCATTCCACTCATGCTATGCATGCTCATCCAGGGGCTTTCGATAGGCTACTTTTTCTTGAACCGGTGGAAAGTGGGCAAGGCGCTGGCCAACATGCTTATCGTGTTCGTGCTGTTCAACCCGAGCCTGTGGCAGATGGCGTTCATGTTCGGGCTCATGGACAACCTGTTTGACTACCGCCGGATAATGACCATGATGCAACGAAAATAGCAGCGCCGGGCCGGCGCGCCGACCGGGCAAGAGACACATAGCCCGGACGGATCATTTTTGAGCAGTGGGGAGGGCGCCGTGATGAAGGCAATCCTGCTTGAGGACGCGAGGGACCTTGGCAAGAAGGGCGCGGTCATCAACGTGGCCGACGGCTACGCGAGGAACTACCTGTTCCCACGGAAGATCGCGGTTGAAGCTAACGAGACCAACATGAGGAGCCTCAACCAGGAGAAGAAGCGTCTCGACGACAAGTCGAAGAAGCTGCTGGCCGAAGCCAGGCAGGCAGTGGCGGCGCTGGACAACGCCACAGTCACGGTGAG
Organism: Bacillota bacterium; assembly: GCA_030691635.1. GTDB lineage: Bacteria > Bacillota > Sulfobacillia > JAUYEF01 > JAUYEF01 > JAUYEF01. Next base: position 66,337 of record JAUYEF010000428.1, read on the forward strand.
GGCAAAGGCCGGCGAGAGCGGCCGGCTGTTCGGCTCCATAACCTCCAAGGACATCGCCGACGCGGTAGAGAGGACGTTCAAGATCGAGATAGACAGAAAGCACATCGAGATCGACGACCAGATCAAGACGATAGGGCTGTACCTGGCCACACTCAAGTTGCACCAGGACGTGGAAGTCAAAATCAACGTACATGTTGTATCCGAGGAGGCCCGTAGTTGAAGGTTCTCATAGATAAGATCGTCAAACAGAAGGGCAAGAGCCTGGGTGGCCGGCTTGACCAGAAGGAGATGCTCAAGAGGCAGGTCACCGTGCTTTTCGGCCTGCTCGCGAGCATATATGGGCCCGACAAGCTCGTGCTCAAAGCGGGCAAGCTCGAGGCCTTGGTCGGCATGCGGTCGGACGCCCTCTCCGAGCAGGTACTCGCCCTGCAGAAGATCGTCTTCGACGACCCGACTGTCGAGCAGAAGCCCACCCTCGAGGAAATCCCGGGCCTGCTTGAGGACGTCCAGGACGAGATCGCGGACATAATCGCGAGGCGGACGGTCGAAGACAAGATCGAGAAGCGCATCGCTGAGAAAATGCAGGAGCGGCATGAGGATTACGTCCGCGAGATCAAGATGCAAATCGTGAAAGAAGATACCGGACCTGAGAATCCGACTACATTGAAGAAGCTCGCCCAGCTGCAGAAGATGGATAAGGAGCGGCTGACCAGGTCGGTGCTGGAGTTCCTCAGGCCCAAGACACTTTCTGAGGTCGTGGGCCAGGACCGGGCCATCAAGGCGCTGCTGGCGAAAATCGCTTCGCCATATCCCCAGCACGTGCTGCTTTACGGGCCGCCGGGGGTGGGCAAGACGACCATCGCGAGGCTTGCGCTCGAAGAGGCGAAGAAACTGCCTCTGGCTCCGTTCAGGCAGAACGCGCCCTTTGTCGAGTGCGATGGGGCGACCCTCAGGTGGGACCCGCGCGAAGTGACGAACCCGCTGCTCGGGTCCGTTCACGACCCCATCTACCAGGGCGCGAAGCGTGACTTGGCGGACAGTGGCGTGCCGGAGCCCAAGCTCGGGCTGGTGTCGGACGCCAACGGCGGGGTCCTGTTCATCGACGAAATCGGCGAGATGGACGACCTGCTCCACAACAAACTGCTCAAGGTGCTTGAGGACAAGAGGGTGGAGTTCGACTCGTCCTATTACGACCCGTCGGACGCGCATGTGCCTCAGTATATCAGGAAGCTCTTCGAGGAAGGCGCGCCCGCGGACTTCATCCTGATAGGCGCGACGACCCGCGATCCGGTGGAAATCAACTCAGCGCTGCGATCCAGGTGCGCCGAGGTATTCCTGGACCCGCTGACGTCCAGCGACTTGAAGGAAATCGCCAGGCAGGCGGCCGCGAAGCTCAAAGTTGGCGTGGATGAGGATGCGCTTGATACAATAACCGAGTATACCGTCGAAGGCAGAAAGGCCATCGGCATCCTGGCGGATGCGTACAGTATGAAGCTGTACAAGCGTGGCGGCACCATGCCGAAGAGGAAGATGGTCATCAGGAAGACCGATGTGTTTGATGTGATACAGATGGCCAGGCTGGTCCCGAACATCACGCGGAAGGCGTCGGACGACATGGAGGTCGGCCGGTGCTTCGGGCTGGGCGTGATGGGCTTCGTGGGCTCGGTGCTCGAGATCGAGGCGATCGCGTTTCCGTCGGGGCAGGCGGGGAACGGCGGCCTGCGCTTTAACGAAGCAGCGGGAACGATGGCGAAGGACTCGGTTTTCAACGCCGCATCCGTCGTGAGGCTCGTCACGGGAGAAGACATAAACAACTATGACATACACGTAAACATTGTGGGCGGCGGCAAGGTCGACGGGCCGTCGGCCGGAGCAGCCGTGACGATGGCGATAATAAGCGCCGTCCAGAAGCGGCCCATCAGGCAGGATGTCGCGCTGACCGGGGAGATGTCTATCCAGGGCAAGGTCCGCGCCGTCGGCGGCGTGTACGAAAAGATATTCGGCGCAAGGCAGGCCGGCATCAAGAAGGTGCTGGTCCCGGCGGAGAACGAGAAGGACGTGCCCACAGATCTCAGGGGAATCGAAGCCGTCCTCGTCGCAACCGTGTACGACATGATGCCGTACGTCTTCGGACCAGGCGCGGAGCACATGCCTGCACCGCTTGTCACCGGGACCGGTGCCGATACGCCGCGCGCGGCGACGCCCGACGCCGTTTTGGCGATAACGTCAAAGACCAGGCGCCGGAGCGCGAAGGCATGACGGGTGCAGGAGCCGCACAGGAAGAGACACGGGCAAATATATGCCCGAGCAGGGAGAGGGAGTCACGAGCCGGAGGGTATGAATAGGTCTGCAGAGTAGGGACTTTACGGGGCATATAATACCAAGTATACTAAAGCCATGAAACTATCGGCTTGGGCAAAGCAACAAGGAATTGACTACAAGACGGCTTACCGGTGGTT
>JAUYEF010000008.1 GCA_030691635.1 Bacillota bacterium
GCCTTGTGCGAATGCTGCCGCCTGTTGTCACCCTGCTCTCGGGTCTTGTGATACCGCTTTCCTTCTTCCCTGACTCTATGCAGCCAGTGCTGCGGTTCCTGCCTTTTGGGGGCGTGATGGACACACCATTCAGGTTTTATACACCTGGCCCCGGCGTCCGTGCTTCCGTGGCTTGCGCACCAGCTCGGGTGGACAGCGGCGCTGGTCGTCTTTGGGCGGCACCTGATCTCACGAGGCTTGAAACGAGTCATAGTGCAAGGGGGGTGAGGGCATGGACACAGGACTTGCTGAGTTGTTCGACCCGGTACGCCTCTACCTGAGATTCGTCAGCCTCTCCTTCCAGAGCCAGATGCAGTACCGGGCGTCTCTGGTCATGCTCTCCATCGCGCACTTCTTCAGCTCGGTCACGGAGTTCTTGGGGACAATAGCGCTCTTCGACCGCTTCGGGTCGTTGCAGGGCTGGACTCTTGCAGAGGTGGCGCTGTTCTACGGAATGGTCCATGTGGCCTTCTCCCTTTCCGAGTCGGGAGCCCGGGGCTTTGACCTGGTGCACCTCTATGTGAAAAGCGGCAGCTTCGACCGTATGCTGCTGAGGCCCAGGAGCACCGTGCTCCAGGTCCTGGGCCAGGACTTCCAGCTACTGCGGGTCGGCCGGTTCACGCAGGGGATGTTCTTCCTCTTATGGGGCGCCTCGAGACTGGGGATCACCTGGACTCCCGGCAAACTCCTGCTGGCGCTGCTGGCGATCCTGGGCGGGGCGGCGCTTTTCTCTGGCCTCTTTGTGCTGCAGGCCACACTATCCTTCTGGACTGTGGAAGGGCTCGAAATCGCCAACATCCTGACGTACGGTGGCACCGAAACCGCGCAGTACCCGCTGTCCATCTACCGGAACTGGCTCCGGGAGTTCTTCATCTTCATAGTGCCGCTGGCTTCGATCAACTACTTCCCCGCCCTCAGAATCCTTGGGCGCGCCGACCCGTTGGGCTACCCATCCTGGGTCGCATCGCTTTCCCCCGCCATCGGGGTGGGCTTTTTCCTCATGTGCCTTCAAGTATGGAACTTCGGGGTCCGGCATTATCACTCGACAGGAAGCTGAAAGTCTGTCGACAAGGCCGCATGAACTTCCCTGAGTCGCTCGATGATGGGCAGGCGCTGCGGGCAGGCAGCCTCGCATGCGCCGCACCCCACACACTGGGACGCATCCTGGTTGCTATCCGCCAGCACTCGGTAGACCCGCGCGCTATGTCAAGAACAACGAGCGGCCTTGCAACGTCGGATGAGCGCGGTGAAACCATGGGGTCTGGTATGATGTCACAGGGAGGCAACATCATGGCAGGCCGTCGTTCCGGATATTCTTAAGACCAATCCGCGCAGGCGCCCATATCGGGACATGATCCGGGACGCCGGCTTTGAGGTGCTCGTCTCCGCTGATGAGGGCCTATTGAGGAGCGACGAGCATCATTTCTGGGTGCTTGCCCGGAAGCCCCGGAAGGCATAGATCACACGGCAAGTGAGGCATCGGAGAAGCAGCAGTGATAGTTGGGAGGAACTGACGATGGATAAGATCGGCGTTGTCGAGGCTCTTGTCGCGACCGCTCTTGAGCTTGAGCCCAGCATCACAGCTTTCACCCAGAAGATGGTGGGCATCGCGTCGGAGAACCCACCCGGCAAGGCTTACGGCGAATGCGCCGCTGTGCTGGGGCAGGAACTGCGCTCGATGGGCATCGCCCACCGTGTATTCGACAGTGGAGCTCCGACCCCGTACCCGCGCTACTGCCTGCTGGGCGAGTATGGCACAGGCAGCCCCCTCATCTACTTCCACGGCCACTACGACGTTGTGCCTGCGTGCAGCCCAGACCAGTTCACGCCCAGGCTCGATGGCAGGAAGATCTGGGGCAGGGGCTCCGCGGATATGAAGGGCGGTCTTGCCGCCATGCTGGGCGCGATCAAGGTCCTGCAGGCCACTGGCGCCCCGCTGGGCGGCCGGGTCGGCATCGTGCTTGTGCCCGATGAAGAGACGGCCGGTCCGGCCGGGACTCCTTACCTCATAAGCAACCGGCTCATCGACCGCGCCGCTCTGGGCATGTTCATGCCGGAGTGCACTAGCGGCATCGTCTGGAACGCCAACCGGGGCGCGATTTCGCTCCGCGTCAGGGTCAGAGGCAAGCCAGCCCATGTGGGGCTTCACTTCCAGGGCGTAAACGCGTTCGAGAAGATGACCGAGGTGGCGCGCCGGCTCTTTGTGCTCGGACGCGAGGTCGGCGCCCGGCAGACGGCTTACAGCATCACGCCCGCAGCAGCGCGGAACTCCATCCTGCTCGTGGGTGGCCGGGTCGAAGGCGGCACGAACTTCAACCTTGTACCCGGTGAGTGCACGTTCACAGTCGACCGGCGGATAAACCCTGAGGAGGACTTGACAAAAGAGAGACAGCGCCTGCTGGATCTCCTCGACCAGGTCAGGCGGACCGGCACGGATCTCGACGTAGAGACACTGCAGGAGGGGGAGTCCTCGGGCACCCCTGAGCATCAGCCGGTTGCAGCGACGTTGTCGAGCTGCATCGAGGCCGTGACGGGCAGGGCGCCGGCTTTCGAGATGTGCCCGGGTCTGTGCGAGATCAGGTACTATGCGTCTCTGGGCATACCTGCCTTCGCCTATGGCCCAGGGTTACTCGACGTCAGCCACGGGCCGGCAGAATACGTGGAAGCCGACGAGATGTGCAGGGCGGCCGCTGTCTACGCGTTCCTGGCCATGCGGCTTCTCAGGGGCGCCGGCGCCTGAGGGCGCTTCAGTACTACGAGCCGCGGCCCGTGCTCTGGATGGATAGGGCGAGTTCTTCGAACACCTGCCTCCCGTCGTTGTGACGAGGCCGGGGCGACTCGAGACCGAGTTCTCTGGCACCGGCCATCTCGTAGACGCACAACGCCAGCGGGAGTTTGGAGCAACTTGCCGCAGTGAACGTGCCGTCGTTGACGGGCGCCATATCAGGCCCGCCTCGCCTGGGCTGCGAAGCCAGCCAGACCACTGCCGCGACCATGATCAATCCGATGGCCCACCTTGTTGCCGCCCGGCGTAGCCTCCTGCTCGCAGGCGTGCGACGCCTTGTCTTGCGTATTACACTGGTGTGGTTGGGGCGCAAGGCGATGCAAGTTTCGGGCGCCAAGGCGGTTTGGACCGGCCTCGACTTCACATTTCCTTCGAACTTTGTTAAGACGACTATCACAGATTCATCACATTTTCTCGGTAGACTAAGCATGCAGACAGCTCGTTGCGAGCGACTGGCAAGAACCGCTCCGGTTCTTGACTAAAGTCGGAAGGAGGGTGCAATGAGAACCAGGAGGATCGCTTTGTTCGCTCTGGTTTCGGTGATCGTGCTTGGATCCGTGGCGGTTGCGGCTGCTCGTGGTTGGTGGCCGCTGGGCGCATGGCAAGGGAAGAGCCTGACCGCGAGAGCACAGGAGCTGGGATTGACCGACGCCCAGCTGACACAGATCGAGCAGATCCAGACCAAGTACCGGCAAGAGCTCGATGCTCTCCAGACAACCCTGACGAGCAAGATGAAGGAGATGCGGGACGCCGCATCGCAGCAGCCCGCAAACCAGGCAGCCAAGGATGCCGCTAAGGCGGCGGTCACGGAAATCCAGAAGCAAATCTCGACTGTGACCCAGAAGATGAGGGACGAGCTCAACCAGGTCCTGACCAAGGAGCAGCTCGCCAAGATTGGTTCATCCATCGGGCTGGGTATGCCGAGGAGATTCGCACTACCCTTCATCGGTAGGAAGGGTGCGGGGCCTGCGCCAGATGCGACCAAGGGCTCCACGGACGTGGCGTCCTACGGAGCCAGGTTGGCCGAGCAGCTGAAGCTCACCGACCAGCAACTGGCCGCTCTGCAGAAACTGCAGGCAGACTACTTCGCACAGGTCGCACCGCTCAACATACAGCTCATGCAGAAAGGCAATGAACTCAGGCTCATGCAGTGGCAGAAGAGCCCCGACACGGCGGCGATGACCGCTAAGCGCGAAGAGATCAAGACCATCCAGAGGCAGATCCAGGATCTCTCGACGAAGCTGAAGGAACAGATGAATGCGGTCCTGACGCAGGAGCAACTGGCAGCCATCGGTAGGAAGGCCGGATTCGGCGGCCGGAGGTTCGGTTTCGGGTGCCGCCCGGGCTTTGGCGGAAAACGGGGTATCAGGTAGTCCAACTCAGTCTATCATGGGCGAAGTCAGGGATAAGGCAGAAGAGGGCGGCAGGGCCGCTCTCTTCTGCCTTTGTCGCCATCTCCTCCAGGAGCCAGACGGCGTCTTGTGCCTGGCCAAGCCCTATCTCTCAGCGTACTCAGCCACGCATTGGTGGCATGCTTGACACCTTCATCGGCCAGGGAACAACGCGGTGGAAAGAATGCCACAATTCCTCGAAGAGGGTATATTATGCAAAGTGTGTGGTTTATTGAGGTACCTCATCAAGAGCGGGCTGCACTTGCCGACCTCAAGGCCAAGGTCAGCTAACTCAAGAAATGAGCGCAACGAGAATGGGTCGGGCGCAAGAGTGTACCTGTACAGGTTGGCTTCACGGATCCGTGCCAGCCAGCACGACTCCATCGCTATGATGTGCCCCACGTCCGAGTGCCCGAAGAACCTGTCGACGTCGTCCACCGTGGTGTCCTCCGTGGACCAAAGGCAGACTCTCGGGCAGTTTCGAGGAAAGAAGTAATGAGGGGCGTGAAACTCGTCTATGGCCCATACCGTCGCGGGCTCCCCCAGGCGGTAATCGATGGTCCTAGGCTCGAAGAACCGGATTCCGGGTTCTTCTGAAGTCATAGAGCAAGGCCATGCCGCCTCCTTGATCAGCAGGTCAACCGCCAGTCGGGCAGCCTCCCGGCTCGCTTCCGTTGGGCGATCGCTCACTCATGGCGCCTGGCGGTACAACTGAGCCCCAGCGCAGGTCACGGGCGATCCGGTACATCTCTCGATTCTTGCGCGTCAGGACGCTCGTCGTCACGCGCCCCGGCGTGCATACCTCCAAGCGTATGTGCCCTGGCCTGACCTGGGGGTGGCGTATCACCCGTCCCTCGATGGCCGCGCCAGGAGTACGAGAGAGAGCCAGGAACGAGAACTTCTCATCTTCGTAGGAAAGCTCCGCCGCCTTAGCTTGCCGGTGCATGCGAGACCGCTGCACCCGTTGAGCGAAATGGCACCAGTCATTGTCCGTCATCGGGCATGCTCCATCGTGAGGACAGGGCGCAATGCTCTTGGCGCCTTTCTCCAGCATCTGTTCGCGGGCCTGCTTGATGCGGTGAAATCCAGCCACAGTGCCCGGCTCGATGATGACGAGTGTGCCACCTGTAGCCTCCCACAACCTGTGCAGGAGCGGCGCGACGCGGTCTTGCGGCAACTCCCCGAGGACATAGGACATGATCACCAGGTCACAAGGGGAAGTCTCCCACGCTCCTGCGACATCAGCTCGAAGCCAGTTTGCCTCACGAACCGGCGCCAGGGGCGAATACGCTGCGAGCCGCTTCCCGGCTGCGATCATGTCTTCCTCTCGTTCAAGTAGCGTGATGCGCTTCAGCTCCGGCCATATCGTGGCGGCTGCCCACATGGCCGTGCCTGGACCGGCGCCCACATCCAGGAGCGACTGCGGTTTCCAGTCCGGGAGGCGGTCTCGCACCTGTTCCAAAGCTGCGTGCGTGGCGGCATATGTGGCAGGCAGCCGGTATGCCATGTATGCGATAATATCCTCCCGCGACTGGAGATACCCCCTGCCTATGCAGGATGTGCCGATCCGGTAGCGCCCGGAGAGGCCGGCCACCGCTAAAGCGATCTTCTTGGACGGAACCGACGCGAGTTCGGCGTCCAGAGCACTGCGCAGTTGTTGTGGTATCTCCATGGCCTCTCCCCCTTTGGCCCGCAGATATGGGGGCGTGCTCTGCTGTTATGTTAGCACCATTATTATCTGCATGGGTGTCTTTGTCTTATGGTTTCAGCGGACAGTGCAGGTGCGCGACGCATATCAAGAAGCAGGACTTCAACGAGTGCCGTGAGCAGAAAAACGATAGTAAACGTGACCAGTGCAAGCATGGCAAGCGTCACGGTGAGCACAAGAAGCATGAGGAGTTCACTCTACACGTTCATGCGGTCGAAGGCGTCACCACGAGCAACGACCGCCACTGCCACAGCGCGGCTGCCGGTTGACCAATACGCTTCGCGATGTCGGCGTAGCTCACGGTCGTGCCTGGTACGATCTCCGTTAGCGCTTTCCACACGCGCCGCTGGAATGCCGTGCCCTGGATGTCAA
>JAUYEF010000103.1 GCA_030691635.1 Bacillota bacterium
GCGTGTGGCCAAGCGCCGTTGGAGCGGTGAGGCCTGCCCTATCTGCCGGAAGCAGACGGGACGCGGTCTACGTGGATAGCAAAGAGGAGCATGAGGAGCATGCCATCGTAGCCACCAAGCCTAAGCCGACCTTCAGGCCCATCTTCCAGGTGGCCACCACTAGGGAAGGCTCTGGGGTCATGCTCATGAAGGAAGCCTCCGAGCGATGGTCCGGGGGATCTGTGTTTGTGGTGGAGACGAGGGAGGGCCGAAAGCACCCAAAACGCCCACGTCACAATCTGACTTTCCGTGCAATGTTGGCATCATCGCGGCCGCCCCAAAAGGGCAAGCGCGTCTGTAGCGTTTCTTGCTCCCAACTCCCTGCGGTATCATCTGCGGCACGAAGCTCTGTCAGAATGATGTTAGGCGCCCGCCCTTCAAGAAGCCACCTCATTCATCTAGAAGTCTGGCCGGAAACCCCTCTCGCGGGCGTTTCTGGCCCGAAAACCGTATCTGCGCGGCAGCCAGTTTTGCCTCATTCCGGGGTTTTCGGCTGGGTCTCTAGAAGAGGTAGCGGCAGTAGTTATGCCCAGCCACCTCCTCGAAAAAGAGGATGTGATGTTCAGCAAAGCGCTCGCGGTTCCAAGTGCCGTTCTCGTAGTGGTCCCGCAATGTGTCGTAGGGCGTGCCGGATATTATGAATGAGTCCAGCGTCACGTCCACGAGGCCAGCCTTCGCTCCCCACACCTTGGAGAGCACATTAAGGCGTACATGCAACTGGGCCTTGTCACTGGTCCAGTAAGCCTTCTCGTGCAGCATACCGTGTGGCTCGATGAAAACGATGCGTTGCTTGCCGCCTTGCTTGATCCATAAGATGAAATCCGGGTAAAAGCCCTCGTTCTCAAAGAACCCGACGCCCTTACCACGGCTCAAGTTACGTAGCAGGAAGACTTCCTTGCCCGCCAGTGCATTGTCCTTCTGTGCCTGACAATAGGCCCGCAGGCCCTCCACAAAGCGCCGTTCGCTGTCGTTCAACCCAGGCGGGTCGCTCTTGATCTGGTCGTTGCGTGCCACCAGGAGCGGCTGGTATAGGTGCCGGTCGAAATGGATTCTGGGCAGATCGTTCGTATCAGCTTCGTAGAGGCGTGTGCCCTCGTCGATGAGTTGCTTCACGGCGGCTATTAGCCCGGCCTCGCTGCGCGGAATACGCACCATGTAGTCGCGGAAATTGGAATCGGCGGCGGCGAGCTCGACATAGCCCATATTGGCTGACTCCCAGCGCTCCTGACAGACCCGATAGTACTTCTCCACGTACTTGCGGAGGATGGAGGTCACGGCCTCTTGGAGGACGGCCACGCTCGCGAACGAGCGCGGACTGACGACTGATTCGTCCGCCAGCAGCCGGTAAAGGCGCGGCTCGTGCTGCTCCAGCAATGTCCTGGGCGTGTCCGGCGTCACGATAAGGTTGGCAAAGCCCTTTTCCTTCTTAAATTCCAGCAGGTTTACATACACGGCCTCCCAGTCCACTAGATCGAGGCTTTCAGGTGGGATGACCTGCTCCTGCCCAGCGGTCATAGCTACCGTAGCAACACCACCAGCTACGCTACGCATGGATTCCACCTTGAGTGACATGTCCACTGTGACTATGGCGCCCTTGTCTGGTGCCAACGCCACGTCGCACTCTTTGGAAAACACGCGTCCTTCGCTTATACGGGGCACCACCAGGCCCTTGCCCAGGAAGTCCTTGTTCGTCGGGCGGATACTCAAGGGCAACTCCACCTGCCCCTCGGTGTCCACACCTTCGCGCTCCAAATACTCTCGGAACTGGACCATGTAGTTAGCCCGCACCGCGAAGATATTCAGCGTCTCCAAGAGCTTGATATGTTCGGGGTGGGTTCCGTCCGTCGCGCTGCTCCGCTTCAGGCTCATGCCCAGCCCCTTGAGCCGCACCCCGCGTCCGAAAAGCTGAATGATCTCCGAGCCCTCAGTGCGCCCGATGTTCAATAGCCCCATGTTCGAGACACGCCAGGAATTCCAGCCCTCCATGAACTTCTTTGCGCCGATGAGCACGTTGATGGATGTGTCCGGGTCGCTGATGCCCTCGAAGAGCGAATCGCCAATCACGTCCTCCTCGACCACGATGTCGCTTTCGTCGTCCTTCACGAGGTTCTTGAACGTACTGGTATCGCCAATGTAGATTAGCCCGAAATAGTCCTCCGCGCCGCCAACCTTGAGGCCCAGCTCACCGGCCTCGCCACGGATGTCGCAGATATGGAGCGCGCCGCCGACTGGGCTGTGAAACACGCTGGAAAGGACATGGCGATAAATCGTTTCGGCGTCCTGCTTTCTACTGCGTACATACTCGAACCGCCCGGCAAACACTTCGTTACCATTCTGGTCAACCAGGCCAGTCCTGCCCTCCATGATCTTCTGAATTGCGCGCACGCCCCACGACTGCTTGTTGGCCAGGAAGTGATGCAGAAAACGCGCTACAGTGAGCACGTCGCTCCGCGGCGCGCCGCTTTCCCTGTACACCGCGTTTACGCTGCTGCCCACGAATACCCACAGCGGCTTCTCCAGGTTGTACGGCCGCAGATGTGTGGCCTCGTCTTCGAAGCACGCCTGCTGCTCGTGGAAGGAGAGCAGGTTGCCCACAAGCAGCAGATCGGTCTGCTCCTGGGTGGTTTCGTCCTTCAGGTTGAGGATGTGGAAGTCCTTGCCGTAGCCATCGCCATAGAAATAGCGGTAGGAGTAGTCGAACACGATGGCCTTGCCGTACTCGGCCGTGAGCGTGTCATTGCGGGCGGCGGTCAGCGCCTGGCCGAAGGTCGCGCTGTACTCGAAGGTGAAGCCCTTCTGCCCCAGCGCATCACGGAACCCACGCCACTCCTTGCCGCCTGTGCCCTTGTGCCCCTCATCTACCAAGACCAGGTTGTCCCCTTCGAAGGCTTCCACGGGCACGCTCAGCCCGCCGCCGCGCTTCTCCTCGACCAGCTTGGTGATCTCGATGACACGCACCGTGGCACGGTCGGAAAGCCGCAGCCCGCTCTCTTCCAGGCTGAACCTCTCGCAAGGAATGCCGGACGCCGCCATTTCTTTCAGATGCTGCTCCGTCAACCCCTCGTTGGGTGTGATGAGCAGGATGTTATCCGGCGGTTCGGTGGTGTGGTGCAGAAACTGGCGGTAGTTGAGATGCAGGATCAGCGTCTTGCCGCTGCCGGTGGCCATCC
>JAUYEF010000210.1 GCA_030691635.1 Bacillota bacterium
GATGATATTGCTTCCTCGTACCGCTCGTTTCGCTTATGTGCCTGCGGGTTGTGTTCTCCCTGGACGGCTACCAGCCACTCACCGGATTCCTGCCTGGCTTCGAGCCAGATCCGGTTGTCCGAGAAGTCCCTCCGGATCCTGTACCGCTCTCCGGCGGCGTCGAATTCAACGACCCCGGCGAAGCGCCCGGGCTTGTCCCAGTTGAGAAACCGCCCGGCGCCGAACCCGTCCGCCGAACCAGTGCGTGGGAGGCCGAATAGCACACTGCTCAGCCCCGCCACAAGCGTCGACTTGCCCGCTTCGTTCTCCGCCACAACCGTGTTGAGGCCGCTATCGAACTCGACCCGGACCCTGTCACGGTATTTTCCAAAGCCTTCGAGCTCGAGGGATCGCCAGACGACGGGCATCAGGGACTTCCCCCTTCAAGCGCCCGGAGGCCGTGCGAGAGGGCCTTTTCGAGAATCGCCCTGTCGCGCTCGCAGGTGGCTGCCGCAAGATGCCTGCGCATGCGGCGGATGAATTCACCCCGGATTGTTGGTTCCGTGGCCCACTGGTCTATCTCCTCGGCGTCAAGGAATGTGGCGTCTGACGACAGTTCCAGGTGATAGACGAGCGGCTTCATGTTCCCGAGAAGAGACTCGACATCGAAGTGGAAGCCGGCATTCCCCTGCAGGCTGACCTGGAGCATAGCGTCAGGTCCTGCCTGCGCGGCGATGCTGCGGAGCCGTGACTCAAGTTCCGGCAGGCCGGCCAACCCGGTGAGGTCTATGGTCACGGTCAGGCACTTGCGCACACCGGCGTCGACCGTCTCGACCTCCGCATTGCCTGGGCCGACGGTAGCCACCACGAAGAAGCCCGTGCCCGGGTCGGAGAAGCCCCGCGCCTCGGTCATCCCGCAGTAGACAGCCTTGCGCCCTCCAGAGGACGGGGCGCCGGAAAACGAGCCGCTGGCGAGCGGGCTGCCGGACCCCTCCCGCGTGCGGCTGCCGGACTTCCCCAGCGTCACGGAACTGAAGCCATGGAAATGACCCAACGCCACATAGTCATAGCCGGCCGCGCCCAGCGCCTCGGCGTCCAGCGGCAGGCTCCGGTCGCCACCACTCCACCCCAGTGACCCGTGGAACACGCCGATATGCACACCAGCTTCGCCTGTGTGCGGGAAGTCCCTGACCGGGGGGCTTGTCCGCGTGACCCCGCCCGTATACGCAAGCGAGTATATGAACACCTGCGTGCCTTTGATATCCAGGCGGGCTGCAAGGCCCGGCTGCGGGCAGGTCACCAGAAGCCCAGGCCAGCGCTCTGCGGATACCTTATAAACTGAGGTGGTGTAAGTGATCTCATCGTGGTTGCCGGGCACGGTCACGACCGGGACACCGGCATCGCACAGCCTCTGGAGCTGCTGGATAACCTCTTCGACAAGGTGCGGCTTCGGGTTGTGCGTCTCGAACAGGTCGCCCGCAACCAGCGCGAGGTCTATGCCCGAGCTCCGGTCGAGGGCGTGGTCGACAGCCTTCTTCATGAGGCCGCCGCGCTCCCGCCCACGCTGTTCTTCCTTTCCGCCGAAATCCCTGGGCCTCCAGCCGATGTGCAGGTCGGCCAGGTGGAGACACCTCACAGCATGCGCGCCCAAGATGGCATACCTCCGCGGTCTTTGCAGAATCTGGAAATAGGTTCGATGGCCGCGCCCTTTGAACCTCTCTCCGCCGTCCATCGCGGTGAAATGCGCCAGCCGCGCCCCTCCCGCTGACTGCGTCGCGCCGGTGATCGACAGCCCGCCGCCTGTCGTCACGGGATGACGACGCACTTGCCTTGTGCGACGCCTGTGTCGACGCCTGTGTCGACGCCTGGTGACGACGAGCGCTCAGTCCGTTCCGAGAGGACGGCAAGGAGTCGGGCTCCGTGTAGGCGAAGCAATCTGGCGCAGGCAGCCCTATGCTCACGACGCCTTGCGTCAGAGGGCCTGGCCGCTAAAGCGCAGGGCTGGCCGCTAAAGCGCAGGCCTGGCCGGCACAGCGCTGGCCCGGTCCTTTCTAACACATCATCCGAAAGGTGTGACCTCAAGTGAAGATAACGATCGTCGGGGCGGGAGCAATCGGCGGTGCGACGGGAGCTTATCTGACACAGAGCGGCTTTGATGTCACTCTGGTGGACAACGTTAGGGAACACGTGGATGCGATGAACGAAAAAGGCCTGCTGGTGACCGGTTGCCGGGGAGACCACATCTTCAAGGTCAAGGCGGTGACGCCTGACCGTCTTGCCGGCCCGTTGGAGATGGTCATACTCGCCGTCAAGGGTATGCACACAAGAACCGCCCTGGCGCCCATCGCGCCCCTGCTGAGGGCCGATTCTTTCGTCGTCTCCATGCAGAACGGCCTGGCGGAAGAGGAGATCGCAGAGGTCATCGGACGCCCGAGAACGGTCGGATGCTTCATCCAGTTTGGCTCGGACTACCTTGGCCCGGGCCATATAGAGCTGGCATACGACTTCCCGATCCGGGTCGGGGAGATCGACGGCCGCATCACAGAGCGAAGCGAATCGGTGAGAGACATTCTCAACCACTTCATGCCCACGTTCGTAACCACGAACATCTGGGGATTCCTCTGGGCGAAAATGTGCCTGGGCTCGTTGTACTTCGCCGGCGCTCTGACGGCCGAAAACTTCGGGAGCCTTCTGGCGGACCATGCGTTGAGACCGCTCTTTGCCGCCGTCGCACGGGAAACATGCACGGTCGCCAGGGCCCTTGGAGTGAGAGTTGAGGCTTTCCAGGGTTTCGATCCCAACCTTTTCATGGTGGACTCGCCTGACCTGCTGGGCCCGGCGTACGCGCAGTGGGACCCGAAACCCCGCCCGGCTGGGGTGCCTGAGGAGAAGCCGCTCAAGGTCCACACCGGCATCCAGAGGGACATCATCGTGCGGAAAAGGCGCACAGAGGTGGATAAGCAGCCGGGGGTCGTCGTCCAGAAGGGCAGGCTGGCGGATGTTCTGACCCCTCTCAACAGGCGCATCGTCGAAATGATACATGAGATCGAGGACGGCAAACGTCCCATGGGCAGGGAAAACCTCGATGAGCTCCGCAACAGTGCGCCCAAGTGGTAGGAAGCTGGAAATGATACTGCTGAGGGCGATGCGGGCCAGCGCGAGTGCGGCATGGCCGGAGACGGAGGGTCCAGCGTGAGCATTGCACTGGCGGCGACAGCCGCGTTTGGCCTCGAATCACTGGTCGAACTCGAGGTCCGGGAGTTGGGTTTCACGGACGCGTATATAGACAACGGCCGCGTCCTGTTCCGGGCGGATGAGCGTGGACTGGCCAGGGCCAACCTCTGGCTGCGCTGCGCCGATAGGGTGCTTGTGCAGGTCGGCACGTACCCTGCCAGCACGTTCGACGAGCTTTTCGAGGGGTGCCGGGCGCTGCCGTGGGCGGACTGGATACCGGAGAACGGGCGCTTTCCGGTTTCCGGAAGGTCGGTGAAGTCAAAGCTCCACAGTGTGCCAGACTGCCAGGCGATAGTCAAGAAGGCGGTCGTCGAGTCACTGAAGGCAAAGCACCATCTCGAGCGCTTCCCGGAGACCGGGCCTGAGTTTCAGATTGAGGTCTCGCTCCTCGAGGACATCGCCACTCTGACCCTCGACACCAGCGGGCAAGCGCTGCACAAACGCGGTTATCGCAAATCTCCGGGCACGGCGCCTTTGAAGGAAACGCTCGCCGCGGGCATGGTCATGATATCCCGGTGGCGTCCGGGCAGGCCCTTCATGGACCCGTTCTGCGGCTCCGGGACTATTCCCGTGGAAGCCGCCCTGATGGGGCTGAACATAGCGCCTGGGCTTTCGCGCACGTTCGCCGCTGAGGGATGGCCCTCGATCCCGGCCGCTACCTGGGCGGCCGCCCGCGAGGAGGCCAGGGACCTGGCGCAGCCCGGACGCTCGCTCGACCTCCGCGCGTCGGATAGAGACGAGGGCGCCATCAGAGACGCGCGGGGCAATGCCGACGCGGCAGGCGTCGGGAGCAAGATCCGCTTTGCCGCCATCGATGTGCGGGACATCAGGCCAGAGGGCGACTTCGGCTGCATCGTCTGTAACCCGTCATACGGGGAGCGTCTCGGGGACTCCCGTGAAGCCACGGAGGCGTACGGCGCGATGAAGGCGGCCTTCAGGCGCTTCGGCACGTGGTCCTTCTTTGTGATTACGCCGCAACGCAATTTCGAGAGGGTCTTCGGCCGGAGCGCCGACAAGCGCCGGCGGCTGTTTAACGGCAATATACTCTGCACCTACTACCAGTTCTTCGGGCCGCTTCCTCCTCAACGAGCGACGCCCGGGTAGGCTTGAGGCTTACCGGTGCAGGACTTCAGGCGATTTCTCACGAACGCAATAGGCACAATCCGGAGCAAGAAAGAGGGTTAATCAATGAAGCGAGATCCACTTGTGATGATTCCAGGCCCGACACCGGTGGACGAATCGGTGCTCAGAGCGATGAGCGTCCAGACGTACGGGCATACGTACGGCGGCTTCGTGAACATATACAAGGAATGCCTCGCCGGCCTGAAGACCATCTTCAACGCCGACCACGCTATCGCCATCGGTGGCGCTGGCACGCTGTCGATGGAAATGGGGCTTGTCAACATCGCAAAGCCCGGCGACAAGGTCCTGATGATAAGCCAGGGATACTTCGGCGACCGCTACCCGCTCATCGCGAAGGCGCTGGGCATCGAGGCGGACGTCATATCCGCTGAGGCGGGCCAGAGGGTATGCCTCCACGAGGTCGAGGCGAAGCTGAAGGCCAACAACTACGCGGCGATGACCCTGACTCACGTGGACACGTCGAGCGGCACGCTGGCGGATCTTGCCGGTGTCTCGGCTCTGGCCAAGAAGTATGATGTGCTGTTCATACTCGACGGCGTGTGCGCCAGCGCCGCGATCGACGAAGACACGAAGAAGTACAGGATCGATGTGATCGTGACCACCTGCCAGAAGGCGTTCGCGGTGCCGCCGGGGATGTCCATCCTGGCTGTCTCCGACCGGGAGATCCGGCGCCGCGAGGAGCTCGGCGACATCCGGGCTTTCTACGCAGACTGGAAGAACTGGCTGCCTATCATGGGAAACCCGGGCCTCTACTTCGCGACTCCGCCGGTCAACCATGTTGTGGCGCTGAATGTGTCGATCGCGTCCGTCTTGGAGGAGGGCCTGCCTGCCCGCTACGCTCGGCACGAAAAGATCGGCAA
Organism: Bacillota bacterium; assembly: GCA_030691635.1. Lineage (GTDB taxonomy): Bacteria > Bacillota > Sulfobacillia > JAUYEF01 > JAUYEF01 > JAUYEF01. Next base: position 5,217 of record JAUYEF010000210.1, read on the forward strand.
GTCTTTCAGGGCAGGCGTTGCGGCGCTCGGCCTCGAGCCCGTGACCGCGAGCGAGGCGCTCGCCCCGACGCTGACTGTCATCAAGTATCCTGAAGGGATAGATGACGCTGAGTTCCGGGCCAAGATTGAAGACAACGGCATCTTCTGCGCCGGCGGTGTCGGAGCTCTCAAGGGCAAGGTGTTCCGCGTGGGCCACATGGGGAGCACCGGCTGGCCGGAGCTCGCCCGCACCATGACCGCAATCGAGCTGACGCTGGCCCAGATGGGCTACAAAGTCACTCCAGGCGCGGGCACTGGCGCGATGGAGCAGGAGTGGATCAAGTGAGGACTCTCGAGGCTGGTTGAGGATCGCGGTATCTGAGGAGATGAGTGTCGGGGCCGTCCCAGGAGCATCACCATGTGGCGGCCCCTTCTTCGTCTGTACACTTGCTTCTGGTCACGCCGCGAGGACTCACGCTCGATCGTCAACTCCCCTTCTTCCGGATGATCTCGCTGGGCGGCACCCGTGGCGGGGCGAGATCGAGACCGTACCTGCGTATATTGACCTTCACTTCTGTCACCACGGTCGCGTCTGGGTACTTCGATTGCCATGCGAACTTGTCAAATTCCGGCCAGGTTAGAAACGTGCCCTTGACTCTGTCTCCGAATCTGAACGGGTCGACCTTCATCTCCTTCTGGCTCCTGGTGATGGCACGGTCCATGGCCCGCTTTACCTGATCTTCTGCCGCCTTTTCGGCCAGAGGTGTGTTGCGCGGGTCTGTGTAGTCGGTCTGCGACATGATCGCTAAGTAGGAACCCTCCAGATTGACCTTGACGTTCAATGTTACCTGATCCCCCTGCCTCTGAACTTTCACGCGAGAACCGCTCGCCGCGAGGACCATGGCCATGGAGTATTGCGGCTGATCTGCGGCCAATGGGTCAGGTATTGAGA
>JAUYEF010000231.1 GCA_030691635.1 Bacillota bacterium
CCGTGTCTCATCGCGCAGCGTGTGGCCGCTTTGTGTCTTGCAGCACAGCAGCCTGCCCAGCACTACCGCGACAACGCTACTCCGAACGGAGCTACCTCATCAAGCCCAGCCAATCGCCCAGCAAGAACTGCATGCGGCCTGTGAACAGCGAGATACGGGACATGACTGTGTACCCGAACGCCGTGCCAAACGCGATTATAAGCGGGTACCGGCCGCCGAGGGTCACCGGACCCGCGATGCTCTTCTGGCTCAGGGTGAACAGGATCTTGATTGTGCCGCCGATCGGACTTGGAGGCCGGTTCCGGCACAGGTTGCCTGGCGAGAAGCACGGCCGGAAGCAACGCCACCTGCCAAGCCTTGACATACACTCCCGCCCAACGTGCTGTCAGTGAACAGCGAAAATGGTCACCGAACAAGTGTTTGCAGTATCTCATGAATGGTCACCTTGCAGGGCCTTCTTGGTCATGTAGATCTGGAACGTTTGTTTCCAAGGATGGTTCTGGGTTGGGGTATGTGCTGAACTGCGCTTGAGAACTGCCAGATCAGATGTTAGCAGTGCGGGTGCGTCCAGGACGCATGACCCGCCAATCTTGCCGTGAGGGCACGATTCTCCCGGCATACTGCCAAAGGCAAGCAGGCAACAGGGCGCAGCCCGCTGTTCGAACCAGGCATGATCGCTGCCGTCTATCTGCACAAGCACGCCTGCCTGCAACATGCGCTCGTGGCGATGGTGGGCTCTGGGTGGGCGCCTGCGCACGGTGCTAGGCAGGCCAACTCGCTGGCGTATGCGCGAGATGGTCATGCGTGAGAAGTGATGTTGTCGCGCCGTGCCAGCATGGATGCGGCATGCTGTTGTTGAGATCAGTATAGCCGGTGCACAGTAGCCGCAGGATCTGGGACTTGAGTTCGTTGGTTAGAGCGTTGACCGGTTCACGGCCGCGATTGCCATTTTCGCTGCACACTTGGCTATGACTTTATCGCTGGGCAACAGCACACCCACAAAAATCCCTCTTTACCAAAGACATAGTTTTTTGATACTATATTAGGCAATATCCATTGTAGATGCGTTTCTCTGATTCAAAAAAACATATAGCGTGTAGGAAGCGTACCTAGGGTTCCGCGCCCTTCGCGGCGGTCTGGTCCAAGCGGTACGGCCTCATAGCGAGCGGCCTTATGCATTGGGCCGAGGCACACCGTGGGTAGAAAAGACCCGAGCGGCAAGTTCCTGATCACACAGGGGCTTGCATGCCCGGGTTTTTTGCTACCCTGTTTTTTCTCACGGTGGCCAAGAGGACCGCCCAACGGGCCTCACCGGTTCTGCGAGCACTTCGCTGGGCACATGTCGTGCCACGAGGAGGTGAATGGCAATGAGACACACGTTCTCAGCTCTTGTCCAGAACCACCCAGGGGTCCTGATGAGGGTGGCGGCCCTGTTCGGCAGGCGAGGGTATAACATCGAGAGCCTGGCCGTCGGGGTGACGGAGAACCCGGCCTTCTCGCGGATAACCGTTGTGACTGTAGGCGACGACCGGGCGCTCGAGCAGGTCACCAAGCAGCTTGCGAAGCTCATCAATGTGGTCCGGGTCTCGGATCTGACGGGCGGAGACTCGGTCGACAGGGAACTTGCCCTGGTGAAGGTCAACGCCGAATCCTCCCGCCGGCCGGCGATTGTCCAGGTGGCCGACATCTTCCGGGCCAAGATCGTGGATATCGGCAAGAGCAGCATGATCATCGAAACCACCGGCGACGAAGATAAAATCGACGCGATGCTGGCTTTACTCTCGGATTTCGGCATCCTCGAGGTGGTCCGCACCGGAAAGATCGCTCTGGCACGCGGCACGTGGTCATTGATCGATGACGCACAGACACAGCAGACGAAAGGTGATGACAACAATGGCGAAAGTGTACTACGACCAGGACGCAGATACAGGACTGTTTCAGGGTAAGCGCATCGCCGTCCTCGGGTATGGGAGCCAGGGACGCGCTCAGTCCCTTAACTTGAGGGACAGCGGCGTCGACGTGGTCGTCGGGCTGAGAAAGGGCGGTGCTTCCTGGGACAGGGCGAGCAAGGACGGCTTTTCGCCGGTCGAGTTCGCCGAAGCGGCCCGCCAGGGGGACATTGTGCACATCCTGCTTCCTGACGAGGCCCAGCCTGCGGTGTACCACCGCCACGTCGCTCCCAGCATGGCGGCAGGAAAGTCCCTCTCGTTCTCCCATGGCTTCAACATCCACTTCAACCAGATTATCCCCCCAGGAGACGTGGATGTGTTCATGGTCGCCCCCAAGTCGCCCGGAAACCAGTTCCGGCGGCTCTTCGAACAGGGCGCGGGTGTGCCCGGCCTCGTCGCGGTGCACCAGGATGCCAGCGGGACGGCCAAACAGACTGCCCTGGCGCTTGCCCGTGCTATCGGCTGCACGCGCGCCGGGGTCATCGAGACGACCTTCAAGGAGGAGACGGAAACCGACCTCTTCGGCGAGCAGTGTGTGCTGTGCGGGGGCGCGACGGCTCTCATCAAAGCAGGCTTTGAGACGCTTGTCGAGGCCGGGTACCAGCCAGAGATAGCCTACTTCGAGTGCCTCAATGAGCTGAAACTCATCGTTGACCTCATCTACGAGGGAGGTCTGACCTTCATGCGCCGGTCCGTCAGCAACACCGCGGAGTATGGGGACCTGACGGTCGGGCCTGCGATCATCAGCGACTCGGTGAGGGCTGAGATGAAGAAGGTGCTGGAGCGGGTCCAGAGCGGGCAGTTCGCGCGAGAATGGGTCATGGAGAACTTGACCGGGCGCCCTGTGTTCAACGCGCTTGCGCAACGCGACGAGAACCACCAGATCGAGAAGGTCGGAGAAAAACTCAGGGCCATGATGCCATGGCTGGCAAGAAGATAGCCGGCCACGAGACTGACTCGTGAGGAGACGAACGATATGGATACCCGGATACGCATATTCGACACCACGCTGCGCGACGGTGAACAATCTCCGGGGGCTGCGCTCACGGCAGAGGCCAAGCTGGAGATCGCCAGGCAGCTTGCGCTCCTTCAGGTGGATGTGATCGAGGCCGGCTTTCCGATCAGTTCGCCGGGTGATTTTCTCGCGGTCAAGTCAATAGCGGAGTCTGTCCGGGGTCCCATCATTGCCGGGCTGGCAAGGACCAAGGATGCAGACATAGACCGGGCGTACGAGGCGGTAAAGGGCGCTTCGAAGCCCAGGATCCATACGTTTGTCGCGACCTCGGACATCCACATGAGGCACAAGATGCGGGTGACCCCATCGGATGTGCTGGCGATGACAGAGGCCGGAGTCAGGCGCGCCAGGAGTTACGTGGACGATGTGGAGTTCTCGGCGGAAGACGCCACACGCAGTGATCCAGGCTTCCTGTGTCAAGTGTTCCAGGTCGCCATAGAGGCAGGGGCCACCACGCTGAACATCCCCGACACTGTCGGCTACACCACACCCGCCGAGTTCCAGCGCCTCATCCACCACATCAGGGACAGGGTGCCCGGCATTGGCGGCGTGACGCTGAGCGTTCATTGCCACAACGATCTGGGCCTGGCCGTGGCCAACTCGCTCGCCGCGGTTGAGGCGGGCGTCAGGCAGGTGGAATGCACCGTGAACGGCCTGGGTGAGAGGGCAGGCAACACGGCACTGGAAGAGATCGTCATGGCCCTCATGACGCGTAAGGACCACTATGCGTGCAGCACAGGTGTCGTCACCGAGCAGCTACACAGGACCAGTAGGATGGTCAGCGCTCTCTCGGGCATGCCGGTCCAGCCCAATAAGGCGATAGTCGGGGCGAACGCGTTCGCTCACGAATCGGGCATCCACCAGGACGGTGTCCTGAAGGAGAGGACGACGTACGAGATCATGAGCCCCCAGTCGATCGGGCTCAGCTCGAACCGTCTCGTGCTGGGGAAACTCTCCGGACGGCACGCGTTCCGGGAACGGCTCCATGAGCTGGGCTTGACCCTGGACAACCAGGCTTTGGAGAGGGCGTTCGTGAGGTTCAAGGACCTGGCGGACCGCAAGGGCGAGCTGGGGGATTCCGACCTTGAGGCGATCGTCCAGGAGGAGATCCAGGGTGTCCCGGAAGTGTACAGGCTGGACTATTTCGCCGTAACGAGCGGCAGCACAGCGGTGCCGACGGCCACCGTCGCCCTGACCAGCAGCAACGGCAGGGTGCAGGAGGCCGCCACCGGTGACGGGCCCGTTGACGCGGTTTACAGGGCCATCGAACGAGTCGTCAACTCAGGGGCCGCCCTGTCGGACTGGTCGATCAGGGCAGTGTCAGGCGGTCAGGACGCGCTCGGCGAAGTGACGCTCCGGCTCACACACGGCCGTCACACATACCTCGGCAGGGGTGTGAGCACAGACATACTCGAGGCCAGCGCCCGCGCTTACCTGAGCGCGGTGAACAGGCTCGCGCAGGCCCCCGCCATCAAGACCCCGTCTCAGTCCGGTTAGCTCGGCAGAGGAGGCAGGAGACGCATGGGGATGACCATGACGGAGAAAATCATCGCCGCTCACAGCGGCAAGGAACGAGTGGCGCCCGGAGAGCTGGTTTGGGTTAAGCTCGACCTCGTGCTTATCAACGACATCACCGCGCCGCTCTCCATCAACGAGATGGAGAAGTGGGGCATGGATGAGGTTTTCGACAAAGACAAGGTGGCCGCGATCCCGGACCATTTCGTACCAAACAAGGATATAAACTCCGCCCACCAGGCAAAGCAGATGAAGGAGTTCGCGAGACGGCATGGCCTGAAGCACTACTACGAGGTGGGGAGGATGGGCATAGAGCATGCCCTTCTGCCGGAACTCGGACTGGTGCTGCCCGGGGACCTCATGATAGGCGCGGACTCCCACACCTGCACATATGGCGCTCTGGGCGCGTTCTCCACCGGGGTCGGGAGCACCGACGCCGCGGCAGGCATGATACTCGGCGAGACCTGGCTGAGGGTACCCGCTTCCATGAAGCTCGTATACAAAGGGCACCCTGGCCGGTGGGTGACCGGAAAAGACTTGATGCTCGCCACGATCGGAAGGATCGGAGTGGCCGGGGCGCTCTACCGGGCGATCGAGTTCACGGGAGAGGCCATCAGAGACCTGCCAATGGACGGCCGCTTCAGCATGGCCAACATGGCCATAGAGGCTGGCGCGAAGAACGGTATCTTCGGCGTGGACGAAACGACCCTCGACTATGTCAGGCAACGGGCGACCCGCCCGTGGACGGTGCACCACAGCGACGCGGACGCGGAATATCTGGAAGTGGTGGAAATCGACGCGGGGTCGCTTGAACCGCAGGTAGCGTTCCCACATCTCCCATCAAACGCCAGACCCGTGAGCCAGGCCGGCCATATCGCCATCGACCAGGCCGTCATCGGCTCCTGCACAAATGGGCGCATAGAGGACATGCGGATGGCCGCGAAGGTGCTCAAAGGGCGCAAGGTACACCCGTATGTCCGAGCCATCGTGATACCGGCCACCCAGAGCGTCTACCTCCAGGCGCTGAGGGAAGGCATAGTCGAAGCGCTGGTCGAGGCCGGCGCGGTGGTGAGCACTCCGACGTGCGGGCCCTGCCTTGGCGGTTACATGGGTGTCCTGGGGGCTGGTGAGAAGTGCGTGTCCACCACGAACCGGAACTTCGTGGGCAGGATGGGCCACCCCACAAGCGAGGTCTACCTGGCCGGCCCGGCCGTAGCGGCCGCTTCTGCAGTGATGGGGAGAATCGCGTCACCTGAGGAGGTCGTGACAGAATGAAGGCACAGGGCAAGACCTGGAAGTACGGCGACGACTTCAACACCGACCTGATCATACCCGCACGATACCTGTACACGGCCGACCCGGTTGAACTGGCCGCCCACTGCATGGAGGATGCGGACTCTGAATTCGTCAAGCGAGTCGCACCCGGCGACATAGTGGTAGCGGGCAAGAACTTCGGCTGCGGCAGCTCGCGCGAGCATGCCCCCATAGCGCTCAAGGCGGCAGGAATTGGCTGTGTGATCGCCGACTCATATGCCAGGATCTTCTACCGCAATGCCATCAACATTGGCCTGCCGATAGTTGAGGCTGAGGTGGAAGCCGGCACCGGTGATGTGATCGAGGTCGAATTCGACTCGGGAAGGATCCACAACATGAGCACCGGGAGATGGTTCGACGCGAAACCGCTTCCCCCGTTCATGCAGGAGCTGATCAGGGCTGGCGGTCTGATGGCCTTCGTCAAACGGCTCAGGGAACAGAGGCGAGCGCAATGAACCAGACTGTGGCCGACGCCATAAGCGAGAAGACAGTGGCGGGACAGAGCGGCCGTGCCGGAAGAGTGACCGGGAAGATCGCCCTTCTCCCAGGAGACGGTGTTGGACCCGAGGTAACCAGGGAAGCGGTGAAGGTGCTCTCGGCCGCGCGGCAGGCGTTTGGTTTCTCGCTTGTGTATGAAGAAGCGCTCGTCGGCGGCTGTGCCATCGACGATGCCGGCGACCCGCTTCCCGAACGCACACTCCGGGTATGCCGGGAAGCCGGTGCGATCCTCTTCGGCGCCGTCGGCGGGCCGAAGTGGGATTCGCTTCCTGGAGTCAAGCGACCGGAGCAGGGCATCCTCAGGCTCC
>JAUYEF010000342.1 GCA_030691635.1 Bacillota bacterium
CTCCCGACATAGTCCTCGTGATGAGCCAGGAGGCTGCGGACAAGTACGCAGGAGGCCTGAAGGCCGGGGCGATCCTGGTGGTCAACTCGACCATGATCGACCATCTACCGGCGACCGGGGCCAGGACGTTGAAGGTGCCGATCACTGAAGTGGCCAGGGAGAGAGTCGGTAGGGAGATAGTGGCGAACATCGTCGGCCTGGGAGTCCTGGCCGGCCTCACGGGCGTCGTATCCCGCGAGGCGCTGACAAGCGCAGTGCTGGCTCGCGTGCCGAAAGGCACAGAGCAGTTGAACTCAAAAGCTCTCGAAGCAGGTTTTGCCCTAGCCCGAGAGAATCGATAACGGGTTGGTGGAGAACTCGGGTTGGGTGCTTGGTGAAGGGGGGAGTCCGTCCAGGTCCAGCATACGGAGTTAACTTTGCGACATAGCAGCCGGTGTTGTTCGTGAGGTACTTAGAAAAGGTCTAAGGGGGAGATGGGGAAAATGGCGGAGAAGACGCTAAACGTGTTTGAGATCGTCCAGGGACAGATAAAGGAAGCCTGCGATATCCTGGGAATGGAGCCGGCGGTCTATGAAATACTGAAGCAGCCGCAGCGTTTCATGGAAGTGGCTATTCCGGTGAACATGGATGACGGCTCCGTGAAGGTCTTCCCGGGGTTCAGGTCGCAGCACAATGATGCGATCGGGCCCACCAAGGGCGGCCTGAGGTTCCACCCAGATGTCTATGCGGACGAGGTCAAGGCTCTCTCGATGTGGATGACCTTCAAGTGCGCCTGCATCGGGCTCCCGTATGGTGGCGGCAAGGGCGCCATCAAGGTCGACCCGAGGCAGCTGTCCAAAGGTGAGCTGGAGAGACTGAGCCGTGGCTGGATCCGCGAAATGGCGCAGATCATCGGGCCTGAGAAGGATATCCCGGCTCCTGACGTCTACACCAACGCGCAGATAATGGCATGGATGGTCGATGAGTTCGCGAAGATCAGACAGTACAACGCGTTCGGCCTCATGACCGGGAAACCCATCATCATAGGTGGATCGCTTGGCCGGAACACCGCGACTGCTCGCGGCTGCGTCTTCACGATCCGTGAGGCGGCCAAGAAGCTCGGCATTGACCTGTCGAAGGCAACGGTAGCGATCCAGGGCTATGGCAACGCGGGTTCCTTCGCCGCCGAGCTGATCAGCGCATACGGCTCCAAGGTAGTCGCGGTCAATGATACTAAGGGCGGCGCGTATAACCCGGACGGCATCGACCCGGTCGCCATTGCCAAGTACAAGGAGAAGACCCGGAGCGTCGTCGGGTTCCCCGGCACGAAGAACATCACAAGCGACGAACTTCTGACTCTGGATGTGGACATCCTCATCCCGGCGGCTTTCGAGAACCAGATCACGAGCGCCAATGCCGCGAGGGTCAAGGCGAAGATCATCGGTGAGGCGGCCAACGGCCCGACCACTCCCGAAGCAGACGCCGTCCTGTACAAGAACGGCCTGCTGGTGCTGCCGGATATCCTGGCGAGCGCGGGTGGCGTCACCGTCTCGTACTACGAGTGGGTCCAGAACAACTACGGCTACTACTGGTCCGAGGAAGAGGTCAACTCAAGGCTCGAAGCCAGCATGGTTAAGGCGTTCGAGGCCATTTACGATATGCACAAGCAGAAGAATGTCCCCATGAGGCAGGCGGCCTACATGGTCGCGATCAAGCGCGTCTATGAGGCCATGAAGGTCAGAGGGTGGCTCGACTAGCCTCGAGGCCTTCTTGTCCGGTGAGTATTGTCACGGAGGAAGCCCGCTTGCCTTATGGCGAATGGGCTTCCATCGCTATGTGGGGGCGCTCAGCTCTTGGGCGCATGAGGGGGGATAGGCTTGCATTCCAGCGACGAAGCGCAGAAGATCGCAGAGGCCAAGAAGAAGTGGTACGAATCCAAGGTTGAGAAAGTCATCGCCAGGTACCCGGAGTCAAAGCCCAAGTTCGAGACGACGTCCGGTATCGAGATCGACCGGGTGTACACTCCAGCCGGTACCGGCGGATTGGATTACCTGAACGACCTGGGCTTCCCCGGCGACTACCCATTCACACGCGGCGTCCAGCCGACCATGTACCGCGGCAGGCTCTGGACCATGCGTCAATACGCGGGATTCGGCACCGCCGAGGAAACCAACGAGCGTTTCCGCTACCTGCTGAAGCAGGGCCAGACAGGCCTCAGTGTGGCGTTTGACCTGCCGACGCAGATCGGCTATGACTCAGATGACACGCTCTCCGAGGGAGAGGTCGGGAAAGTCGGGGTCGCCATCGACTCACTCGAGGATATGGAAGTGCTGTTCGACCAGATCCCGCTCGACAAGGTGAGCACGTCGATGACCATCAACGCGCCGGCCGCAGTGCTGCTTGCCATGTATGCGGCGGTGGGAGAGAAGCAAGGCACGAGCCCCAAGGCGCTGAACGGGACCATCCAGAACGACATCCTGAAGGAGTACGTCGCCAGGGGTACATACATCTTCCCGCCCAAGCCGTCCATGAGGCTGATCACTGATGTCTTCGAATGGTGCTCCACCGAGATGCCGGAATGGAACACCATAAGCATCAGCGGCTATCACATCCGGGAGGCAGGCTCGACCGCCGTGCAGGAGGTCGCATTCACGTTCGCCAACGCCATCGCCTACGTGCAGGCCGCGGTGGACAAGGGGCTGGACGTCGATACCATCGGCCCCAGGCTATCGTTCTTCTTCAACTCGCACATGGACTTCCTGGAGGAGATAGCCAAGTTCCGGGCCGCCAGGAGGCTCTGGGCGCGCATAATGAGAGACCGTTTCGGAGCCAAGAACCCCAGGTCGTGGATGCTTCGGTTCCACACGCAGACGGCCGGGTCGACCCTGACGGCTCAGCAGGCGGACAACAACATCATCCGGGTCACACTCCAGGCGCTCGCTGCCGTGCTGGGCGGCACCCAGTCCCTGCACACCAACTCGAGGGATGAAGCTCTCGCACTGCCGTCCGAGGACTCGGTCCGCATCGCTTTGAGGACACAGCAGGTGATAGGCTACGAGAGTGGCGTGGCCTCTTCTGTCGACCCACTCGCCGGTAGCTACATGATCGAGAGCCTCACGAACCAGGTCGAGGCCCAGGCTCTGAAGTACATCGAGAAGATCGACGAAATGGGCGGGGCGCCCGCCGCCATCGAGAAGGGGTACATCCAGCAGGAGATTCACGACAGCGCATACAGGTTCCAGCGCGAGGTGGAGTCCCGGGCCCGCACGATAGTGGGAGTCAACGCGTTCGCGGTGCAGGAAGCGCCCGCGAAGGGGCTCCTGCGGGTAGACCCGGCAGTCGGCGAGCGGCAGGTGCGAAAACTCGCGGAGCTCAGGAGGAGGCGGGACGGGAGCGCTGTGGCATCCGCTCTTCAGGCGGTCGGCAACGCGGCCGGGTCCTGCGAGAACCTCATGCCCTGCATAATGTCGGCGGTCAAGGCCTACGCCACTTTGGGCGAAATATGCGGTGCGCTCAGGGAAGTATTCGGCGAATACTCCCCGTCAGGCGCGCTCTAGGCGAGGTGTGATGGTATGGCACAAAGACCAATCCGAGTTCTAGTCGCGAAGCCCGGGCTCGATGGGCATGACAGGGGCGCCAAAGTCATCGCCCATGCTCTGAGAGACGCCGGCATGGAAGTGATCTACACCGGCCTGAGACAGTCGCCCGACCAGATCGCGGAGGCCGCGCTCCAGGAAGACGTGGACGTGGTGGGGCTCTCCAGCCTCTCCGGCGCCCACATGCACTTATTCCCCAGGGTGGTCGAGAAGCTGCGGGAAAGGGGCCTTTCTGACGTGATAGTCATCGGCGGCGGGATCGTCCCGCCGGAAGATGTGGCCGCGCTCGCGAAGGCAGGCGTCAGGAAGGTCTTCACCCCCGGCACGCCCACGTCCGAAGTGGTCGAGTTCATAAAGCAGGAGGTCAAGGCATGAGGATCACCAAGGTCGATCATATCGGGATAGCCACACGCAACGCCCAGGAAGTCGCGGCGGTGTACAAGGAGTTCGGGCTCGCCGTGGAGGCGACGGAAGAGGTGCCGAGCCAGAAGGTGCGCGTCACCTTCATCCCGGTCGGCGAGACGAGGCTCGAGCTGCTGGAACCCACCTCGGAGGATAGCGCTGTGGCTAAGTTCATAGAGACCAGGGGCGAAGGTGTACAGCACATCGCTTTCGCCGTTGAGGACCTGGACGGAGCGCTCGCAGAGTGTGAACGGGCAGGGATGCGGCTGATAGACCAGACGCCCCGGCAGGGCGCTCACCACAACGCAATCGCGTTCATCCATCCCAAGTCGACGAAGGGAGTCCTGATCGAACTCTGCAAGCGCAGGAGTTGAAGCGCGAAAAAGCAGCCGTCCGCGCCCGTCTCCTCAAGGAGCGGCAAGGACTGACGCCGGACGAAATCGCGACCAAGAGCGATGCGATACGACGACGTCTCGGCTGCCTTGATGTTTTTTTGCAGGCCAAGAACGTGATGCTGTACTCGCCCGTGAGGGGCGAAGTGGACACACGGGGAATCGTCGAACTCGCGTGGGCGATGGGGAAGACCGTGCTTCTGCCCAGGTCGGTCAGGGCGGAGCGGAGGATCATGCCCGTCGTGTTTGCACCGGGGCAAGCCCTTGTGAGAGGGGAGTACGGGATACCGGAGCCTCCACCGGGCTCAGCAGAGACTGGCGTGCAGGACCTCAGCCTGGTATGCCTTCCCGGTGTGGCGTTCGGCCTCGACGGGTCGAGGCTCGGCTACGGAGGCGGATACTACGACCGGCTGCTGAGGCATCCCGCGTTCCGCGCGGTGACCTGCGGGCTGGCCTTTGACCTGCAGGTGGTGTGCGCGCTGCCGAGGGATGCGTTCGACGGGACCGTGGATGTGATCGTGACCGAGAGCCAGACCATAAGACCTGCCGGGACGGAGTGTGTCCCTGGTCCCGGATCCCGTACATAGCGTAGTGAGGATCGAGGACTACATACTGGGGATCAAGATGGCCGCTCATGTGATGCACGATTTCGCCCGGCCTGAAGCGGGTCTTGGACCGCACGGAAAAACGTTCTCCGGTAGTCCGGAACCGGTAGGATCGAGCCCCCCGGCGTAGAATAGTATAGAATAGCAAGACAAAATACGCGTGATGAGGAGGCGGCCTATTGGCGGAGGCGGGCGAAGTAGTCCGCTACTTGTGCTTCATATGTGGTTCACAAGGCCTCAAGTCCTCAAGCGACTCCGGGATAGCGACGTGTCCGAAGTGTGGCAGCACGCTGGTCGCGGAGATAAAACTCGAAGCCGGAGTCAGTCTCGGAAAAGCATAACCGCTGACGGCAAATGATGGAAGGACGGCCCAGGGCATACGCCCCGGGCCGTTTTTTGCTCTTCTGTAAAAAAATCTTTGTCTCTGTAGGAAGCAAAGAAGGAATTGGCCTGAGGTCCCAGAAATACTGCCTCCAGTGGTGAAAAGTGGAGGAAAGTGGAGGGACAAGGGCCGGTGTTCAAAGGTGAGCACGCATACATACTGGATTCTAAAGGCCGGCTGATAATGCCTTCCAAGTTCCGCCAGAACCTTGGGGACCAGTTCGTGGCGACCAAAGGGCTCGACCGGTGCCTTTTCGTCTATCCGGTGAGCGAGTGGAACGCGCTGGAGGCAAACCTCAAGGAACTGCCTTTCACCAAAGGTGACTACCGGGCTTTCACGCGGCTGTTCTTCTCTGGGGCGGAGGACTGCGAATTCGACAAGCAGGGCCGCTTTCTCATTCCGCAGAGCCTGAGGGATTACGCCGGAATCGACAGGGATGTTGTGGCGATAGGGGTCTCCACTCGGGTGGAGATCTGGGCTAAGGCAGAATGGGAACAGTATCAGAAGAAGCATTACCAGAGCTATGAGGAACTGGCTGAGAAGATAGTCGATCTCGGGAATGAGGCCTGATGTCGCACGTCCCGGTGATGTCCCGTGAGGCGCTGGAGATCCTGCGCCCGTCTCCTGGGAAACTCTATATCGACTGCACGCTGGGTTCCGGAGGCCACAGCGCGCAGATCCTGGCCGCGGCGCAGGGCCAGGCCAGGCTACTCGGCATAGACAAGGACCCCCAGGCGCTGGAGAGATCCAGGGACAGGCTCCGCGAGTACGGGAGCCAGGTGATCTACGTTAGAGATGATTTCAGGAATCTGAGAGAGATAGTCCACGAGCAGGG
>JAUYEF010000052.1 GCA_030691635.1 Bacillota bacterium
CCGCAGGCATCATCATGCTCGCGGCGGGACGGACCCTCTCCGGGTACCCCCTTACCTGGTTTGCTGTCCCTTTCCCGTGCCACCTTCCGTCCTTTCCTCGACACCTAGTGCTGCGTTCGCCCCTTCGCAACGCCACCAGCCTTTTGAACCGGCGCGCTCCTGCACACTCCAGCGCAGGTCCCCTGAGTTTTACCCTCCCTCCGGTTACCCGGGTTCACTGGCTCAGGGTTTGTGGCTACTACGGGCTCATCTGACTCCTTCCACCGCATTGGCAGCGCCTTGGGTCTCCCCCTTGATGCCGCCTATCTCATCGCCAAGGCTCTTCGGGCTTATGCGGCCATGAACACCTCGCTCAAACGATGGAAGGCCTCCCTGGATCATCTCACTGGCTTCCACCCCGACCCGACCGTCACAACCTCCGCCGCCTTACCAGCTATGGGCTTTCCTGCTGCATGCCAGGTTACCCGGCGACAGTGCCATCTTCGGTTCGCGCTTTCGCACTTCGTTCGGGGCTTTGCATCCGGGCCTTCCGGACCCCGCCTCACAGCGACGCCCTGCCCTTCCGCTAGGACTACGTGCTGGCTAGCGTCCACAGGACTTGAACCTGCTAGCCAATGAGACTGCCAGGCATACATGTGAAGCACGGGCGCAGCGTGAGCCGCGCCCGTGTCTCTGTGATACGGACCGCACTTTGAACCGGCTTGGCCGGAAGGGTGCGGCCGGCACCACGTGCGTTTATTATGACCCGAGAGCCATCATCAATGCATCTCGGGACAGAATTTCTCCAAAGCCCGGATCGGCGGCGCACCAAGGAGAGCAGCCTCCCGCGGATAAGTAGTGCGCCGCGCGGCCGGACGTGGGCGCGTGGCGCGATGTGAGCGCGTGGACATTGCAGGGCAGGCCCGGTGACTCCACCTCTCCCATCAGGATGTTCGTCATGGGCGGCGGAAGCGGGCGCAAGACGGCTGCCGACCGAACACAGGTGAGCCACTGAGGCAGAACGGCCTGTGGAAGGTTGCGGCCAACTCGATATTCCATGATCCTGAGCGGCCGTCGCGCATATTGCTGCCGGTTATCGAGTAGTCTCTGGGCGCCTCTTGGCCATCTTGTCGAGCTCCCGTGCGGCACGGACGTGGTTGAACACGCCACAGGGACAGAGCCTGCCGAGTTCCCGTCCCGCCTGCTCGTGGGTCGCCCGCTGCTCGACGATATCGTCGACCATCTTCTGGACCATTCCCGGTGAGACCATGTGATGCCCACACATGGTTGTCACGGCCAGGATGTCCTCCCCCGGCAGGGCCGCCTTGTTCCCCCACACGCCGAGCGAGTAGTTTATCGTATGGGGCTTCACGCCCGACTCGTCGCAGATATCCTGGACTTCGTCGAGCAGGCCGGAGATCACCACGGAGATGCCCAGGCCTGCTGCCTTGATCCTCTTCACGAACTGCGTGACGTCTTCCTTGGAGACAAAGACGCCCCTGAGCCTGGACTGGTCGCTGAGCCTGGCCTTTATCTCGTCTGCCGGGATGTCCAGCACATTGCCGCTCTTCACGTCGCCCCAGTTGATGCAGTTGCATGCCTCGGCGGCCTCAATAAACACCCTGGCCTTGGGCGCGATATCCTTGTCGTTGATGCCCTTTGTCTGGTACATCAGCCACACGAAGTCGTTCTTGAGCGACTCGCGGTCACCACTGCGGTGAAGTGTGTGTGTCATGTCGCACCTCCTACGGCTCTGCGAGCGGTCTTCCCAGCCCGATGTTCACCTTGCCCCTGTGCGGTCTGGGGATACCCAGTTCGTCCAGGATCTTCAGACCGCTGAAGTCACCCTCACGGTCCGGCCGCATGATCAGCCCCAGCGAAAAGACGGACTCTATCTCGCCAGATACCTGCTGCAGCGCCTGGAGCACACCCTTTGCCCTGGCCTCGGGGCACTTGCCTTCAATGATTACCGACAGCACGAACAGGTCCCTTGCGCCAGGCTGCATCTCGCCGGTGCCGAGGTCGGCCAGCACTTTCCCGAGAGGGCTCACGTGGCCTGGCTCCAGGACCAGCCCCGCCGCTGTGACCGCACGGGCAACCTTCTCAACGTCCGACATCCGGACGCCCATTCCCGGCCGCCCCATGTCGATGGCGAAACCGATTTCGCCGCTGCGCACACGACCGCTGACATCGTTCGTCTTGGCTTCCTCCGTGCCACGGCCGGGCACTCCTGTGGCGGCCGTCGTCTCCGTCGGGTCGCTCAGCAAGTGGCGATACTGCTCGTAGAAAGTCTCGAGCGGTCCTTTCGAGATAGCTTCGACCCGGCACACCTTATTGCGGACACACACATAGCAGTCGGTGCATTTGCGGGAGTCGATCTGGGCAAAGCTGTCGCCCATCGATATGGCCTTCACGCTGCAGTACGGTATGCACGTGCCGCAGCCCGTGCAAAGGTCTCGGTCGACTATGACCATTCGCGCCCTCCTCCGCTGAAACGGCGGAATTAGTGCATGGTTCGGGTATCTGAGTGTTGTTCATTTCTTCGCGCTACTCCTGCAACCACAATATATCAATTGCGCTTCGCCATCGGGTCGAAGGAACTGGTCCGGCAAGGAAATACCGCCACCTGAGACGTATGGGATACGTGGCGGTGTGCATTTGCGGGCGGGGACACGCAGTGTGCCGGACGCGTAGCGTACCGGGAATGGCCGGGCGTTGTGCAGGTAGGAGATGGTTTTCGCTGAGCGGTGCCTGGCTCAAAGAAATGGTGGATGTCGCGCGGCTCGTGGGCGGCCAGTTCAGGCTCATCGGCCCGTACTGGGCCGCGGGCCTGGCCGTGGGAGCATGGCTTTCTCTCGACCGTGAGAAGCTGACCCGGCTCACCCGCGGCACTCTGCTCGCGACATCCTCCCCCCTGCTCCGCCTCGGCCTCGCCTCTTTCGCCGGGGCTCTGTCGCCTGTCACGCTGTTCGGGATCATCCCCGTGCTGGCCGCGCTGGGCCGGGACGTCCTGGGCGCCGACGTCGTGGCCGCATTTGTCATCACGTCAGTGATAATCAACCCCAACGTGTTCATATTCAGCTTCGCGCTGGGCCCGGGTGTCGCGATCCTGAGGCTGGCGCTGGCACTGCTGGCCGGGTTTGGCGGTGGGCTGCTGATCCGGGCCGCAGGGAACGAGAAGGGCCTGATCGTGCTGAATGGGTTCGGCGCTGCACCCGCACCCAGGAAGCATCCAAGCCGCGCGGGCGCGTTTGCGTCAGGCTTCCTGCGCTCGCTTCGCAAGACGGGCCCGAACCTCGCGATGGGCATGCTGGCGACCGCCCTGTTTGACAAGTACTTCCCTCGTGAGATACTGGACTTGGTGTTCCTGGGCAACCGCCCGCTCAGCGTGCTTTTCGCGGCAGGGCTGAGTGTCCCGGTGTACTACTGCGGAGGTGGCACGATACCCCTGATCCGCGCGTGGATGGACGCGGGTATGTCGCTGGGAGCTGCCACAAGTTTCATGATGGTCGGACCGCCGACCAGGTTCACCAACCTTGGGGCTGTAAGAACGATTACTTCACATACCGGATTCGCACTGTATATAGCGTACAGCATCGTCTTCGGAGTGCTTGCGGGTCTGGCAATAAGCAGTCTGGGCCTGTGATTACCTTGCCAAGTTTCCAGGCGAAAGGATGAGGAGATTGCACGGGCACGCTGAACGACCCGTCTCACGAGGCGCCCGGAACGCCGGCTCTTTGGCCGCGCTCTTGTCGTCTGAGGTATTGATGGCTGGGCTCCTGCTGGCTGCGGTAACGCTGGCTGTGGTCACGTTGGCGCCGGGATGCGCCAGGACTCCCGAGACGCCCAGGGCCAGTCCACCGGCGCCCGCCAAGCAGACCACCCCACCAAATCAAGAGAAAACTGAGGTGACATCCATGATTTTTGTCAAGAAGAACACGGACGGAACCGGCGACGGCTTCCAGAAACTCATCAACCTGATGGAGAAAAACGGCCTGCGCTTCTACCAGACAGCGGCCAGGAGCGGCTTGATCGCAAAGGACGATGTCGTGATCCTGAAGAGCAACGCCCAGTGGGACCAGAGAGGCCAGACAAACACCGACCTGCTGAAGTCCATCATCACGGCGATCACGGCGCATGCTGAGGGTTTTTCGGGTGAGGTCCTGATCTGCGACAACGGCCAGGCCCAGTTCGGCGCGAGAGGTTCCGGGGGAACGATGGACTGGGACCAGAACAACGCCAAGGACAAGGCGCAATCCGCCAGGAAGGTGGCCGATGAGCTGGCCAGGGCGCACAGAGTGTCCGCCGTTTCGTGGGATGCCTTCACCAGGACGGCCGTCCAGGAGTACTCGGCCGGCGACATGAAGGACGGGTTCGTGGTGGCAGCCCAGAAATCCGCGACAGGCGCAGCAGTCAGCTACGCCAAGTTCCGCACCAAGTACGGCACGTACATAAGCTTCAAGAATGGAGTCTGGGACGATAAGGCCAAGAAGTTCGACAGCGAGCGTCTCAAGGTGATAAACGTCCCGGTCCTGAAGGCGCACAGCACGTACCAGGTGACCGCGTGCGTGAAGAACTACATGGGCACCACTTCGGACATCCTCACCAACCATGACTCGCATACGGCTATAGGCCGGGGATTCATGGGGACCCAGATGGCCGGCACAAGGTTCCCCGTGCTCAACGTGCTGGACGCCATCTGGATAAACCCGGTCCGGGGCCCGAGCACGCCGTATTCGACGGCGGTCGAGAAGCGCATGGTGATTGCCGGGCTTGACCCTGTCGCCATAGACTACTGGGCGGCCAAGAACGTGCTCATGCCGGCGGCGAAAGAAGCCGGGAACAGGAACTACGGCGTGATGGACCCGTCCGGAAAGGAGCCCGGGACGTTCGGCTACTGGCTCACGCTCTCGATGAACGAACTCAAAGCAGCCGGTCACGCTGTCACCATGGACGAAAGCCAGATCAAGGTCTTCACCGAGGACTAGGCGCCGTTAGCGATGGCGTTCCAATAGTTTACGGTGTAAACTAAAAGGACGTGAAACTCAGCAGCGTCCAGGAAGATACCCGGGAGGATACCGTTGAACGAGGCAATCGAAGCAGGAAAGTCCAGCATGCCGAGTCGTAACACGGAAAACGCAGAAAAGGTACGCCCTGCCCACAGGCCTGGCGTCGGCTGTGATATGACGGAAGGCAGCATACCACGGCACCTGATCACCTTCGCCACTCCGATGCTGCTCGGCAACGTGCTCCAGGCCCTGTACAACACCGTCGACACGATCTGGGTCGGCAGATTCCTCGGCCCGAAGTCGCTGGCGGCGGTTTC
>JAUYEF010000135.1 GCA_030691635.1 Bacillota bacterium
ACCTGCGCCCCGCCGTCCTTCAGAGCAAGCACGAGATTCGCGGTCTCGGTCGTGACGTGCAGGCATGCTGCTATCCTGGCGCCGTCCAGCGGCGTATCCCTGCAAAAGCGCTCCCTTATCGCTCTGATGACCGGCATTCTCCTGTATGCCCACTCGATTCTCCTGAGACCTTCTTCCAGCAACTCCACGCCTCATGCCCCCTGCCACAAAATGGTAACAATGGCGATATACCGTTCTGAGTGTACCCTTTCCGGCGGAGGTTGTACACGGGACACCGCTTGGACGCATCACGGCCGGCCCGCATGTCTCAGATCTCGCAGGTGCTCATATCCTCACTCTAGAGGCCCCGGCACTGGCCCACTCCGGTGGCGCTTCGGAGACCATGAGAACCGTAAGACATCGGCGCGGGGGGAAAGCAGATGGGCAGCACGGCTATGGAGAATGGGCAGAGGAACATGACGGGCGACGCAACCCTGGTGGCTGAGGAGGCCTTTCGCATCATTGAACAGGAGTAGGGAAGAAAGCTGTGCGGTCAAGCAGGCAGCACTCACAAAGCTCGGAGGCAAGGTGCTCGAAGCGGCTCAGGTTCTCGCGGGATGTCTCTCGTCCGGCGGCAAGGTGTTGTTCTTTGGGAACGGCGGCAGCGCGGTGGATGCACAGCACCTGGCGGCTGAACTGGTGGTCAAGCACCAGGTCAACCGGGGCCCGCTTGCCGCGAGAAGCGGGACGGTTGCTCATGGACGCTTCTGCGACGCGCTGCTTGCGGTGCAGACAAGAGACACCTGTGCGACTTGAATCGCCACCGCTTCGAACACGTCAAGCGTGACCCTGGCGCCGCCGCCGTCGTTCTTGCTGAGCGAATGCGACATCATGGAGCACCTGGCGCCCGTCCTCTGCGCCATCCTCCCGGGAGGCGCTCCAGTTCCCCAGAGGACATCATGTCGCATAGTCGCCGCTGGGCGCGGGCGAAGACGCCCGTGTCAACCACCGCAATGCCATCGTGGACTGCTTCCCACAGAAGCGGCCTGTCGAGGGCAAGCAGTTCATCCGGTGTGAACCCGTGCACGTCAACAGGGTGGTGGAAAGACCAGGTCTCCAGCAGCAGTATGCGCCTTTCGTAGGGGCTCAGACGACGGAACGCCTCTGAGACGACGGCAACATCAAAGTCGCTGTCGGCGGCGTTGTCGCCTCGGGCGCGGGAGCCAAGAAGGATGAGCGCCTCGACGAGAAGTCGTTCGCCGAGTTTCTCTTTATACTGTTCCAGAATCTGCCTTGCGTCCTCGAGGACCATTTTCATCACGGCCCAGACGTTGGGCACCGTACGTCCCAGGATTTTGGGGACCGTTCACGTTCTGGCACGGGTTTTTGCCCGATCATCTCGGCAGTTGCCGTTGTAGGCATCACCGGATCGGCTCCCGCCCGCACCCATGTGCTCGCAGGCAGATGCCCACAAGTCCGCGTCATCGCTGCTCTCCGATGATCCCAAGCGCATACTCCTTGACTAGGCGCGAGGTGTGCGTGCAGTCTTCGGCGATGGCCTGGTCATAGAAAGCCTCGGGCGCTCCGCCCACCCCGTTAGGGTATCTTGCGGCTATGTAGTGGGCGTCAAGCTTTCGTGCTGCGGTCATCACGGGATCTGGCACAGTCTGGCCCTGTGCCTTTACCGCTTCAAGGGTGGCCGTGCAAGAGTGGGTCCTTAACCAGGCAGCCTTGCGAAAGATGCAGAGCGCCTTGAGGTACTTCTCGGCCGCCTGCTGAGAGTGGAACGCCGCTCCTTCGAAGAACCCTCGGCTCAACAGCACATCTGCCATCTCGCCATCCCGGTGCGCAGCACTGATCCACCACTCGACTTCTTCCCTCATGCCCGTCCCTCCCCTTCTATGCTTTGCTTGAGTGAGCAAAGGCCAAGTCTACCGTCCAAAGGATGTGAGCATCTCCTAACCGGTCCCGTCTCCACATGTTCCGCACTACTCGAAACGAAAATGCACTGTTTCGGGCGTGTTTGCCATTCCCATCTTGACTCCAGCAGCATTCACAGTTGCATATCCGCCCCAAACTAGCCTCTTGGCATTACACCGCGGGTCTCACAGAGCATCGCCGGCATATCTGAGCCCGCACGAGGGAGCATCGTTAGGGATAGGATATCACCTGCAAGCACTATTGTACCTCAAGACTTGCCGGCACACCATGCACACCGTGCTGACGTCAAAGAGGTTGAGGTGGAGGGCCAAGGTGACGATACACAGGGCGGAAAACACCGACGAGCCTGCGATGCTCACGGCCGTTTTCGATGGCTTGGTTCTTGCGAGTCGCCAAGTGCCGTTCGTAATACCGCTTCATCCCCGCACGCGCATCCGCTTGAAGGAATCGGGTCTGGGGGATGCAGTCCTCTCGAAAGCGGGCACCATACTGCTGACCGATCCGGTTGGCTACCTTGATATGCTCATGCTTGAGAAGCATGCCGCTATCATCGCGAGAGCCTGCGGAACCGCGAGAGGCAGGACTGCAGCACACTCGGGAGAAAGGGGACACCAGGTGATGTGCGGTGGCAAGAAGAGTGACGATCCGCAAGATAATGGACTGGGCCCCCAGGATCATCGCCGCGGCATGGGACTGTGCGTTGATCGGAGATGAGGTCGCACGGGTCCAGTTCAAGCGCCTCGTCAGGTACTGTCTCGGCCTGAGCGACCCTGGCGAAGAATCCTACGCCGAGCTCTATCGTGCGGTGAAGACAACCTACCAGAAGGGCAGCGTGCTCGACTTTGGCCTGGTGAAGCTTCCGGTCGTACATGACGAGCACGCGGATTGCCTTGTCCCTGCCTTTCTCAACCTGCTCGGACCCTACCTTTCTCCTCGAAGGCACTGTATCTGGCCGAACTGTGAGGGTACTTATGAACAGTTCGGGTCGCGTGTGCCCAGGGGAGGAGTGGTATTGGATCTCGGCGCAAGCATCGGGGTGTTCTCCGCGTTTGCTGCAGCCAGAGGGGCGCGCGTGTATGCCTTCGAGCCTGTGGCGGAAGCCCGTGAGTACCTGGAGCAGACCGTCAGGCTCAACCGCGATTGCCCAGGCTCCATTGAGATAGTGCCGCTGGCTGTCATGGATTCTCCCGGCCTTGTTACGATGGAGATCCCGCGCAAGGACCTGGGCCTGGGCAGCGGCTCCGCCGTGCTGCGGTTTGAGGTCAAAGACACAGTGACTGTGGCCGGTACCTCGCTTGACGACTGGGTGGATTCCTCCGGTCTGGATAGGGTCGACTTCATCAAGGTAGACATAGAGGGAGCAGAGCGACGATTTCTGAGAGGCGCCAAACGCATGCTCCGCAAGTTCAAACCGCAGATGGCCATCTGCACATATCACTTCCTCGCCGACCTGCAGGTACTCACGGAGCTAGTGAAGGATGTAGACAGCGCATATGAGATACATCATAACGCGATCAAGATGTTTGCCAGATGATCGCGACCGGTCACGGGTGATCGGTTAGCTGGTGAATTATCTGTTGGCATCTGACAGGAAGTTGCATCCATTTGGGAGAACAAAGTCACCCAATAACTTTCTGGAGAGCCTATCTACGGCAGACTCATCTCAGGGACCGTGTACGATTTGGGGCAGGCGCTCAGGGAGGTGGCCGCAGCCCAGCGCCCAGCCCCCGGCATCCATCTCGACATGCCCCAAGCGATAGTGATATGATTGGTTGGAGGAATTCCCCACACCTGGATCGAACTGTTACACGCAAGACATGCCACGTAAGACATGAAAGGAGGTGAAACAGATGTTCAAGGACAGATACACAGTGGGCAACGTATGCCTGGTGGTGTTTCTTGCCTTCATTTTTAGCGCAATGACCGCTATGGTGAAGGTTCCACCGGCGAGTTCGGCTCCCTCTGCCCCGCCCGTAACGATGTATCCGGAGACTTCTCCGAGCAACACCTACGACGCGGACACCAAGAAGATCACGTTGTGGGTACAGCTGAACCCCGTCACGCCGGTCGACTTCGGCACGCTGAAGTACTATGTGACGCTGCTGGATGAGGCTGGGACCACTCTCCTTTCTAGCCGTGAGTATACATACAAGCAGGCCATACAGGCTGTCTACCAGACCGCCTACGGCAGGCTCCTGCGGCTAGAATACACAAGCCCCACCCCCATTCATCTAGCGCCAACCTTTACTGTAGCTTATCGTTCAGTCTACTCAGGCCTCCCGCCCCTGGCGGTCTACCTGGAGCTGACGTATAAGCCGCCGGCTGCTCCGCCTCCGTCTGACGTTGGAGTGCCTTCCAATGTTGTGGCGACAGCAGTCGGGGATATAACTCTATCCACGAATCAGGCCACACTGGACGTGAGCGTAAACCAGTTCATGTCTGTAACAAGCGGCCTGCCGGCGGATGCGGTTTACAGGTTGCCGGTCAGCCTGTTGTCGATCAGACCGGCCATGCAGTACAGCTTCCCGGTCGGACTGCTGGATGTCGTAGGCTCTCGCATGATACAGATACCGGCGGACGGAGCCGCATTGACACTGGCACTGGACATGATTCCAAGGCCCAGCTTCGTTCTTTCGGGAGCCACACTCAGTGTGACCGTTTCCAGGGTTTCCGAGTCTGAGGCCACGGTGGGATTCGGCGAAGTGTACGGCACTGGAGCAAGTGTGGACTACACGCCGGTCACGTCTGGATACAGGATCGATCTGGCATGGGTCTCTCCGACTGGGAGAGAGTCAGTAACCTGGTCCGGCTCCCCGAAGCAGCCGTTCAAGCTGACCTTGGGGTATGATCCCACGAAGGTGCAGAATCCGGAGAGGCTCGTAGGCGTACACAAAGACAGCTCGGGCAATGTGAACAAGGTGTCTCGGACAGTTGTGAGACCTGATGCGTCCGAAGCCGATCTGTACATTGATCGCCTCAGCTGGTTTGCTCTCATGCAGTGGAGGAAGGAGTTCACCGATACGGCACTGCACTGGGCATACAATGACATTGTGGCGATGGCCGCGCGTGCCGTGGCTATGGGTATGCCTGACGGAAGTTTCGCGCCCGATGCCCGTGTCACTCGAGCTCAGTTCGCCGCACTGCTCACCAGGACTCTGGGAAAGAGCCCAGCAGAACCGGCTGGTCGCTTCTCGGACGTACGACCCTGGGCCTGGTACTATGACGCAGTGGAGACAGCTGCAAGCCTCGGTCTGGTGAAGGGCTATGAGAACGGCACGTTCAAGCCGGATGCGCAGATTTCACGCCAGGAAATGGCGACGATGGTCACTCGGGCGATGGGCCTTCTGAAGACCTTGACTGCTCTCGATGCTGCTTCGGTGGACGCGACGCTTCTGGTGTTCGCGGATACGCCCAACATCGGCACATGGGCTAAGGAGTCTGTCGCTCAGGCGGTCAAAGCCGGGATCGTGCAAGGCAGGACCCCGACCACGTTCCAGCCCGCCGCCGACTCGACCCGCGCCGAATCGGTAGTGATGCTCAAGCGACTCTTGAAGGCGTCAGGGTACATTCAATAACTCAGCGGATTGCGGACTAGGATAAAGGGGCCGCAGGTTTGGCGGCCCTCTTTATCTCAAAGACCGATTTCATCATCGCAAGGCGAGGCCAGTCATTTGACGAGTCGTGACGTCACTCAGCGAAGAAACGTCTTGCATATTGATTTGGGCCGGGTTCTTTTCCCCTTGTTCCTGGTAGTATGGTTTCTCGCGCCATACCCCCGTGGACTGTTCTTTGCGCCTGATGTGCTTCCGTTCGAAGCAGCATTCGGTTGTCTTCTGGCCCTCATGGCTTTCCATGAGCTGCTGCAAAGGTACCGGCGGCCGTGGGGCCGGGAGATTTGGGCAGCTCTGCTGGTGCCGGCGCTGTATGGACTGTCTTTTCTTGTTGCGGTCGACAGGCACTCAGCCTTGATGGAGTTCCTGAAGTACCTGAATTACTTTGCCGTCATTTTTATAGTGTCTACAGTCGCGTCGCTGTCGAGGTTACGGTGGATGGCTTATGTTCTCCTGGCATCCGCTGCCGGTGTCGAGATGGTCGGCCTTTTTGGCGCGCTCGGACTGAGCAGGTTTCCCGGCGCCAGTGACGCCGGCGTGCTGCGATCCACTTTCGGGTACCAGAACGCCTTTGGAGGCTATCTACTCGCGGTTTTCGCCGTCGGCACTGCTATAGCGTCCACTCGCCCAGGCCTTTTCTCCATAGCCATCGCAGGGCTCAACTACCTGACGAGCCTCTGCATCGTCGCCACCTACTCCCGAGGGACATGGGTCCTGTTTCCAGTGATGTCCATCACCCTCCTGCTGCTACTGCCGTTGGGTGCCAGGTGGAAGTCCCTGTATTCGAGCATCGCATCGCTGACCTGCACTTTCCTGGTCCTCAGGGGCTTTACTCAGGCCACGGCGGCGAAGAACGCGCAGACCGGCTTGAAGTGGCTGTTAGCTGGGTTCGTTGCAGCCGTGTTGCTGGAGACGGGATGGATCATAATCCAGAGGTTCATAGTCGCCAGGGGGGGTCTCGACCGGAAACACCGCACTGTGGTGGTCGTTCTCTGCGCGGTATGGGCATTTGTCTTGTTGGCCTCATATTTTGCCTATGCTTTCACGGCTTACCCTAACTTCCTGGCCATGGTGTTCCCTAGGCGAGCCATAGTCCGTGCGGAGGCGATAAAGTCCGATGAGCAGAGTCTATTGACTCGTTTGGACTATATCCGGACTGCCGTCAGGATCTGGAGCACAAGCCCGCTGCTGGGTTTCGGGGGAGGCGCTTGGAACGCGTTGTACCACCAGTACCAGACCTCACTGTACTGGACCACAGAGGTCCATAGCCACCCGTTTCAGATGCTTGTGGAAGCCGGCATAGGAGTGGTATTAGCTTTCCTGGGCATCTGGTATTTTGTGATAAGGCGCGTGCTATACGCTCTGGCCGACCTCCGGGATGAGGACAGGACGCTCATCGCGGGGGTTCTTGCCGGCACGGCAATTCTGGGTATCCACTCTGCATTTGACTTCGACCTTTCGTTTCCGTCCAACGCCTATCTGGTGTGGGGTTTCCTCGGTGCCCTAGGGGGTGTGGCATACCAGGAGCTCAGGGGAATTGCGTCATCCCGGCAGGGCCCGGGAGGGGAACCAGGGCACGAGACCCGCGAGCGTGCACCGGTCCGACGGGCCATGAGCATCGTCAGACTCGCGATTCCGTTTGCGGTTGCCGCCGTGCTATGCGTTGTGCCGTTGCGGCTCTATCGCGGGGGGGAAATGGGATCGGAAGCGGCCCGGCTGCTCTCACAGAACAACTTTGCCGCTGCCGAAAGGACCTACCTCAAGGCGCTGGAGTACGATCCATACAACTCCGGGTTCTACATCGATCTCGCCCACTCCCAAGTGGCCTCATACCTGTTGACCAGACAAGAGGACTACAGGGCCAGGGGCGATAAGTACTTGACAGAAGCGCTGCGGCTTGGTAAGTATGACCTGCCCGTAAGGCTGAGAGCGGTCGACCTGTTGATGATTC
>JAUYEF010000207.1 GCA_030691635.1 Bacillota bacterium
TCGTCTAGCACGATGCCGCAGCGGCCGCCCGGCTTCAGGCTGTCAATCACATGATGAAGGTACAGCACCTGGGTGGCGCTGGTCTTGTAGGCGAAGCGCGTCTGCGCCTCCTTGCCCTCCTAGCCGCCGAACGGCGGATTCATCAAGATCACGTCGTGCAGCGCCGGCGCCTCGGTGAACAGGCCTCCGTAGGCCTCGGCCCCGGTCAGCGTGTTCCCATGCCAGACGTGCGGCTCGTCAATGTTGTGCAGCACCAAGTTGGCCAGGGCGATGGGAGAGATGGCGTTGTCCTTCTCGCGCCCGTAGAAAGTCCGCCGCTTGAGGGTCTCCAGTTGGTCCGGCGAGGTGATCTTCTCGTTGTTGGGCCCAGCCATGTGCTCGTAGGACTGCGCCAGGAACCCGCCGGTGCCGCACCCCGGGTCGTAGACTGTCTCGCCGATCTTCGGATCAATTACCTTCACAATGGCGCGGATGACCTCGCGCGGGGTGAAGAACTGACCCCCGTCGTTGCCCTTCTCGCCCATCTTGAGGAGCAGGCCCTCGTAGACCTGCGAGAGGGTGAAGACGTGAGTCTGGTCCACCACCTGATCGCTGATCTCGTTCACCTTGTCGAGCACGTCGAGGAAGTTGCGCTCGGTGTCGATTCTGGTCCGCTCCACCCCTGCCATGATCTCGCTGATGATCTTCTGGCGCGGCGTCGCACCCGGGCGGTCCTTCAGGTTCCTGAGGTACGGCAACAACTCCGTGTGAACAAAGCCGAAGAACGCACCCAGCGCCCCGTTCTGCATCTCGCGCCGCTTCGGTCCATCAGGTGCCGCCCAGTCCTGCCAGCGGTAGGGAGGCTCCAGGGACGGGGTGAACTCCGCGCCGACCGCCTCGGCTTCTTCGGCCTCCCGGATCTCCCGCTCGTCCAGGATTCGCAGAAAGAGGATCCAGGTCAGTTCCGGAACGTACTGCAGCGCCCCAGCACAGTTCGAGCGGCGCATGATGTCGCAGATCGACTTAATCGCGCCGTTGAGCGACTGCTGGGAGTTGAGGCGTCTGGCGTTGCCGTTAGGTTTCGATCGATGTGGCATCAGCGTCCCTCAGAGGGCTGCAGCATCGCAGGTTCCTCGAGTATATTCAGCAGGGCCCTGGCGCAGAATACCCGACCGCGCTTCGCCGCCCCCACCTGGGTGAGGACAGAGAGCGACTCCAGTCGCTCGATGGCCCGCTGCGCCGTGGTGTAGGCCACGTCCAGACGTTTCGCCACCCGCTGGATCGTGCAATACGGGTTTTCGGCCAGCAGATCAATCACCGCGGATGGTGTTCTGGACGGGAAGCGTCCCACGACGACGCGCCACCGCGTAAGGATCTCACTAATCCTGGTGGCCCTACCCGTGGCATCCTCGGCCTGCAGGGCCACGCCTGTCAGGAAGTATTCGAGCCAGGCCTTCCATTCCCCGCGCTCGCTGACGCCCAGCAGGCGGTCGTAGTACTCCCGCCGCGTCGCCTCGAAGAAAGCGCTGAGGTAGAGGAGCGGTTTCGGCAGCACGTCTCGCTCTACGAGGAACAGGGTGATCAACAACCTGCCTACCCGGCCGTTCCCGTCGAGGAACGGGTGAATGGCTTCGAACTGGTAGTGCGCCAGGGCGATCTGCACCAGGGGCGGCAGCGCGGTGTCATGGAGGAAGCGCTCCCAGGCCCTCAGGCAATCGGTCATCTCGGTCGGAGGCGGCGGCACGTAGGTCGCCGTGGCCAGCGTAGCGCCGGGAGGCCCGATCCAGTTCTGTGTGCGCCGGAACTCGCCAGGGGTCACCTGGCCTCCGCGTGTCTCGCCCATCAGCCTCGCATGGAGTTCGCGGACGAGCCGGAGGGAGAGGGGAAGGGTTCTGAGGCGCTCCAGGCCGTATTCCAGGGCGGCCACGTAGTTTCCGACCTCCCGGAGATCCTCCGGACTGCGATCGACGGCCGCACCGGCCTCCGCCGCCAGCAGCTCTCCCAGGGTAGCCTGCGTGCCTTCGATCTTGCTGGAGAGGACAGCCTCGCGCCGGATGAAGGGGCGGATGAGGAGGTGCGGATTGGGCAGGCGCCCTCCTTCACCCGCCAGCCGCCCGACGGCCCGGTCGGCGGTGGAAAGAGCAGAGACCAGGCCGGGTGACCAATCAAGCGCCGGGGCCAGCGGATCGGGGACGAAGGCGAGGTAGCCCTCTCGGGTGCGGATCTTCCTGCCAGCAGGTCGAGGCTGTGGGGCCATTTCGCCTTCCTGTTTGCGGCCCTGAAAAGAAGCCGGCCGCTTATTCTCGATCTGATGCTATCTTGAAAATAGCGCTGACTGGGGAGGCAGTCAAGTCAGAGCTCCCCGGCAAAGGCCCGGCGGAGAAGGGCGGCGGGGAAGACGTTGAGCGCATCCATCTCATTCAGTAGAGCTTCTCGCAGGTTGCCCGCCCGAGTGAGCTGCGCATTCAGATCGCCGACGATTCGGCGTTGCTCCTCCATGGGCGGCACGATGAGGGGAAAGGCTTTCAAGACTTTCTGATTGATGGTCGCAATGCCGGTAGTCTGCTTGGCATGCCGGAGGAAGTAGGCCTTCCCGTAGGATGATCCGATTTGGGCGGATACAAACTCAGGCAGTAGCTGGTCCTGAGGGAACCGGACGCGAAAGATGTGGTTCTGATGAATGCATTCAGGAATCTGCTCATCCCACACGGTCCCACGCCCAAGCTTGTCGGGATCTCCGCCCTCTGTGAGGAGCAAGTCCCCCTGCCTCAACCTGCACTTCTCAATCTCGTCCTCTGTCGCTTCGATCTCGTAGACCCCCGAAAGATCAAGGTATCCATCTTTCACGTTTGCCACACGCATGTACGGCACAGTTCGGGTGCTCCTGCTATTGAGCTTCCGTCCAAGCGTGACCCCGGAGACGACCTCCCCGACACATCCAAGAGGTGTCTTCGTCCACTGGTGGGCCGTCGGGCTCTCAAAGATGGTGCGCAGGTAGGCGGCGGGGAGTGCCTTGGCGGCTTCCAGCCGATCCTCGGCGGCGGCCCGCGCCCTCTCCACGTACGCCATCTGGACGTGCAGGATCTCTGCAATACGTTGTTGTTCACCGATCGGTGGGAGGGGGACCCATTGGCTGCGCACCTGCTGGTTTGTGACCGCAGGGTACAAAGCTCCTTTCACGGATTCAGAGAGGGATCGAACGAACGCCCCGTTCTGCACATACGCGAAGAGGTAGGCTGGATGGATGGCTTCAGTCGCTCGGAGCACGCAGAATCCCGTACTGCAGATTTGATCGTCCAGATGAGGGGGGACCATCGCAACCGCGTTGAGATTTGGTCGGGTTGTGGATACGAGAACGTCACCCTCTCGGACTATCTGACGCGCTCGGCTCGGTGCAGCGGCTCCAAGAATTCGATTTGGGCTGACGATCTTCTTCGTGCGATTGTCTACACTG
>JAUYEF010000289.1 GCA_030691635.1 Bacillota bacterium
AGTGGGCGCGGCCATATCGGGCACGCCCTCGAGACGGCCGTGCTTATCGAACTGGAGAGGCGCCGGTGCGCCGTCACCTACGTCCGCACCCCGGCCGGCTATGAGATTGACTTCCTCGCCCGCGGCGCGGACGGCAAGCCCGAGCTGATCCAGGTCTGCGCCGATGCCAGCGATCCGGAGACGGCCGAACGGGAGCTTCGGGCGCTGATCGAGGCCGGCGCGCTGTACCCGAAAGCGCACCGGCGACTTCTTACTCTGACACGCGACGGAATGCCGGCCGACCCGCCGCCCGGAATCACAGTGCAACCCGCTTACGAATGGCTCTTGACCGAACCGGGCCGATGACATCACTGCCTTCTTCAAGACGTCCTCAGGCTCGAAATAAGGGATAAGACGGAGGTTGAGTCCCGAAGATAGGCTTTGACCAGGTTAATACAGACTATATAATACAGAAAATGGCCCTTAAGAAATCAGAACTTTACTCCTCCCTTTGGTCCGGCTGTGACGAACTGCGCGGCGGCATGGACGCCTCGCAATACAAGGACTACGTCCTTGTGCTGCTCTTCGTGAAGTACGTCAGCGACAAGTACGCCGGCGTGC
This sequence comes from Bacillota bacterium, assembly GCA_030691635.1. Taxonomy (GTDB): domain Bacteria; phylum Bacillota; class Sulfobacillia; order JAUYEF01; family JAUYEF01; genus JAUYEF01. The sequence goes on from JAUYEF010000289.1 coordinate 601, forward strand.
CCTTCGCCCCGATCATGATCCCGCCTGGCGCCGGCTTCAAGAACATGGTCGCGCTCAAGGGCAAGCCCGACATCGGCGACCAGATCAACAAGAAGATCATCGGGCCGCTGGCCAACGCCAACAAGCTGTCCGACATGCCGGACTTCAACGATGCGACGAAGCTCGGCAGCGGCAAGGAGATGGTGGACCGGCTCACCAACCTTATCTCCATCTTCGAGAATCCCGCCCTCGACTTCTCGAAGAACCGTGCCGAAGGCGACGACATCCTCGGCGATGCCTACGAATACCTGATGCGGCACTTCGCTACCGAGAGCGGCAAGAGCAAGGGCCAGTTCTACACCCCGGCCGAGGTCAGCCGCATCATGGCGCGGATCACAGGTATCCGCGACGCCAAGACAACCAACAACACCACGGTCTACGACCCCACTTGCGGCTCCGGATCGCTCCTCCTCAAGGTGGGCGACGAGGCCGGCGCCAAGGTCACACTCTACGGGCAGGAGAAGGACGCCGCCACGTCCGGCCTCGCCCGCATGAACATGATTCTACACAACAATCCCACGGCGATCATCCGGCAAGGCAACACGCTGGCCAACCCGCTCTTCACCGACGCCTCGGGCCGACTCAAGACCTTCGACTATGTCGTCGCCAATCCGCCCTTCAGCGACAAGCGCTGGAGCACCGGCCTCGACCCGGCGAACGACCCGCATGAGCGCTTCGAGCACTTCGGCGTACCGCCTGCAAAGCAGGGCGACTACGCCTACCTGCTGCACATCGTCCGCTCGCTCAAGAGTACCGGCAAGGGCGCCTGCATCCTGCCGCACGGCGTGCTCTTCCGTGGCAACGCCGAGGCCGATATCCGCCGGAATCTCATCCGCAAGGGCTACATCAAGGGCATCATCGGCCTGCCCGCCAACCTCTTCTACGGCACCGGCATCCCCGCCTGCATCGTAGTCATCGACAAAGAGGACGCCCACACGCGAAAGGGCGTCTTCATGATCGATGCCGGCAAGGGTTTCATGAAGGACGGCCCCAAAAACCGCTTGCGCGAACAGGATATCCACCAGATCGTCGATGCCTCCATCAAGCGGCTCGAGATCCCCAAGTACTCCCGCATGGTGAGCTTCGGAGAGATCGAGAAGAACGAGTTCAACCTCAACATCCCACGCTACATCGACAGCCAGGAGCCGGAAGACCTCCAGGACATTGAGGCCCACCTGAAGGGCGGCATCCCCAAGGCCGATGTGGATGCGCTCTCGAGTTACTGGTCGGTATGCCCAAAGCTCCGCCGGGCGCTGTTTGCCGACCTCCGCCCCGGCTACGTGCGCCTGGCTGTGGATAAGGCGGCCATCAAACCCACCATTTATGAGCACCCGGAGTTCGCGCGTTTCATGACCGGCATGGAGGCCCACTTCACCGACTGGCGCACCAAGACCGCCGCCACGCTTAAGGCTCTCAAACCCGGCTGCCACCCAAAGATCCTCATCGCCGAGCTGGGCGAAAGCCTGCTCGCGCATTACACGGGCAAGCCGCTAATCGGAAAATACGACGTTTACCAGCACCTTATGGACTACTGGGCGGCCACCATGCAGGACGATTGCTACTTTATTGCCGCTGACGGCTGGAAGGCCGAGACCACCCGCATCATCGAGAAGGACAAGAAAGGCAAAGAGAAAGACAAGGGCTGGATCTGCGATCTCGTGCCCAAGTTCCTGATCGTCGCCCGCTACTTCGCCAAGGAACAGGAGACTATCACCGCGCTCGAGGCCGAACTCGAAAGCCTGACCGCATCGATAACCGAGCTGGAGGAAGAACACGGCGGCGAGGACGGTCTCTTCTCCGAGCTGGACAAGGCAAACAAGGCCAACGTCACTGCGCGCCTTAGGGAGATCAAGGGCGACAAGGAGGCCAAGGATGAGGCCGCCACGCTGAGCGCATGGCTGAAACTCGCCAACGATGAGGCCGACCGGAAGAGAATGCTCAAGGAGGCCGATGCGGACCTCGACGCCAAAACGCTGGCTAAGTACCCGAAGCTCACGGAGGCCGAGGTCAAGACGCTGGTAGTGGAAGACAAATGGATGGCCGCGCTGGCCGCCGCCATTCACGGAGAGATGGATCGCATCAGCCAAGGCCTCACCCAGCGCGTCAAGGAACTGTCCGAGCGCTACGAGACCCCGCTCCCGCAGGCTGTAAGCAAGGTCGCCGAGTTGGAGGCAAAAGTGAACCGTCACCTCCAAAGAATGGGGTTCTCATGGAAGTGAAGCCCGGCTACAAGCAAACCGAGGTGGGGGTGATTCCGCAAGATTGGGCGGTAAGGACTCTCCAACAGCTAACGGACTGCCTGGACAATCTACGCGTACCTCTCAACGAGTCACAACGCCTCAAGCGACAGGGGGATATCCCGTATTGTGGTGCCAATGGTGTTCTCGACTACATCGATGAATTCGTAATCGATGACGACATCATCTTAATAGCAGAGGATGGCGGCTACTTCGACGAGTATCCAACTAGGCCAATCGCTTACCGCATGAGAGGGAAGTGCTGGGTAAACAACCATGCCCATATTCTCAGGGCAAAGTGCGGTGTCGACCAAGGTTTCGTTTACTATTCTCTTGTTCACAAGAACATCCTGCGGTTTCTCGCCAGTGGAACAAGGGCCAAGCTCAATCGATCAGAACTAAACAAGATCGAGACACCCCTCCCGCCCACCAAGGCCGAACAAGAAGCCATCGCCGAGGCGTTGGGCGACGCGGATGCCCTCATCGAATCGCTGGAGCAACTCATCGCCAAGAAGCGTCACCTCAAACAAGGCGCCATGCAGGAATTGCTCACCGGTGAGAAGCGCCTGCCGGGGTTCGAGGTCAAACCCGGCTGCAAGCAGATCGACGTGGGGGTGATCCCGGAGGATTGGGAAGTCGATAGGCTCGGAGGGCTTTTGGCAAGTGCCCCCACCTACGGAATTAACGCGCCAGCAATTCCTTACGATTCCCGATACCCAACGTATTTACGCATTACCGATATCTCCGAAGACGGGCGGTTCATCGATGAATCGAAGGCGTCTGTGAAGCACCCGTTCGCCACTTCCTACATGTTGAGCGAAGGCGATCTTGTCTTTGCCCGAACAGGTGCCAGTGTGGGCAAGTCATACCAATACGATGGTCGGGATGGTGAGTTGGCCTTTGCCGGATTTCTCATTCAAGTTCGGCCAGACGCGAAGAAGCTCATGCCCGCATACCTGAAGTACTTCGCACAAAGCAGCCTTTACTGGAATTGGGTCAGAGTAAACTCGATGCGAAGTGGCCAGCCCGGAATCAACGGGCGGGAGTACGCATCGCTCCCAATTCCTTTCCCACCCACCAAAGCCGAGCAAGAAGCCATCACTACGATCCTCTCCGACATGGATACCGAGATCGCCGCGCTGGAGGCGAAGATGGCCAAGGCCCGCCAGGTCAAGCAGGGCATGATGCAGGAACTACTCACCGGGAAGACGAGGTTGGTATGAAAGAAAGCCAACACATCGAATGGAAGGAGACGTGGCGGGACGACTCCCTTATCCGTAACGCCTGCCGCGGAGCGGGAACGCCTGAGCCGGTCTTCCGCTGGGACAACGGACTGTGGGTGGAGTTCCCCTTGCCTGAAGTGAAAACGCCGGTCAAAACGCCGGGAAAAACGCCGATCACCCCACCAGTCACCCCACCAGTCACCCCACCAGTCGAGGTGCTCGTTCGACTGCTGGGACAAGCCGGTGCCTTGGGCAACGCCCAAATTCGCGCGCACATGGGCCTGAAGGACCGCACCCATTTGCGCGAGCGTTATCTTGACCCGGCCTTGGCGGAGGGTTTGATCGAGCCCACCATCCCTGACAAACTCAATAGCCGCCTCCAGCAATACCGCCTCACCGCCAAAGGGGCAGACGTGCTGGCGGCACTCCTAAAAAGGACAAACTCCTGATGGTGAGGGCATGACATGAACATCGGCCAATCCGAGCGTGCAACTCAGAACAGGGTCATCGCCCTGTTCCGCGAAGAGCTGGGTTATCGCTACCTCGGCGATTGGACCGACCGCGAGGGCAACAGCAACGTAGAAGAGAAGCTGCTCACGGCCTACCTGGCGAAGCGCGGCAACGGCCCGGTGCAGATTACCCAAGCCCTCCATATACTGCGCACGGAAGCAAATAACCCCAACCGCAGTCTCTATGACAACAACAAGAAGGTCTACAGCCTGCTGCGCTACGGCGTGCCAGTAAAGATCGAGGCCGGCAAGGTCACGGAGACCGTCAAACTCATCAACTGGGAGCAGCCCGAGCAAAATGACTTTGCCATCGCCGAGGAGGTCGCGCTCCGCGGCAACATCGAGCGGCGGCCTGATCTAGTGCTCTTCGTCAACGGTATCGCCGTCGGCGTGATCGAGCTCAAGAATAGCCGCATCTCCATCGCCGACGGAATCAGGCAGAATCTCTCCAATCAACAACCCGAGTTCAATGCCTGGTTCTTCAGCACGGTGCAGTTCGTCTTTGCGGGCAACGACTCGGAAGGCTTGCAATACGGCGCCATAGGCACGCCAGAGAAGTACTTCCTCAAATGGAAGGAGGACGAGTCGGACAACAGCCGTTTCAAGCTCGACAAGTACCTGCTCAAGATGTGCGCCAAGGCGCGGCTGATCGAGCTGATGCATGATTTTGTGCTGTTTGACGGCGGGGTGAAGAAGCTGCCGCGCGTTCATCAGTACTTCGCCACCAAGGCCGCGCAGCAGCATGTCAACGCCTACAAGGGCGGCATCATCTGGCATACCCAGGGCAGCGGCAAGAGCATCGTCATGGTACTCCTGGCCAAATGGATCCTGGAAAATAAGCCCAATGCCCGCGTGGTCATCGCCACCGACCGCGACGAGTTGGACAAACAGATCGAGGGCGTCTTCGCCGAGGCCGGCGAGGCCATCACGCGCACCAGCAGTGGGCGTGACCTGATGAGCCTCTTAGGACAAGCCAAGCCGCGCCTTCTTTGCTCACTTGTCCACAAGTTCGGTAAGAGAGGCGTTGATGATTTTGAGGCATTCATCAGGGAACTGGAGGCGCAACCCTGCCGGACGGTGGGCGATATTTTTGTCTTCGTGGATGAATGCCACCGCACCGAAAGCGGCAAGCTTCATCAAACGATGAAGGCCATCCTGAAGAATGCCATATTCGTCGGCTTCACTGGGACGCCGCTGCTTAAGACGGATAAGAAAACCAGCCTGGAGGTCTTCGGCGGTTACATCCACACCTACAAATTCAGCGAAGGCGTGGAGGATGGGGTGGTGCTATACACAGCGTCCTAAATGATTGCGCATAATTGGTGAAGAGTGGAATTAGGTTTTCGCCAGAGTTGGAATCTCTCGAAAACGGCGTCGACCAGATCCTCCAGGGTTGGGAAGTAACGATTGTGCGTACAGAGACGCCGCGTCAGCTTCCAGATCCGTTCGATGGGATTGAGGTCGGGGCTATAGGGCGGCAGAAAGTCGAGTTGAAGACGGCGGCGATGTCGATGGAGCCACCGGTGAAGAACCCGGGCATGATGGTACCGAGCATTATCCACCACCAAGATGATCTTCCGATTCGGCCGGGCGTGACGAAGAAGCACAGCCAAGAACTCCTGGAACGTTATGGCATTGAAGGTTTTAGCCTGGCGGGTGACCAAGCGTCCGTCGGCTGGACAGACAGCGCCGAAAACCCCCACCGACTTCCGGGTTGGGGCGTGATAAAGCACGGGATCGGTATTTTCCGGGGGAATCCACATGGCGCACCGAGAGCCATGCTGCTGAAAATGGCATTCATCCCCGAACCACAAGTCAATGTCGTTTCTTCGGGCCAGTTTTCGGAGTTTTTTTATATGTCGCCTTGGCCTCAGGGTCGGCCAGGGCGATTAGGGACCGGGGTTTCCTCCGACGAAATCCCAGATGATGGAAAAGCCTCTGGCACTGACGGACCCCCATATCAATCTGATACCGGGTCTTCAGATGATGACTCAGTAGTTTGCCGTCCCAGAGGATCTGAGAATAGCCCAGGAGTCGAGGTCCCTGCCGGAGATCCTGGCCGACAGCTTGCAGGGCGCTCTCCGCTAAAGCCGGCGGCCGTCCGGACCTTTCTCCTTCTTGAAGCCCGGCGAACCCATGACCCTGGAAACGATGGATCCAGTACTGGACGGTCCTCGGACTTTGCCCCAGGAGGGCGGCGATTTCATAGGCACTCATGCCGGAACAGGAAAGAAGCATGCCGTGGAGACGATGGTCATAACGAGACTCCTGGGATCGTTGGATTTCATCCTGGATCGCAATCCTCATGAGCTCCGCATCCGTGATTTCTAAACGACGCATGATGGCCTCCTTTCGGAGTCCATCATACCAGAATTGATCATAATGCGCAATTATTTATGACGTCATGTATA
>JAUYEF010000335.1 GCA_030691635.1 Bacillota bacterium
GAGCTGGGCATACGAGCCATTGAAGGCAACGCCGACCATATCCTGACTCAGAACGGTTACATCAGTGGGGTCAGGAACTACCTGTCAAGGTCGCATCTCCCTGGCAGTTATTGAACCTGGAACGTCCAGAAACCAGGGCGAAACCCATGGGAGGCCGCTGGGTGACCAAGAATCAGCCAGTCCTCGCCGCGCGCCCCATCGCTTCCTTCCACATATTCACATAACCCTGTGCCGTGAACACCGGCTTGTATGAAGCCTTTGCCTGCTTGAGAAGCCCAGCGCCGTCATGGAGCAGGTCGACGATAGTGGCTACGAACACCTTCGCAGGCGCAACGTACGCGGCGTGCTCGTCGGTCACGCGGAAGTCCTTGGAGTGCCCCGCGCCCACCACGCCGGTTGTGGTTATCCGGGCCGCCGGTATTATGTGGCTCACGTCACCGAAGTCCGAGGAGGCCGTTCCATACTCGGACGGGTCGCCGCGCTTCACGCCTGTCTCACCAAACAGCGCGACCGCGTTTTCCTCCAGAAGGTCCGTCACAACCGGGACGGCCAACTCCGGACGCTGCGGCAGATAACCGGGCATCGTCCCGATCTCCACACCGGCGCCCAGCGCCATGGCGCCCGCGCGCATGGAGCGCTCCAGCTTCTCATCCGCACTCCAGATGGCGTCAAGCGTCTTGCCCCTGACATACGTCTCTATCCGGACGTCGGCCGGCACGACATTCACGAGGTCCCCACCCTTCGTGATGATCGGGTGGATACGGATCAAGTCGGCCTCGGTGAAGGTGTCACGCTGGGCGTTGAGGGCCACGAGACCCACGATGGCAGCCTGAAGGGCGTTGACGCCAAGGTGCGGAGCAGCCCCGGCGTGAGCGTCTTGACCCTTGAAACGGATCATCTTGCCGATGAAACCGTTGGTGCTTCCCCGCTGGATACCGACGAGGCGACCGTCCAGACGGCCCGAGTGGCTGGCAAGATAGAGGTCAAGGTCGTCGAGTTCGCCCAGGGCGATCCAGCTGGCCTTGCCGCCGATGAAGTCGACCAGGCCTTTGTCCACCAGGCGCTTCCGGAAGTCGAGCTCCACGTACTCCTCAGCCGGCATGCCGATGAACTGCACGTCGCCATCGAGATGCTCCATCACGCCCGAGGATGCCAGCGCTATCGCGGTGGCCAGTAGCGCGGTCACCTGCCCGTGATGGCCACAAGAGTGAGCGCCTCCCGTCTCCAAATCCGCGTCCGGATGGTCCGGGCAGACGACGCAGTCCATGTCCCCTGCTACACCGATGGTGCCCTCGTGCGACCGTCCCTTCAACACACCCTTCACCCCGGTCAGCGCGATGCCGTCCCGGTGCGGGATGCCGTAGCGGTCAAAGACATCGCCCATCAGCGCAGCCGTTTTCTTCTCCTTGTACCCGAGCTCTGGGTTCCGCCAAATGGTGCGGCCGATCTCGACGATCTCATCCGCATGCTGGTCCACTTGCTCCACGGCCATCTTCTTCAGCTCAGTGCGGTCGGGGCTACTTAACAACGCTGTATCACTCCTCGCCCTTGGTGTCGGAGGGATCTCCGGGGCGCGCCGGGTCGAATGCCCCGGCCATTGAGAGCGCACCGGTTATTGACTCAGCAGGACGGAACGGAATTCCTCTTCTGCGCCGGCAACCTCTCGCAAACCCCCGGCGACCGCTTTCCAGTCCTCCCTGACTGCTGCCGTGTGACTCCTCCCAAGCAGCCTGGCCTGCTTCTCTTTGAGGGCCGCGAGCTCGGGTGCATGCGGCTCAAAGAACGAAGCGAAATCCAGCGCCCTCTTGGCTCCCAGCCTCAAGACGAAGTCTCCCAGGTGCGCCTTCAGGGCCTGTGTACAGGCGCCGTCAGCCAAGGCGCTGGCGCAGTTCAGTATCGCATCTTCGTTGATCTTATACGCGGCAGCCCATTCTTCATTGGCCACCAGATTCTCGCTTATCCTGTAGGACGCCTGGAAAGCTCCAAGAGCCCGCCTGTACAGCTCATCTTCAGACACCTCAGCCTGCCGCCGGAGAGCAGTCCAGCACCGGTAATGCCCCCGCCTGTAGCGGATGCTCTCGGCTTTCCACGCCTGGCCCAGATCATCAAGCGGGAGGCTGACGTAGGGGAATCCAGCCGGGTCGTGTAGCAGGCATTCTTCGGCGCCGAGCGCATACGCCAGCACATAGTGGTCCGCGCCTCTCAAGTACGGCCACAGGGGGTTATACTTGAGAAACCCCATATCCAGAGGACCAAGCACGACCGGCGACAGCATCAGGTCTTCTGCAAGCTGCTCAAATGGCGGCATCGCCGCTTCCGAACTCGATCGTTCGGTGAACCGCCAGCCCAACAGTTCCAGCGCCTGCGTAATCCCCTTATCTGGCGGGGTTGTCAGGTTGTTGAGGAAAAACATGCCAACATCCGGCACCCACATAGCTCCAAGCCCGACACCACACAGCACCTCAATACGCGAGCTGGACACTCTCTGGCCGGCCGATGCGAGCAGCATCGATGCCGAATCCGCATAGCAGTAGAACGCGCTTCCCACGTAAGTGATCATTTTCTCCCTCCATCCGGAACAAGTTGCGCATACCGGGCGGCGTCCGGCGCACTGTGTCAGGCCTGCGACAACGCCCCTGGAGCTATCTATGGTGCGCCGCGTTACGCCTGCAATGTCGGCCCCAGGGCCGCCTGCGGGTCGGGGATCACCTTTCCTTCCTTCATCACAAAGCACACGTTCCGCACCTTGGTGATGTCGGCGAGCGGGTCCCCATCCACGGCGATCACATCGGCGACGAGGCCCGGCGCGAGCGTCCCAATCTTGTTCTCCAGACCCATCACCCGCGCGTTCACGCTGGTCGCCGCCATTATCGCCTGCATGGGCTCAAGCCCGAACTCAACGAGCCGCTCGGTCTCGTAGATGACCGAGTAGAAAGGCAGGTTCTGCAGGGGCGAGTCGGTGCCCGCGCCGACCGGGATCCCGTGTTTCCTCGCGAAGGCGATAACGTGACGGACCCGGTTTGTGGACTCCTCAAAGTAGTCCCTGATATGCTCGAAGTCGTCGAGGTCGCGCAGGTAGAACTGGTCGAGGCTCTTCGGCGGCCGCCCGAACCTGTTGACCTTGTAGAAGCCATTACCCATCACCATCAGCGTCGGGATTACCGGCGTCCGGCGGCGAGCCATTTCTTCCAGAGTCTCATCGGTAGGTATGGTGCCGTGCTCGACAGAATCCACGCCGGCCCGCACCGCCATGCCGTACCCAGGCTCGAGCCCGACGTGGCACGCGACTTTCTTTCCCAGACGGTGGGCTTCGGCGACAAGCAGGTCGATCTCTTCCTGCGTGTACTCCGGGCGCGGCGCCCTGTGAGATGCGGTCGTCTTGATGAAGTCCGCGCCGTCGCGGACCATCTCGCGGACAGCCCGCAGGATCGCGTCCTTGCCGTCTGCCTGGATGCCTCCTTGCCAGGCGTGACCTCCGGTCATGGTCACTATCCTGTGCGCCGACCACACGCGCGGGCCAAGCACCAGGCCCCGTGCGACGGCCCGCCTGATGGCGAGCCCGATCCCGTGGCCAGACCCCACGTCGCGCAACGTCGTGACGCCGTGGCGAAGCGCATCCTGCGCGGCGTTCAGCGTCTGCAGCGTGATCTCCGGGACGGGAGCGGCCGGGTTTGCGCCCATGGTGAGGTGCACGTGAGTGTCAATGAGCCCCGGCATGACCGTCTTGGCGCTCAGGTCTATCACCACGGTGTCCTGGTCCACTGGTGGGGCAGATGCGAGGACCTCTTTGATGATGCCGTCTTCGATGACCAGGGTGGCGCCCTTTACCGGCTCGGACCCCGAACCGTCAACCAGCGTTCCGCATTTGATGAGTTTCTTCAAGAACGAAACCCCTCCTTCTGGCTTTGTATCATTGTCTCCTGAGAACGACGATACTCACCCCCGACAGGACTAAGAGGCCACCTGCCGCCTGCCATAACGTCACAGCCTCACCCCAGAAGGCCCATGCGAACAAAGTCGCCAGCACGGGCTCTGAGGTGCAGATCATCGACGCCTGCCCTGCTCTGATGAAGCGCAGCGAATGAGCAAACAGCCCATACGCGAGGAGGGTCGGAAAGACGGCCATGGCGAGCACCGCATACCAGTGGTCTCGCGTCCAGTTCGACACGACGGCGGCGATGGTCCCGGGCCCTCGCCCAGCCCAGAGGATGCACGCTGCGAACGCAAACCCGTAGAGCACCGTCACCCAGGAGTCGTAGCGGCGGGATATCGTCT
>JAUYEF010000366.1 GCA_030691635.1 Bacillota bacterium
GCGCTTCTCGCTGAAGGCTCGTCTGAAGCGCTCATTGCCCCCATAACGCTGGGTGGGTTATTCCAGAGTCCTGAAGACAGCTACCTACAGCCCGCGATTGCCACAGCGATCAGGTTCCTCAGGGCGCTGGCGTTCATCATCACAACCACAGCGCTACCGGTGTATGTCGCCATGGTAAGCTGTCACTACGGTATGATCCCTCTCAGCTTCATGCTGAACCTGGCCAAAACCAGGTTGCTCGTTCCCTTCGAGCCTTTGACCGAAGCCCTGTTCCTTGATGTGGGCGGTCGAGCTTCTGAGAGAAGGAGCCATAAGGCTGCCGGCAGGGCTAGGCCAGACACTGACGATAGCCGCCACTCTCATAATGGGACAGGCCATCCTGCAGGCTCAGGTGGTGAGTCCGATGCTTCTCGTGACGGCCGGGTTCACAACAGTCGCCAGCTTTGCCATTCCAGATTACTCCGCATTCATCGGGCTCAGGCTGATTCGCTTTCCACTGATGCTGGCCGCCGGCTTTCTTTGAGGGTTCGGCGTCGTGATCACCTGGGGGGTGATCTCTACTGCATATGTCGGACCTCGAGGTCCTGGGGCAGCCCTACCTCGCGCCGGTCGCGCCAATGCGTTGGAGACGTCCGAAGAACTCTCTGGCGCCCTCGAACAGACCGGTTCCGGACAGGGGGCTCTAAACATAAGCCAACAGCGCCATGACTTCTCCCATTACACTGCCTTCGCGGTTGTGTTGGGTAGCCTTGGCTCATTAGGGCTCCTTCTACCGACCCGAGAGGCGATCGAGCAGGGCTTATTCGCCATGCTGCTCGCGACCTCGTTTTGCGTCGCGTTGATGGCAGTGCTCGTCCGACGTCGATCCTCTGGGGCTTACAAGTCCTGACCTTTTTTCCAGCAAGGAAACGACACGCCAGTACCGGGAGATGTACGGGCACGCCAGCATTTCTTACAGGGTCAAGGTCCATGCCGTAGGCGGAAACACATAGAGGCTCTGGACGCCATCACGCCGAATTGACTCGTATCAGGAACCCAACCAGTCAACCCCGCCCCTGAAGCATACTCAAGAGGAGTGTCGTGCGCGTGAAGAACCTTGAGGACCTGGGCACCCCCAAGCTGTTGTTTGAGATGAGAACAATGAAGTCCAACATGCAGCGCATGGCCGGTATGTGCAGGGCGAAGGGAGTGGGGCTCAGGCCTCATACCAAGACCCACAAGAACCCCGAGATAGCGGCATGGCAGATGGAAACTGGGGCCATGGGCGTGACCGTGGCGCGGGTGTGGGAGGCAGAGATGATGGCCCGCGCCGGGATAGGGGACATCCTGATAGCTAACGTCGTGATGGATCGTGACCAACTCCTGAAGCTTGCCGGCCTCGCTCGCGAGTCGCGGGTGTCAGCGCTGGTGGACAGCCCCGAATCCGTTCAAGCTCTCGACGAGGCGGCCAGGACACAAGGGACCAGGGTCCCTGTGCTGATCGAAGTGGACACCGGCAACCACAGGCTTGGAGTGCAAGGGCAGGACGAACTCGGATCACTCGTCGGCACGATCCTGGAGGCGAAAAACCTCGAGTTTGACGGGCTGCTGAATTACCCTGGGCACATCTCACACAATTCGACCAAGGAGGAACTACGTTCCCGCTCGATAGACAATGCCCGGATGTTCGTGGAATTCGCAGGGTTCCTCTCGCGCCGGGGGATTCCCGTCCGCACCATGTCGGCTGGCTCGACGCCCACAGCAGAACACGAGATGGAGGTCAAGGGAATCACCGAGGTCAGGCCAGGCACTTACCTGCTGAATGACTTAAGGCGTGTCGTGGCGGGCTGTGCGTCTATCGCTGATTGTGCAGCGACTATCTACGCCACAGTGATAAGCCGGAGAGGCTCACACGCGATAATCAACATCGGACAGAGGCTTCTTTCCAACGACACGTCGGAGATATCTCCGCTCAACCCTGGAAGCGCGGAGGGACTCCGTCCGGTGATCGGACTCATCAAGAACAGGCCAGGGGCTCTTGTTGAGAAGGTATGGGACGAGCACGCTAGCCTGGACTTCTCACTGGCAGGCCCGGTGCCGTTGCCGGGAGACAAGGTTGAGATCATTCCCGCGCACATATGCCCTTCCACGGAAGCGTTCCGGCAAGCGGTGCTGGTCGAGGATGGCAGGGTCCTACGCTCTATCGACCTTGCGCCTGGGAGAGTCACGGAAGGTTACTGAGCGTCTTTGGGCCTGCTCGACTGAATGGTCTGTTTCTCATATAGGCTACGATAGACTGCATTCGACTGAAGGAGCGAAGCGTGGTCTCCTAGACCTATTATCCGCCCCTGGTCAAGAACCGCGATCCTGCTTGCTCTCTCAAGAGTGCTGAACCTGTGAGCGATCATCAAAACGGTGCGTCCCCTGAAAAGATCCGTCATGGCTTGCTGTATTCTCACTTCCATCGCGGCGTCGACGCTCGACGTGGCCTCATCAAGAGCCAGCACAGGCCTATCCGCAAGGATTGCACGAGCAAGGGACACCATCTGGCGCTGCCCGCCCGAGAGAAGGCCCCCGCGTTCTCCAACTCGGGTGGCGTATCTCTCCGGCATCTTCTCAATGAAGGCATCAGCCCCGACCCGACGAGCAGCGGCGGTGACCTCTTCTGAGCTCGCATCCGGTTTGGCGAACCGGATGTTGTCCTCTATCGTCCCGTCGAACAGGAAAACATCTTGAGGCACCACGGAGATGGCACCCCTCAGCTCTTGAAGCGGAAGGTCCTTAACATCTACGCCGTCTAGCGATACGGACCCGGAGTTTACATCATACAACCTTGCCAACAGCTTGACGAGGGTGGTCTTACCAGCACCGCTCCGGCCGACGATAGCCACAATTTCGGCAGGCTCTATCTTGAGACTGAGATCGCTCAGAACCGGTTTCCCAGGTTCATACTCGAACGAGACCCTGCTGAACTCCACTAGTCCTCGCGCGGGTTGGATCAGATGCGTGGGATTCTTGCTCTCCCGTATAGCCGGTTCCATCCGTCTTAACTCGTACATCCGCTCCGCGGATGCAGCTGCTGTCTGATATGTGGCGAACAGCTGGCTGATCTCTCGCAGCGGCATGAAGAACTTGGTTACGTAAGTGAGAAAGGCAAGCAGCACTCCTGCAGTGATTGTCCCTCGCTGAACCATGACGCCTCCAAACCAGAGCACCAGTGCGGAGCTCAGGGTACCCGAGGCAGACATGAACGGGAAGAAGAGCGCAACGGCTACGATGGCTTTCACGTTTGCAGCATAGTTTTCCTGGCTCAATGCCTGAAGTCTTTCAAGGCTCTGGCCTTCCTTACCCATCGAGCGCACAGCTCGAGCCCCCGCTACGTTTTCCTCAACACCCGCCGTGAGGCTGGCCAGCTTCTGCCTGACATCGCGCGAGGCTTTTCGCATCAGATTACCGATCACAGACGTCCCGCCCAAAATCAGGGGAATGACGAGAAAGGCGATAGCCGCGAGCTGGAGGTTCATGTACACCATCACACAGACTATGGCGAACAGCGTCAGGATGTCTGCGACAACCCCTGTCAGCCCATATGAGACGAGTTCGGCGATGGAGTTCACATCACTGACCAGCCTCGAAAGTATGTTCCCAGTAGGATACTTCTCGTAGAAGTCCTGTGACAGGCCCAACACATGGCGAAACAGGTCCCTCCGGACGTCTGAGATAACGACCTGGCCCACTTTGGTGGAAAGGTACCTGCCCCAGTATGATGCGGCCCAGTACACAAGGTATAGTCCAATGTAGGCGAGCAGAATCCAAACCAGGCCATGGTAATCGCCGGCAAGGATATGGCTGTCGATAGCTATCTTTGTCAAGTAAGGAGCGGCGGCGTTGACCAAAGCCACGATTGCCATCAGGGCCATAGACAGAAGCAGGAGCGCACGGTGTGGCCTCAAGTACGACGCGAACATCAACATCACTGCTCTATCCAGATGCCGTAGGCCCTTTTGCGACTGCCTTTCCTCGGTGAACCTGCCCATGAAGCCCGGCTCGGTTGACACTATCGTGCACCTCCTTTTGCTCTTCGCCCACCCGCGCCTGTGCTTGGTGGCTCATTGTTGGACGAGAACAGCTGGTTATGGTACAGGTCGCGATACAGCCCTTCCAGAGCCGTCAGTTCGTCATGGGTGCCCTGCTGTACAATGGCCCCGTCT
>JAUYEF010000012.1 GCA_030691635.1 Bacillota bacterium
TAGGGTGGTCTGTGGGGACCAGTGGTTGCGCTAACACTGGTCTGTGGAGATCAACATCGAACCGTGTTGGTCTCCAGAGACCAGCATTTGAGTCCATGGTGGTCCGTGGAGACCAGCAAATATCGCGAGGGTGGTCCCAGGAGACCAACAGCCCCCGCGGGGCGTCCTAGCAGACGCTCTCACCGGGGGCTGCCTCATCTTACCTGACGCGAACCACGTGCCCTCGAGCTACGGAACCGCGTGGCGACTACAGCACTGTCCTCTCGGAAGACGCCAGGTAGATCGCGTTGAACAGCAGCCGGTACGCGCCGCGGGTCTGTGCCCGGAACTGCACGCGAGGCGCAAGCAGGACCACGCGGCCCTGGCCAAGCGGCACGTCGACGATGCAGGCCTTGTCCTCAATGTGCTTCGCGCCCAGCACCCAACCGGACATGAGCGCTCCCGCCGGCGCGTAGCGCCCGACTATGGCCCCTTCCGCCACGTCATAGGCCGGTGACTGCACGGCCAGCAGGCATGTTTCGCGAGGCATACCAAAGGCAAGCGGATGAGTCTTGTCCAGGATGACCTTCATCAGTGAGCCGGGCAGGTAGTAATCCTGGGTCTTGAGCCCTGCGGTCACGTTTGTGAGCCGGAGCCCGAAGGCATTCACCGCCCAATCACAAGACGGGCCCAGCGCCACAAGCGTCCCGCCTGCCTCCACGAAGCCCCTGACGGCCTGCCTTCCCTGCTCACCGAGCCCGCCCGTGTACTCCGCGAACAGCTTGCCTTCCGGTATGCCGCGGGTTATCTGCTCGGGCCCCTGAGCCGGAAGGATGAGCGAGTCGAACCGCTGCCTGAGCTCCCTGCCGCCCTTCCTCACGTCCGCGTCGAACACTGTGGTGTACGGCATTGAGTAGTTGTCGAAGATGAACCTCGTCCAGCCCTCATCGGCGCTTGCCGCATAACTCTGGTATAGCGCGACCTTGGGCAGCGAAACATGCAGCACCGGCGCGCCCTCCGGCTCCTCGCACGGGTGGACGCGGAGCCCAAACTCTTGCGCCAGGTCGTCAAGACGGTTCTCCATCCCGGGAGCGTAGCGGATGTAGAACGTGCCGTAGGCGTCCTTGCCAGGAGGGCCTGTCCGCTCGGTGTGGCGGAAAACCTCAGCCCCCCCTGCCAGCAGCTTGTTCACTGCGGCGAAAGAGCTGTTCATCACATTGCACATGCTGTAGCCGGTGACCTTTCCGGCTACCCGGATGCTGCCTGCCGGAACGGCCACGGGCTTCTGCAGTCTCTCTACAAGTTCGAGGTCCGCCTCGAATGGCTGTCCCACCGCGACGCACGTCACGTCCATCTGCAGGGGCAGCGTGTGAGCCGTTATGTCGTAGGGCGGCTTCGGCGGGCCGCCGGGGAAGACTCGTAGGTCCGGGTAGTGCTGCCTCTCCAACATCGTCTTTGCATAGCGCCCGTACGGCTGCGCGACCTTGATCACGTAGGCGCCCGCGGGATAGGTGACTCCGCCCGCCACAAACGGCGCTTTCGCGCGGTGTATCTCTACCAAGCCCTTCTGTAGCACGTCGAGCATCTCGTACGTAGTCACCGGATCTGCCTGCTGCGCCGGCACGACGAACGCATACGGCCTGGCAGCCGCCAGCCCGCGCTTGGACAGCGTGTAGAAGTTCTTGACCCATTCCCTCCGGTATCTGGCCGCATGCTTGAGGCAGCCGATCGAGGCCAGTTTGTCATACTCAACAATGTCCCGGAGTTTCCACTCGCCGCCCGGCCACGGGACCGGGTGGTTGACGGATGTCACCTTGGGGTCGGAGCCGTCGCGCGAGGCCTCGAGCTCGTCGAACCGGACCTTGATGGGCGTGGCGACCTTGCAGCTCGCGCATTCGGACAGGATACGCACGCCTCCATGGTAGTGCTGGTATGCGCGCGATGGCGAGAAACAGTCGAATATGATGCTATGAACGATACCAGTCTTGCCGTTGGAGATCAGCTCGTTGATCATCTCGGAGCCAAGCACAGTGGTCTCATGGGCGAGCAACGGGTCCACGTTTGGGTCAAACGGGTCGATGTACGGGGGCAGGAAGAACCTGAACGAATTGGACCACATCTGGTGCTGGTCAAAGACTATCATCGGGTGCCAGACGTTGTGCACCTTCTCCACGGCCAGCTGGTTTTCGACCTGCGTGATCATGAACCAATCCCGGTTGTTGTCGTTGCCCACGTACTTGTGATAAAGGAAGGGCTGCTGCGCACCCTCGAACTCGGTGCCCAGCGTCTTCTCGTACCAGCCTGCGACCATCTCAAGCCCGTCGGGGTTCAGCGACGGCACGAACAGGAAGATGACGTTGTCGAGGATCTGCTTTGTGACCTCGTCGTCCTTGGTCAACAGGTCGTAAGCAAGCTCGGAAGACATCTGAGTACCGCCGACCTCAGTCGCGTGAATGCTGCAGGATATCATGACGATGGCCTTGCCATTTTCGACCAGGGCCTGTGCATCGTCCTCACTGAGCCCGCGTGGGTCCGCCAGGCGAGCCTGCACTGCGCGGAATTCCTCGAGTCTTGACATGTTGTCCTCGGAGGTGATGACCGCTGCGATGAACGACCGGCCCTCCGTGGTCTTGCCGATCTCCTGGAGCAGCATCCGCCCGGAGCCCTCGGCAAGGTGCTTGAAGTACTCGACTATCTTCGGCCAGCGCGCCAGCTTGCGGTCGGCGCCCATCTGGAAACCGTAAAATTCCAGCGGTGATAGGATCTTCAGCGCATCCATCTCCTTTCGCAAGGTCAGTCGGTCATGAACAAAAAGCCAAGAACCCGGAGACATTCTCAATCCAAGTTTTCGAGAGATATGCTGCCGTATCCTTCGCCAACAGAAGCGATCCTGCTCAACTGCCCTCCGGCGTGCCGGGGATGAATCTTCGGCCGCCCTCTACTGGCCCTGCGCGGTCTGTGTGTCGGCCTGAGACAAGGCCGAGCCGAACGAGCACGAGTGGGCGAACCTGGCCCGCGCGATTTCGATATCGCACAGTGCCTCGGTCACGGCGGCGCTCGCCTGCTCGCTCAGCGCCCGCGCGAGCGTGACATCGGCATCCGTCGCCAGACCCTCGTCCCTGCGCCTTTCCTGCACGCGCAACGCCTCATACAGCGCCTGGTAGCTGGCCTGCCTGGACCCGTACTTGGCGACCGTGGCGGCAAGCGCGGCGTGCAAGGTGCGGACCTGGAACTCCACCTCTCGCGTGTGGTAGTCCAGCATCGCCTGCGCTTCGGTGACCTTCGCCCGGGCGATCTCGACATACATTAGCGGCGAGCCGGCGGCGCGCTGGGACGCCAGCTGCAGGTCGTACTGCGCAACCTCAAGGTCCTTCTGGGCCTTGAAAACGTCATACCTGTTCGCCAGGGCGTCCTGCACGGCCTTGTCCAAGTCGACGGTGAACTCCGTGTAGGCCGGGATCTGGACGGCGACGGAATCACCTGCGCCGTATCCCAGCAGCTTGCACAGCGCAAGCCTGGCCTGGGCCGCTGCCGCTGCTACCGCCGTACTTCCGGCGGCAGCCTCCGAAGCCTTCGCTTCGGTCTGGTAAACGTCCTTGCTGGTGATGAGCCCGTGAGTCCTGGCCTCCCACGCGATGTCAACCTGCCTGTCGAGCGCGTACTCGAGCAGGAACGCGGACCCGCTCAAGCTCTGGGTCTTCGCGAGCGAGTAGTACACAGTCAGGGTCGCGAGCCTGATGTTCTGCTCGAGGGCCTTCCTGTACCTCTGAGCGACGGCCACCCCCGTGGATGCCTGCATCGGTAACAGGTATTTGGTCTTCGCGTCGATGTGGGTGCTCGTGTCCTCATAAGGTAGTGTCGAAGGTGTGGTGTCCGGGATCTGTGATGCGCGAGCCTGGGCTAGCGCCGCCTGGATCGTGAGTAGCGACACCCTGGCATCGGCTGCCCTGAAGAGAGGGTGCGACGCGAGCGCCCTTTCGACCGCCGCCTCCGGCGCGTGGCTGTATGCCGCCGCCAGCGCATCTCCGGGGCCAGAGAGCAGCAGCGATGCGCAGGTGATGAGCACGACCAACGTCGGCACAGCGCGTTTCGTGATGCTGCTTTCTGTCTCGCCGCGCTTCGCGATCCAGCCGCGAAGCCGGCCCATCAGATTCTCCACCCACATGTACATCACGGGGATGATGAATAGCGTCAGGAAGGTCGAGGTGATAAGCCCTCCCATCACCACGATGGCAAGAGGCGCCTCCAACTCAGCCCCGCTCCCGGTGCCGATCGCGAGCGGCACGAGGCCGAATATCGTCGTCATTGAGGTCATCAGGATGGGCCTCAACCTCCTCGCCCCGGTCGTCATGAGTGCGGTCTGCATATCCATGCCCTCCTTGCGCAGCTGGTTCGCATAGTCCACGAAGACGATGGCGTTATTGACCACCACGCCTGCCAGTGTTATGAGCCCGATGAGAGAGGGCACCGAGAATGTCTTGCCAGTGATGAAGAGGCCCATGACAGACCCGATGGCGGCCAGTGGGACGGTAATCATGACGGTGAAGGGGTGAACGAGCGACTCGAACTGCGACGCCAGCACGATGTAGTCGAGCAGCAACGCGATCAGCAGCACGAAACCGAGAGACGAGAAGGCGCCGAACATCTCCTGCGCCTGGCCAGTGAACTCCAGCGAATACCCTTCCGGAAGAGGCATCTGGGCAAGAGCGCGTCTCGCGGCCGTGACTGCGGCGTTGAGATCGCGCCCGGCAGCACTCGCCCGCACGGTCACGACGCGCGTCTGGTCCCGGCGCTGTATGCTCGGTGGTCCGACCTGTCTCGACACCTCTGCGACTTGCCAGAGTGGCACTATCTGACCGCCTGGCGACAGCAGCAGCAGGTTCTCGACATCGGGGACGCTCTCGCGGTAGACACCGGCGAGACGGACGACCGCGTCATACTCGGTCCCCCCAGCGCGAAACCTGGTGGCGGTCTCCCCTTGTATCGACGCCCTGACCACGGTGGCGACGTAGCCTGCGGAGAGCCCATACGACGACGCCCTGCGCCTGTCAACTTCCACATGAACCTCGGGAAGCACGTCCTCGGTGCCGCTATCGACTTCTTTGAGGGATGGCACCGCGCTCAGCCGCGCGGCGACATCCTTCTGGAGAAGGCGAAGCACACTATAGTCCACGCCTTTGATGGTGACCTCGACGGGCGTCCCCATAAACGATTGTTCGCCGGCGACTCCGGTCACCCGCTCGACTTTCACCTCAGCTCCTGGGAAGGGTGGCAACGCCTGCTTGATGGCGTCCTGCACCTCTTGCGTGACGCGCCCCTGGCCTCTTCCCTGCTTGAGCCTTACATTGACCGAACCGGACTCGGGCACCGTTCCTGCCGCATCTAGCGACCTGGACCCACCCACGAAGCTGCTGTAGCTCTCGACTTCAGGAAGACGGCTTACGACATCCTCAACCGACCTGACGACCCGGTCCGTGGCCTCGAGCTTGCTGCCCCGCTCGAGGGAAACCTTCACGTTGATCTCGCGCCTGTCCATGGGAGGTAGGAACTCGCCGCCGATGAGCGGTATGAGCCCCGCGGTCACTAGGACGGATACGCCGATGAGCGCGAACGCGGCTCGGGGTCGCTTTATGAAGACTGCCAGCGCCTGCTTGTATTGACCCGGCCAGCTGTCCAGCGCATCCCCGATCCTACCGAGCAGGCCGTGAAACCGGGCTCGTGACTGCGGGATGCTCAGAAGCAGCGCGCATCCGACAGGGACGATGGTAAGCGCCACGACCAGCGAACTGGTTATGGAGTAAGTCACGACAAGCGCGAGCTGCCTGAAAAGGTGGGCCGATAGACCCCCGACAAACACGATGGGCAGGAAGACCACCAGGTTTGTGAGCGTTGATGCGGTGATGGCCATGCCCACTTCCTCTGCGCCCTGGACAGCCGCTTCCAGAGGGGGCTTGCCCATTTCGGTGTGGTGCCTGTAGATGTTCTCAAGTACGACGATCGAATTGTCCACCAGCATGCCGACTCCGAGCGCCATTCCGCCCAGCGACATCATGTTCAGCGTCATCTTGCTGAAGTACATCGCCAGGAACGTCGCAACGATCGAAACCGGTATGGACAGGCCTATCACCACGGTCGAGCGCCAGTCGCGGAGAAAGGCGAAAAGCACAACCACTGCGAGTATGCCGCCCAGGATCGCGCTGGAGATGACTGCCTGCACGGCCCACTCAATGAAGTTGGACTGGTCCTGGCTGGCGCCGAGCTTTGCGCCTCCGGGCAGAGAGATGGAGACGTCTTTCATGGTCTGCCTGACGGCGCGGGCCACCTGGACGGTGTTGGCGTCCGACCGCTTCTGTACCAGGAGCGAGACGCTGGGCTTGCCATCAAAGCGCGCCATGCTGGACAGCTCGTCCGGCCCGGCGCTGATCGTGGCCACCTCGCGGAGCGGGATCGAGCCCCCCGCCTGCGACAACAGGCGTATCTCCTCAACGTCTTCCAGGTTCTTGAGTTCACCGATGGTGCGGACCTTGTAGCGCTTGTCGCCGATGGGCACGTCCCCGCCCGGCAGAGACAGGTTCTCCTGCCTCAACGCGGCCGTGACCTGGGAGATGGTCACCCCATAGGCCTGGAGTCTCCGCGGGTCGACGTCAATGAACACCTTTCGCTCCACGCCGCCCACCATGTCCACGGCGGCGACACCCTCAAGACGCTCGATCGCCGGCTTGACCACATCGGTCGCCAGGTTGGTCAATTGCCCCAGGTCCCGCTCGCCGTAAAGGTCGACCCTCATGACTGGCTGCATGGAGGGGTCCGCCTTGATGACAGAAATGTTCTCAACATCGGACGGCAGGTAGCTCCGGACCATATCGATCTTTTCCCGCATGTCGATCGCAGCCTGGTCCAGATTCGTGCCCCACGAAAAACGAGCCTGCACGGTAGACATGCCTTCTCTGCTCGAGGAGGAGAGAAGGTCGAGGCCTGCCATTCGCGCCGCTGCCTCTTCCAGGCGGCGCGTGACGAGCTGTTCGACTTCCACGGGGGCGGCGCCGGGATACCGGGCGACAACCACCAGCATCGGGTACTCTATCTTCGGAAGGAGGTCCACCGGAAGCTGGTCGAGGCCTATGACACCGAACAGGACGACTGTAAGCACCAGCATAGCCGTGGTGACCGGGTGCTTGACGGAGAGCCTTGCGAGCGACATCAGCGACTCCCTCCGTCCACTACCTTTATCTTAGCTCCATGCTTCAGGTAGGTTTGCCCCTTCTGGACGATGCTGTCGCCATCGTGGACGCCGGAGAGAACCTCTATGTACCGCCCATCCGAGATGCCGAGCTTCACCGGGCGCTTTTCCGCGATGCCGTTCGAGGCCACGAACACCGACGGGTCCACGCTCCCACCGACCACGCACTCCTCAGGCACGGCGATACAGCCCGGGCGGGAATCCTCAAGCAGCCGCGCCTCAGCCATCATCCCCGGCTTGAGCGACGCCCCCGGGTCTCGCAGTTCCACCCTCAGCCTGTACATGCGGCTCCGTGCATCGACCGACGGCGAAATGCCTGCCACGACCGCCGTGGCGGTCTTGCCCGCCGTCGGCACCGAGACATCCAGTTGCTGCCCGGCGGCCAGCGTTCCCACTTGCTTCTCCGAAACCATGAAGTCAGCGTAGATCCTTCCGCTCTCCACCAGGCCGATGACCGGCACACCGGGTGACACGATTTCCCCTGGGTTGACGTTCACCAACGACACGACGCCATCAAAGGGGGCAGTCAATGTGGCTGCCGCCAGCTGTGAATGGGCCAGCTGGAGACCCGCCTCTGCCTGCTTCTTCTGTGCCGCCGCGGCCGCGATCACCTGCTGGGCGGTCCCGGAATTCACCACGCCGAGGTTCTGCAGCGCAAGCTCAAGCTGGGCGAGCGCCATCTTGAGCTGTGTTTGTGCAGCCTCAAGTTGCACGAGCGGCACGGCGCCCGATTGGTACAGCGAAGACATCCGCCCTTCGTTCTTGGTGGCTGCCTCTACCTGGGCTCTGGCCTGGGCGACCGCGCTTTCCGCCTGCGCTTTCTCCATGACCGGGGCGCTGAGCTCGATGCGCGCAAGGTTGGCCGCCGTAAGATCAAACGCAGCCTCCGCCGCCTTCACCTGGGTAAGCAGGTCGGATTTGTCCAGCACGACCAGCGCTTCTCCTTTGCGGACGGCCTTTCCGATCTCCGCGGGGACCGACGCGACACGGCCCGCCGCCTTGAGCGCCAGGTTCGACGAGAGGGCGGGTTGGAGCGAGCCCACAACCTTCACGTAGCGCGTGAGATCGCGCTTCGAGACCACCACCACGGAGACGGCTACCGGTTCCTTCGCAACTGCTTCGACCGGCTTGAAGTACCTTTCATAGACGCGCCAGCCGACAAGGGATAGGAACGCTAAGAGCAGGGCGGTCAGGACGACCCGTGTAGGCCTTGAGAGGCTCACTTGTGCTCGCCCTCCTTATGCCCATCCTTCGTATGCGAGTCGTCCGTGTGCGCGTCCTCCGTGTTGTCAAAGACCTTCTGGGTAGCCTCAATGAAGCCGCGCCACAATGGCACGAGTTGCTCGAGAACGGTCCGGCCCTGCTCGGTCGTAACGTAGACTTTCCTCGGCCTCGGCCCGGCAGTGTCCCACGCGGACTTAAGCAGGCCTTTCGCCTCTAGACGGCGCAGCATGGGGTAAAGCGTCCCGCTCTCGATCCTTATGCCGTGGCTCTTGAGCACCCTCATCAGGTTATAGCCGTGCTGCGCGTCCACAAGCAGCGTGAGCACCGCAAGCTGGCTTAACCCGTGTGTGAACTCGTCCTGGGGAAAGCGTGGCGGGAGGACGTTCTTAGATCTGCACACCTTCTGACCCCCTCTGCCAAATGATTGGCAAGCGCTGTAAGCCCAACAAGAAAGGAGCCGGCACCATGTATAGTCAATTTTACACTAATGCCGCTCCCATAATAGTGTGGTTCCCTACATATAGTCAATACCTGGAAACGCTAGATGAACCTTCCGGACACGTCTGCATGTGAACGAGACCTCAGTCCAAATGCCAGGCAGGGCTCAAGTTACACCCCTTCTCTCCCTCGAAAGGCCCAGATGCTCGCCCTGCTCCGTAGAGGCTTTGATGATCTGGACGGCCTCCAGTATGTCCTGGAACGAGGTATACAACGGCGATGGCGCCAGACGTATGACGTTCTCGGGGCGGAAATCCGGGATGACTCCCCTGCGCTTGATGGATGTGCAGATCCTCCACGCGTCCTCATGCTCGAGCGCCACATGCCCGCCCCTCCTGGCCGCTTCCCACGGAGTCCCGACGGCGAATCCAAGCGGCGCGAGCTCTGTGTCAATGAGCTTCATCAGGTAAGACGTCTGCTTGAGCGATTTATCGCGTAT
This sequence comes from Bacillota bacterium, assembly GCA_030691635.1. Taxonomy (GTDB): domain Bacteria; phylum Bacillota; class Sulfobacillia; order JAUYEF01; family JAUYEF01; genus JAUYEF01. The sequence goes on from JAUYEF010000012.1 coordinate 9,381, forward strand.
CCTGTGGATCCCGGCCTCATGGATTATGTCCAGAGCACCCCAGAGCGCGGACGCCCCGATGATGGTTGGAGTGCTGATCTGCCACGCACCGGCAGAGCCAGCTTTCTCGAAGCCGGTATGCATCTCGAACTGCGTGTCCTTGCGGTGCCCCCACCACCCTGGAAGCGCCGGGCTGAGCGCCCAGTGCCTCCTGTTCACGAACAGCGCCGCGGGGGCTCCGGGGCCTCCGTTCACGTACTTGTACGTGCACCAGAAAGCGAAATCGACGCCCCACTCGTCGAAGCGATGAGGCACCACGCCCGTGGAGTGACAGCAGTCAAAACCCAGGATGATGCCACGATCACGGGCTGCTGCGGCAAGCCTCTCGATGTCCAGGAGTTGCCCGCTCCGGTAGAGCACAGAGGGGAGGACGGCCAGGCCGACGTCCGGGGTCATCGCGTCAATGATCGCCTACTCGTCCAGCGTCTTCCCATCGCAACTATCAACAAGCCTCAGCCTGCCCCCGCCGAGCTCGGCGTCGGCGGCCAGCGCGTACAGGTCCGAAGGGAAGTTCAGCGAGTCCGCGAGCACGTTCTTGCGTGGGGCGTTCTTGAGGAAGGTCAGGGCCAGATGGTGAAGGTTGATCGTCGTCGTACCTGTCATCGAGACTTCGGCCGGTTCTGCGCCGACGAGGTCCGCCATGGCCGCGCCCAGGCGCTCACCGTACTCAAACCAGGGCGGGTCGGCCTTGAGCCAGCCATCAATGCCCAGCGTCTTCCACTCCGCCGCGGCGCGCAACATGCACTCCTCAGCGTCGACGGACATCAACCCGAGCGAATTGCCGTCGAGGTAGTAGCGCCCTTCCGGGACGAAGAAGCGCTGTTTAAGCCGGCTCAGCGGGTCGTCCGCATCCAGAGCGAGCGCCTCGGCGAGAAGCGGCCCGCCAGCGCTTCTGCGGCGTTCTTGCTCGATGCTCAGGTCGCGGCTCGAGCGTGCGGTCACGGTCTGGGTAGTCAGGGCATGCCTGTCCTTGCGGCCGCCGTAGG